>JAZQAS010000133.1:0-18316 GCA_045545335.1 Candidatus Avispirillum sp. | reverse complement strand
GCGGCTTTTTAGCCGCGAATTGTCCCTCTGTCGTACCTTTGTACGCCGACGACGGACAATTCACGGCTTCTGCATCCTTCTCGACAGCCCGAGGTCAGCTTGTCGATACCTTTATCGACAAGCAGAGAAGACCGCCGAAACGGCGGTCTTCTTTTTGTTATTTGATCACTTCAAAGTCAGCGCTGTTCCAGGTATCGGAATTTCCTCCTATATAGAGGCGGAAATCGCCGGGCTCAAGAACTCGGGTGAGCTTTTTCGTTGTCAGCTCAAAGCGCTCCGTGGGGATAGAGAAGGTCACGGTCTTTTCCTCGCCTGCCTTGAGAGCTACCTTTTCAAAATCGCAAAGGAGCTTATCGGGAGTTTCAAGAGAGGAAACGAGATCGCAGAAGTAGACCTGAACTACCTCCTCGATATCCGTATCGCTGATATTCTTAACGGTTACGGATGCCTTAAGCTCTTCGCCGTCACGAATTGCGGGGTTTTCAATAGCTACCTCGCCGTATTCCACCTCGCCGTAGGTAAGTCCGTAGCCGAAGCAGTAGAGAGGAGCATCCTCAGTAAAGCGGTGGCGGGAGATACCGTCGCTTCCGCGGGGACGGCCGCCGGGAAGGCTTGCATAATAGAGAGGTATCTGACCCGTTGCGCGGGGGAAGGTCACGGGGAGACGGCCTGAGGGAGATACGCGGCCAAAGAGCAGATCGCAAACTGCGTTTCCTGCCTCTATTCCCGCGTGCCATCCGAGAAGAACGGCATCGGAAATGCTGTCAAGGGTGGTGCAGGCAAGGGGACGCGCTGTGAGAAGCACGGAGATGATGGGCTTTCCTGCGCTCTTCAGAGCCTTCAGATAATCATTCTGAGGAACGGGGAGGTCTATCTCGGCTCTTCCGCCGTGCTCTCCTGCCCAGTGAACGGGCTCGCCGCAGGCGAAGATGATACCGTCGCACTCCTTTGCCAGACGAACGCCCTCGGCAAAGCCATCGGTGCTGACGTTACAGTCGTCCACGGGGAAATCGCAGCCCTTATAATAAACTATCTCAACGTTCTCCTCTGCCTCAAGGGCATTCTTTATGGTGACGATGGTGTTAACGTCGCCGCGGCCACCCCAGAGGCCGATAGCCTCAAAGCGCTCGTCTGCCATAGGGCCCGTGAGGAGATACTTCTTCTTTTCATTCTTGCAAAGGGGAAGGGTCTTATTCTCATTCTTGAGAAGGACCGCAGAGTGTGCGCCCATATCGCGGGCCGCCGCTCTCGTTTCCTCGCAGAGGAAGTATTTCATCGCATCCTCATCTCTGTAAGGATTCTCGAAAAGGCCGATGGCAAGCTTTGTTACGAGCACGCGGAGCACGCTCTTGTCAATAGCCTCAAGCACTGCGGGGTCCTCCGCCGCAAGCTCCTCAAGATAATTGAGATAAACGTCGGAGTGCATATCCATATCGTTGCCTGCAAGGATAGCCATATGAGCCGCATCCTTTCCGTCCTTGGCAACTCTGTGCTTAACGAGCTCATAGATAGAGGTCCAGTCGGAGACCACCATGCCCTCAAAGCCCCATTCATCGCGGAGAAGCTCCGTCAGATAATAATGAGAGCCTGAAACGGGGTCGCCGTTCATGGAGTTGAAGGAGGACATACAGGTGATGCTTCCCGCATCGACTGCCGCCTTATATACGGGGAGATACTCTGAATGGAGAGTTCTGTCGCTGATATCGCAGGCCTCGTAATCGCGGCCCGCTTCGCTCAGTCCGTAGCCGCAATAATGCTTGAAGCAGGCGGCGGTATAGGGGTATCCCGTTTCGGGATTTATCGTCTGAAATCCGCGGACTCTTGCCTGCGCAACGCAAGAGCCGAAGAACTTATCCTCGCCTGCGCCCTCGGCAATTCTGCCCCAGCGGGGCTCGCGGGTTATATCTATCATGGGAGAATATATCCAGTTGATGCCCTCGTGGTATGCCTCCTTTGCGGCAAGCATCTCGCACTTTTCGATCCTCTCCATATCCCAGCTTGCGCTGGTTGCAAGAGGAATGGGGAAGAGAGTTCTGTCGCCGTGAACAACGTCGTGTCCGATAAGGAGAGGAATACCAAGTCTCGTTTCCTCTATGGCGATCCTCTGGCGGCGGTTTGCCGTTGCAACGTCGGGAACGTTCAGAAAGTTTCCGATCTTCGCCTCGCGGATCATATTTTCATCAAGACTGCGCACGGTGCCCGTAAGGTTGAGCTGACCGATCTTCTCCGTGAGAGTCATCTGAGAAAGGATCTCCTTGGCCCTTTCAAGATAAGGCTCAGCCGAAAAAGGCTTTTTTTCAAGTTTCATAACGCACCTCACAATTAATTAGTTACAACAATTATACACTATATTCAAATAAAAATAAATAGCGTATGCAAATTTTGTAAATAATTATATATAAAAAGGCTGAAACGGCGGTCTCACTCTACGTACAGAACCTCAAAAAACTCGCTGATATTCTTTCTTGCTCTCTCGTCCACTTTCCCCTCGGCTCGGCTCTCGCTTATGCAAAGCCTGAAATAGCTCTCGGGATACTCCGCCTCCTCGCCGTACAGAGCCCCGAGCGCGAGGGCGGCAAGAGAAGCGCCGAGGGAGGGGCTGTCCACGCAAAAGGTGGCAAAGGCTCCCTTTATGGGGGCGCCGTGTCCCTGAGCGATAACGGGAACGGGGCTCTCGGGAATATAGGGCAGGGCGGCAGCTCCGCTGCTCTTGCTGCCAAGGCCCCCCGCAGGGAGGATGACGGCATCGCAATCGGACTCAAGGGCCGAAAGGAGCACCTCGCCGTATATCCTGCCCTCAAGAGCCTCAACGGTGTAGTCTGCCCCCGCCATATCGAAAAGATCGCAGCAATCCTTAACGTCGCTCCCGCCCTCTGAGCCTGAAAGGAGAGTAAAGCTTCGGGCATCGGGGAGAAGTATCATTGCCGCATCCCCGAGAGCGGAGGAGGAGAGAGTTGGGGCAATTCCCTTAGCATCTCCCCCAACGGTGCCGCCCCCGTCTGCAATGCAATAGAAAAGAGGGGCGGAAAGCTCCTTTTTTAAATACTCCTTCGTGACCTCGCGGCCAACGGTCAGCACGGCCTCGGCCCTCTCAAGGTCCTTTTTTTCGGGCTCACTCTCTTCGAGGGAATAAAGCTTTACGCTGTATCCCCCCTCCGTCAGAGCAAGGGCCGCCGCCTTCCCCACGCTTACGTCCACCCCATCGAAGGAGGTGACGATGATAAAGCCCCCGGCCTCCCCTTTTGCCTCTCTTTTTTTCTCGGGGCTCTCGCCGCAGGAGGAAAAAACACATATAAGGCTCAGGATCAGAGCCAGCAGAGACATAGATTTTTTTCTTCTCATTTTTTCATATTCCTTTCCCTTTTTGAATAATCATAAATGAGGAAAAGTGCGAAAAGGGCAAAACCGTGGCAGAGGAAAATTTTTATTCAAAACGGGGAAAATACCCCCATTGACAAAAATTGACCTTAGTGGTATATTTAATGTATAAATTATTAATATTATAAGGGGAAGTATGAAAAAACCTGTTATTAAAAAAAGAAAAGTGCTTATGACACTTTTGAATTCTGTTATTCTGGTTTTTGGAAATGCGCTCTATGCCTTCGCTGTTGCCGCATTCGTTATGCCCTCGGGCATCGTTGTCGGCGGAGTTACGGGTATTTCCATTTTTCTTGAAAAATTTATTCCAGACTCCTGGCCTATCGAGGTCGCCTATATCGTTTTCGTTATAAACGCGGCCCTCTTCATTCTGGGAGCTGTGGTCATCGGCAAGCGCTTCGCTATCACAACGGCGGCAAGCACCGTGCTCTACCCTATTTTTCTCGGCCTTTTTGAAAAGCTCTTTTCAAATTATCGGCTCATCCCCGACGATCTTATCCTTAACGCCGCAACGGCAGGCCTGCTTATCGGAGTTTCTATCGGAATCGTTGCAAGAACGGGTGCCTCCACCGGCGGTATGGACATCCCTCCTCTCGTTATCAATAAGCTTACGGGAGCCCCCGTGGGAACGACCCTCCTTTGCTTTGACGTCGTTATCATCGGTATGCAGATCATCAAGAGCGACCTCACCTTGATCCTCTACGGCATCGTTATGATCGTTATCAACTCCTTCGTTGTCAATCAGGTCATGGTCATGGGCAACGAAAAGATACAGATCTCCGTCATCAGCAACAATATGGAGGAGGTCCGCGCCGCTATTCTCACGGATATGCATCGCGGTATGACCCTCATCTCCTCAAGAAAGGGCCTCTCAGGCGAGGCATGCGAAATGGTCATGTCCATTATATCCACCCGCCAGCTTGCCCGCGCAAAGCGCCTCATTCTTGACGTTGACCCCGATGCCTTTATGATAGTTACCCGCGTCAGCGAGGTGAACGGCAACGGCTTCTCCTTTAAGAAAAAGGACGATAAAAAGCTTGACAGAAGCGACCTTATAAATTAAAATACATATGGGAAATTGGGCTGCCGCGCTCTATGGCGCCGAAAGGTATTAGAGTGAGGAAAGTCCGGGCACCGAAGGGCAGGATAACGGATAACGTCCGCCGAGGGAAACCTCCGGGAAAGTGCAACAGAAATAGACCGCCCCTTTTCGCATAGCGAAAAGGAGTAAGGATGGAAAGGCGAGGTAAGAGCTCACCGGCACGACAGGCAACTGTGTGCAAATGTAAACCCTATCCGGTGCAACACCGTATGCAGACAGACCACGGTCTGTGTTTGCCCGACACAGTTCTGCGGGTGGCTGGAGATGCACAGTAATGTGTATTCGAGATAGATGGCAGCTGCGGCGCAAGCCGTACAGAACCCGGCTTATATGTTTCCCATTTTAAAAAAAGAAACCCTGTTTTCGGGTTTCTTTTTTGTTTTGGCTGAATATTTTAGGATGGGGATACGGTCGCTTTTTGAAAAAAGCTTGGCAAAAACTTTTAAAAACGGGACAACTGAGCTTTTAAGCCAACCGAAGACGCAGCGCATCCCATACCTTGCGAAAAACAGAACAGCAAAAGCTTACAGGCAAAAGTGCGGCGTTTTAACGCCGCAACGCCGTCGGCGCCCCCGAAAAACAGATGCCCCAAAAATGAACGAGCTCATTTTTGGGGCATCTGTTTTTTGGGGCTTTTGCCTTTGGTTTACTTTGTCAGTTCGAAAGTTTTTGCCAAGCTATGTACGATTTATGCTTCCTTGGCTTCGCTTGCAAAGCGTTGTGCGAATAGAATTAATTCGGATTTTGATATCATCATATTCGCATTGAAAAGCGGCGTTTCTCCTTTTCACTAAAGCCCCGCCTGTCAACCACCAAAGCCGTCATCCTGCGGTGACGGTATCGGAAAGGGAGCCGATGGAGAGAGTATAGTTTTCGCCCTTTTCAAGCTCGGGGCTTGAGATTATGACTACTGCAAAGGGAAGAGCGGGGGAAGCATTGACAATAACGTTTCCGTCCTTATCTGCAACGGTGATCTCCTCGCCGCCGGACTGACCTCCCACGGAAACGGCGATAACGCCCTGCTCGCTATCCGAGAAGGTCTGGGCCATACCTGCGCCGCCCGTGCCGATAAAGGTGCCGCCTGAGATGACGGCGCTCACGTCATAATCCAAGGTGGCGGTATCGCCCTGAGTGGGGCCGCAGACCACCGTATATCCTCCCGTTATTTCAAGAGTGCCGTTTGCATCAATGCCGTCGCCAGAGGCCTCTATATATATTTCGCCGCCGGAAATGACGATGCTGCCGTTACCTGCCGAGCCCATACCGCCCATACCGCCCATAGGGCCGCGGCCGAAGGTGTCGCCTCGGTTGCCGCCAAAGCCGCTCTGATCGTTTCCGCCTGCGGCATTCAGCCCGTCATCGGTGGCAGAAAGGCTTATTTTTCCGCCGAGGACTCTGATATCAAGGCCCTCAAGGCCCTCGTAGCTTTCCTTTATATCAACGGTGGCTTCGGTTATTCTCAGCTCCTCGTCTGCGTGGATGCCGTCGTCTCCGCTATGGAGGATGTATTCTCCGCCGTTTATATAAACGGATGCGTTTGAATGGATAGCATCGTCTGCCGAGTTTATCTCAAAGGTGCCGCCGTTCACGGTGAGACAGCCCGAGGCCTTCAAGCCCTTGATGCTTTCGCTGTCCTCTTCGGTGGCGGTCTCGCCCACAGCGCCAAAGCCGCCGCGCCTGCCGCCAACCGGGCCTCCCATGCCGCCCATAAAGCCGCCCCAGTTATCCGAGGTGGGCTGCTCGCCGTTTTCCCAGCCGCCGCCCGTTGTCAGCTTAAATGTGCCGTCCTCTATCTGCATATATGCTGCGGCGGAAATTCCGTCCCCCTCGGCGGCGCAGGAGATATCAGCGCTTTGGATGTAAACGAAGCCGAGGGTGGCATCATCGGAGTTTTCCGCGTGGATGCCGTCCTTTCCTGCCAAAAGGGTGAGAGCCGCCTCTCTTATGCGCACGCTGTCCTTTGCCTCTATGGCGTGGGACGCGCAGTTGACCGTAAGGCTTGAGCCCGCCAGGACGAGATCATCCTTGCAGACGATGCCGTGACCCGCGGGGGAGACCACCGTAAGGCTGCCGCCTCCGTTCAGCGTGAGATCGGCCTTTGAGAATATCGTCCCGTCTATATTATTATCATCAATGCTTTCAAAGGCGCCGCCGTTTTCAAGAGTGTTTTCGCTGCCCTCGGCAAGGGTGAGCACCACCTTGTCTGCCTCTGAAACGTATAGGGGAGCGCACTCCTCGCTTCTGACGCTTGCGCCGTCAAGAACGAGGCGCACCTTGCTGTCCTCTTTCGCATCAACCACTATCATTCCGTTGGAAAGGGCGCCTTTTATAATATAGGTGCCCTCATCGGTGACGGTGATGCGGTCGCCCGAGATGGTGACGGCATCGCTATCAGCTGCGGTCGCGCCGTCGGAGAGAATTATCTCGCAGCTTTTTTCATCGGAATAATCTGTGTCAAGGTCTCTTTTTGAAAACATTTCGGCGATATCATTGGCCGTTGCGCTGACCTTGGTCTCCGTGATCTCCGTGGTGGCGTCGCCGTCGCCTTCCTGCTCCCCTTTATCGGAGCAGGCGCAAAGAAAGAGAAGCGCCGCCGCAAGGAGGACGCTTAATATTCTTTTTTTCATATTAACCTACCTTATAGCTCTGCCATCTGGTTGTCCTGCTTTGCCAGAGAGATCTCAAGATTTCCGTTTCTTTCTCTCAGCTTATCTATAAATTCCTTTTCCCTTGAGGGGTCTTTCAGGGTGATATTATAGGTTATGCGAAACATACTTCCCATATTTACGGTCTTCACCCGAAGGGTCTCCCATTCCTTGGCGTATTCTGCGAAAATGCCGTCGAAAACCTCGGTGTAGTTCAGGTCCTCGGGGATAGTGACGTTAAGGGTCCTGTGCCTTGAGAGACTCTTGCCTGAGCCAAGGCCGAGAAGCGTGTAAAGAAGGAATACCGCGCAGGTTATGAGAGTGAAGAGCAGGCCGTAGGCAAGATAGCCCATACCGCAGATAAGCCCCGCGCCCATAGCGAGGAATATCATTCCTATCTCCTTTGCAGTTCCGGGAGCCGAGCGAAAACGCACAAGGCTGAATGCGCCTGCCACCGCAACGCCTGCGCCCACGTTGCCGTTGACCATCATAATGACCACGCAAACAACTGCGGGAAGGACCGCAAGGGTAACGACGAAGCTTTTCGTATATCTGTTCTTGAAGGTGTAGCAAAGGGCGGCGCAAAGTCCGCAAAGGAGAGCCGCTCCGATGCAGAGAAGAAAATTGCCCGCCGAGACCACCGCGGTCATATCCGTATCAAAAATGCCTTTAAACAGGTTTTCCATAATTATTTGCCTCCGAGGTATTAAAAATAAGCTTTTTATATGCGGTTCCGTATTTGGAAAATGAGGTCTTGTATATCCCCTCGCGGGAAAGAAATCTGCAAAGCCACAGAGGGATAGCCCCCGAGGTCTTTATCTCCATCAAAGTCAGCCCGTCTTCCAGCAGCTCCTCGCCGCCGGGGTCGCAGGCAAGGGAGAGCTCATTTGTTCGGGCGAGGATATTCGTGTCAAGGGTGATACGCAGATCGCTCCCGTCGCTGGCGACGAAGGCCTCTCTGTCATAGGAGAGAAACACCCTCGGCAAAAGGCCGCCGTAAAAGCTTTTGAAATAATCTATCTCCCGCCCTATCTGAGTGTTGCAGGGGATGGGCGCGCCGCGGGATATCCACTCCGTTGCCATATCCTCCGTCATAAAAAGGCGCCGCTTGTACACCACGTGATCGTATTTTTTCTTAAGCTCAATGAAAACGGCGCTGTCGGGCCGCGCCTGCTCATAGCTTCTCAGCCTCAGCTTTTCCTTATAAGGAGGATGCTCAATGGAGCGGCGGATGAGGCGATAGCTGTATGTGTCGAAATAGACGTTTCGGATAGTGCTTTTCGGATATCTGTCCGCCTCCATATAGCGGGACATAAGCTGAAAGAGCCGCGCCTTTTGCCCGTCCGTCAGCATATATTTAAGCTCGTATCGCTTGAAAACGGTAGTAAACGCCAAACGTCCCCCTCCTTTCTTTTCTCTTGGATTTTAACATCCAAACCTTAAAGCTGTCTGAGAAAAATGTGAACGTTTTGTGTTTTTTTCGGTATTTTTTATTCACATTTCCCTCTTCCCTTATAAATATTAATATCGTTTTCCGAAGAGGGACAATTCACGGCTAAAAAGCCGCTTATAACAACGAAATCCGCCGAAAAGATCGGCGGATTTCTACTTTTTATGATTAAAATCAAAATGGTTGATTATTCTTCAAATAAAAACTAAATTATTCAAAAAGAGCCTTGATATCGGCGTATTCGGAGTATGCGCGGTCCCAGGTCCAATGGTTCATGCCCTCATACTCGCGGTAGGTGATGCTTTCGCCGCCTGCCGCCTTGATGGCTGCAACAACGTTGCGTGTGCCCGTAACGGGAACCATATCGTCAAGGTCGCCGTGGTAGGTATAGATCTTAAGGTTCTTTAGGATATCCGCCTTCGTGTCGTCGGCGCCGCCGCAGCAGATAAATCCGCCCACAAAGAGATCGGAGTGGCGGGCAAGGGCATCCCAGGAGCCGTAGCCGCCCATGGAGATTCCCATAACGAACACCTTTTTCTCGTCGATGGGGTATTTTTCCATAGTTCTTCTCACAAGGTCAACGCCCATTGCAAGGTAGGGAGTTTCAGAGAGCTCGTCTACCTTATAGTTGCCAACGACCCAGGGAATATCGACCCAGAGCTTTTCGCGGGGAACCTGAGGCGCGATGATGAATGCCTCGTGGAGGGGGCTTTCGGGGTCCTCAAGGGCTGTGCCGATGCCGATAAGAAGCTGAAGATCGTTATCGTCGCCTCTTTCGCCTGCGCCGTGGAGGAAGAGAACTACGGGATATTTCTTGTTTTCGTCGTAGTGCTCGGGCATATGAAAGCGGTAGGAGCGAACGAGATCGCCGTTTTCATAGGTTTCGTGAGTGAAGGTGTCCTTAAACATGGTTATATTCCTTTCTCTTTTGATATCAGAAGAACAGAACTCCGCAAAGGCTGCCCAGACCGATGCCGAACACGGTGAGCAGACCGATAACGGTTATATTTTCAAGCTTGTTTTCATTTGTTCTGAGGAGAACGAGAATGCCGCTGCCCGCTCCCGTCATAAGGCCGGAGAGGAGCATGGGGGCTGTGATGATGCCGTCAAGGTAAAACTCCGTGAGGGCAACGGAAACGGCGCAGTTTGGAATAAGGCCGAGAAGGCCGGAGATGATGCAGCCGAGAACGGGCATCCTTTGGAGAAACTCACCGATGGCCGCCTGATCCACAAATATGAGCAGAACGTTGATAACAAGGGAGATAACGAAGATAAAGGCGTAGATGCGAAGGGTGCGGACAATGGCGGAAACGAAGAGGTTTCCCTTTGCGGCGCAAAATGCGTCGGAGCAGCCGCAGTCCATAGCCTCGTCAATGGCCTCGTCCGTATCGGTATCATCCTCGGAGATGGCCTGCCTTGCCTTTTTCTCTCTCAGGTAGTAGAAAAGGCGAACGCCGCCGTCAACGAGAAATCCGCAGAAGATGGCGCAGCCGACCTTTATGAGGAGGATCTTCAGAATGAGGAGGATGTCGGCGCGGTTCGCCACCATAACGGCGATCATCTCGTCGGAGGTGGAGAGGTAAACGGAGAGGAGAGTTCCCGTTGTGAGAAGGCCTGCGCCGAAAAGGTTTGAGGATGCGGCAGAAAAGCCGCAGGAGGGCAGAGCGCCGAGAAGGCCGCCTGCAAGGGGGCCTATCTTATCTGCCGCAAGAATCATGGCAACCATTTTTCTGCCTGCGCCTCTTTCGAGAAGGCCGATGCAGAGAAAGGCCAGAAACATAAAGGGCAGAATAACTGCCGTGTCCGTCAGGGTGTGGAGCAGGGTCTCAAGAAAGGAGAGGATATCCACGTCCCCGTGGCCGTGTGAATGTGTATGTAAAAGAAAGCTCATTTAATATTCCTTATCAATTAATCTCTTTAAATTATAACCCATTCTGCGCGGCGTGTCAAGGTTTTGCGCTTCGCTCTCAGGGGCGGTCTGCCTCCATTGAGGCGATCTTTTCCCGAAGGGCCTTCAGCGCTTCTTCGGGCGAGGTGATATCCTTGACGGTCTGCTCCATGGGGCAGGGGCCGTCGCCGTTTCGGTTTACTATATAGTCTGTGCATTTGTCGTATTTTACCCCAACGCCGTTCTGACGCAGAAGATCAACGGCGTCTCGGCTCATGGTAAGCCCGTAGCAGTACTTGACACCGCCGAGGACCAGAACCATAGCCGCCGCCTTGCCGATTATCTTGTCAACGACGAAGCTGCCCTCAAGGAGTCCCTCCTCGTACATTGCGATAACGGGCTTTATGCCGCGGCCCGAGTCGATATTGACCACCTTGCCGTCGCGAATGATAACGCAGGTGGCCTTTTCTCTTGAGATAAGGTTCTTTGCGGAGGCAACTGCGTTCTTTTCCGACTTGCCGAGGAATTTCCAAACGGCGAAAACAACTCCGGGAACCAAAAGAAGCTGAATAATGATGCCCGGCAGACCCGTAACGAGAGAGGTCCAGACGGAGGCGGCTCTCAGGTCGCTGTCAAAGAGGAGAAAGACCTGAAGGGCTATGCCGTAGGTAACTCTTCCGCATATCATAGCTCCGAGAAGGGAGACGTAAACGCCTATCTTCGTTTTTCCGAGGGGAGTTTTGCAAAAGAGGAGGCCGGAAACGAGACCGTAGACCAAAAGCTCGCAGACCATCATGGGCATATTGGGGTAGAGCGCGGGCATACCCGTGAGGATGCTGTTAAGAACGGGGAGGAGCATTCCGCAGGATGCGCCGAAAAGAGGGCCGCAGAGAAGGCCGCAGATGAAAACGGGGATATGCATGGGGAGAAGAACGTTTCCCGGTATGCCGATGCCGTGGGATGCGGCAAAGGGAAGTATTATGCCAACGGCGATAAGCATTCCCGTAACGGTGAGGCGTTCTGTTCTTGTTCTGAGGATGTACATTATTTTACAGCTCCTTTGAGAAATATCGGGCGATCTCTTCCATTCGCGCCTCCTGCTTCACGCCGAAGGGGCAGCGGCTCTCGCAATGTCCGCAGGCGATGCAGTCGGCGGCGTTTTTCGTGAGCTTTTCGTAGTGCCCTTTTGCAATGGCGTCGCCTGCAAGGGAGAGATCGTAGTATTTGTTGATAAGGCCGATATCGAGGCCTGCGGGGCAGGGCTGGCAATGGTTGCAATAAACGCAGGTCCCCGAGACACGGCCAAGGTCAAGAGTTTTTATAACGGAATAGTCCCGCTCCTCTTTTGTAGCGTCAAGAAAGGAGAGCACCTCAGAAAGGTGGTCGAGAGTCTGCACTCCGGGAACTGCCGTGAGAACGCCGGGGCGGTCAATGGCGTATTGGAGGCATTGAGCGTGGGTGAGAGGGCGGCCAAAGGGAGACTGCTCCTCAGAGAGGAGCTGACCTGCGAAAAAGGGCTTCATAACGCTGATGCCCACTCCCGTCTCCTCGCATTTTTTGAAAAGCCTCGCTCTCTCGCGAGGAGAGCCGATGCCGTATTCATCGCCCTTTTCAAAATCGTAGGCAGGGTTGATGGAGAACATCATCATATCAAAAAGGCCCGTGTCTATAAGCCGATCTGCAACGTCGGGAGTGTGGGAGGAAAAGCCGAGATGGCGAACGCGCCCCTCGCTCTTCAGCTTTTGAAGATAGTCCCAAAGTCCGATATTTATAATGTCGTCCACGTCCTCGTGGGTGTCAACGCAATGGAGAAAGCCGAAATCGGCGTAATCTGTATGGAGCTGCTCAAGCTCCCAAAAGAAGGTCCTCTTGATAGTCTCAAAATCGCGGCACCAGCCGTATTCGCCCTTCTCATCGTAAACGGCGCCGAAGTGCATCTGCAAAAAAACCTTCTCTCGCTGTCCGCCAATGGCGCGGCCGAAGGGCTCGTAAACGCATCCCGCGGCGCAAAGATCAAAGAAATTGATGCCGCTGTCGATGGCCCTTCTGATAATGGCCTCTATCTCGTCGGCAGGGGTATTCTGTATTCCGCCCATACCGAGGCCGATAACGGAAAAGCGCTCGTTTTCGCCACCGCGGGGAAGCCTTCTGTATTCCATTTCTGCTCCTTTTTGCCGCCGCCGTTGACTTTGGGGGCGGGGGCATATATAATTAATACGTACTTACATTATATATAAAGCAAATGCGCTTTTCTGTCAAGTGGGTTTTTGTAAAAATGAAAAAGCATAGAGGTGCGAAATGGAAAAGGAAGGGCTTAAATATCCCGTGCTTCTCGTTCACGGAATGGGATTTCGCGATAATAAACTTATAAATTATTGGGGAAGGATACCGAAGACCCTTGAGAGAGAGGGCTGCAGGATATATTACGGCACTCAGGACAGCAACGGAAGCGTTGAGACCAACGGCGAAACTGTGGCGAAGAGGATAGCCGAAATATTGGAAGAGGAAAAAACCGATAAGGTGAATATCATCGCCCATTCAAAGGGCGGGCTTGATGCAAGATATGCAATGTCCACTCTCGGTATGGGCAAGAGCGTTGCATCTCTCACTACCATCAGCACGCCTCATAACGGCTCAAGGACCATGGATGCCGTAATGGGCTTTCCCAAATGGGCCCTCAAGGCAGGAAGCTTTGTTGCCGACCTTTGGTTTCGCATCCTCGGAGATAAAAGGCCCGCCACCTATAAGGTGCTGGAGCTGTTTAGTACCGAGGGCGCGCGGAGATTTAACGAGAGCAATCCCGATTGCGAGGGAGTGTTTTATCAGAGCTATGCCTTTGCAATGAAGCGGGCAAGCAGCGATATATTTATGCTTGCATCAAACCTTTTCGTCAGCGTCTTTGACGGGGAAAACGACGGACTTCTCCCTCCCGCGGCCGTTAAATGGGGAGAATTTCGCGGCACGTTTTACGGCGCAGGCAGGCGAGGCATCTCCCATTGCGATGAGGTGGATATGCGGCGCAGACCCCTTTCAAAAAAGGCGGGGGACGGCGTTTCGGATATTACGGATATTTATAGAGAAATAGCCATCGCCCTCGAAAAGAAGGGCTTTTAGCAGGTAAAATACCGTTGAAATACGGACGAGCCTGTGATACAATTAAGGTATAAATAATTATTTAATATAAAGGAGAAAAAACCAATGGCAAACAGATTCGTACTTAACGAGACCTCTTATCACGGCAAGGGCGCAATTGCCGCTATCGCTGACGAGATCAAGGCTCGCGGCTTCAAGAAGGCCTTCGTATGCTCCGACCCCGATCTTGTAAAGTTCGGCGTTACCGCAAAGGTGACCGCAGTTCTTGAGGGCGCCGATATCCCCTACGAGATCTATTCCGATATCAAGCCCAACCTCACCATCGAGAACGTTCAGGGCGGCGTTTGCGCATTTAAGGAGAGCGGATGCGACTGCATCGTAGCAGTAGGCGGCGGCTCCTCCATGGATACGGCAAAGGCTGTGGGCATCATCATCACAAACCCCTCCTTTGCAGACGTCCGCTCCCTTGAGGGCGTTGCTCCCACAAAGGAAAAGTGCGTTCCCATCATCGCCGTTCCCACAACTGCAGGAACTGCCGCTGAGGTAACGATCAACTACGTTATCACAGACGCTGAGAATAACCGCAAGATGGTATGCGTAGACGTTCACGATATTCCCGTTGTTGCAGTGGTAGACCCCGATATGATGGCAACGATGCCCAAGGGCCTCTGTGCCGCAACGGGTATGGATGCTCTCACCCACGCGATCGAGGGCTATATCACCGCGGGAGCCTGGGAGATGAGCGATATGTTCCATCTCAAGGCTATCGAGATCATTGCAAAGAGCCTTCGCGCTGCAGTAAACGGCTGTGATTGCGGCCGCGAGGGAATGGCTCTCGGCCAGTATATCGCAGGCATGGGCTTCTCAAACGTAGGTCTTGGCATCGTTCACTCCATGGCACACACTCTCGGCGCGCTTTACGATACTCCCCACGGCGTTGCAAACGCTATCATCCTTCCCACAGTTATGGAGTATAACGCACCCGCAACGGGCGAGAAGTATCGCGATATCGCAAAGGCAATGGGCGTTTGCGGCGTTGACGAAATGAGCCTTGACGAGGCAAGAAAGGCCGCAGTTGATGCAGTTCGCGCTCTCAGCGCAGACGTAGGCATCCCCGCCGACCTTAAGGATATCGCAAAGGCAGAGGACCTCCCCTTCCTCGCTCAGTCTGCATATGACGACGCTTGCCGTCCCGGCAACCCCAGAGAAACGAGCGTTGAGGATATCACCGAGCTCTTCAAG
Source organism: Candidatus Avispirillum sp. (assembly GCA_045545335.1). Taxonomy (GTDB): domain Bacteria; phylum Bacillota; class Clostridia; order Oscillospirales; family CAG-272; genus Avispirillum. The sequence continues at coordinate 3,518 of JAZQAS010000133.1, read as the reverse complement.
TCTCTTATGTAATAAGAATAAAACGAAAAACAAGGCTGTCGCAAAATGCGACACCCTCTTTTTCTTTGCTAAGGCAAAGACCCAAGATAGTCCTTCCCCCGAAGAACTGGGGGAAGGGGGACCGCTTGCGGTGGATGAGGGTTTGCTACCTGGGTGCGAACCAATATTAACAATTACTGTATGCGAGGCATAGGAGAATAACTGTAATTTATCAATCAAATATCCCTCAACTTGATTTGAAAGACAGCTCTCGTCCAGATAGCAAACCCTCATCCGTCTCCCCCATATAGTTTGTCTTAGCATAAAGTCATCAGCCGGAAATATAGAAAGCAATAGTCAAGCCTCAATTTAAGGAGCCACCTTCCCCCAGTTCTTCGGGGGAAGGCTTAATTTGGGTCCTCGCTCACCTTGTAGCCGTGTGTTATAATCTTAACGCCTCATCAAATAAGAATTTAAAGAATAAAGGCTGTCGCAAAATGCGACAGCCTCTATTTTCATTATTTATTCGGTTCCGTCACCTGAGATCGTCCGTAAGGCCGAGAATGTAGTCAGTTGAGCATTTATAAAGCCTTGCAAGGCGGATAAGCACGTCTGTGGGAATGTCGCGGAGGCCCCTTTCATAGCGGCTGTACTGAGGCTGCTTCATTTGAAGATAGTCTGCCACATCCTGCTGAGAAAGATCGTTGTCCTCTCTGAGGTCCTTGATTCGCGGATAATAATTGTCCATATCAAACCATTCCTTAACGATGTTATAACCATTTGGTATTGACATATTAACACGGAAGGTGTATAATCAAGATGATATATAACCGTTTGGTTATATTAATATTGCCATATTGTTGCATTTTATGCCTCTAAACGTAACGGACAGGCAATTTGTATTGACTTTGGTAAAAGAGAGGCCTATAATCAAATCAGTTCAGAGAAAGGAACTATTATTATGAAAGCTACAAAAAGACTGCTTGCGGCAATACTTTCTATCGTAATGATAATCTGCGCCCTCCCCATTTCGTCAGGCGCGGAGGACGCGCCCGTTACCGCAGACGGCTTTGAATATACCGTTGACGAAAATAAGGGCGAGGTTACGATCACCGGATATACGGGAAACGATACTACTCTCACGATCCCCGCAGAGATCGAGGGGTATCCTGTAAAAGCAATTGGGGATAATGCTTTCGAAGCGGGTTCTTTTGAAATAGTAACTCTTGAAGGCAACATTGAAACAATCGGTGCTTTTGCTTTCGATAGCTGTAAATTACTCAGAACGCTTAGGCTTTGCCACGGCGTTACTTATATAGGCGAAGGTGCCTTCGCTTTTTGCCGAGGTCTTGAATCTCTCAGCTTTACATATTCCGTTAAAGAAATAGGATGGAGAGCCTTTTACTCAATGGGATCTGAGGATACCGAAATCTCATTTGTGGGAACTAAGGCACAGTGGAACAGTATCAAGCTAAACGGTAATGATGGCTATTATCCTGCGCCCACACTTGTTTTCGTACAGGATATATGCTGCGAAAACGGAGTTGAATACACTGTCAGCACTGAAACTCAGGAAGCTACCGTAACAGGATATACGGGTGAAGTTGAAAATATCGAAATCGCTCCCGAGATCAATGGATATCCCGTAAAACACATTGCTGAGGGCGCTTTCAAGGGAAATAATACTGTAAAATCCGTGATTATTTCTGAAAATATAACAGATATTGGGAACAGCGCCTTTGCCGGTTGCGCGAATCTTGAAGGCGTACATATTGAAAAGGTTAATACCATACCCGAAAACGCTTTTTGCGACTGCACAAGTCTTGAAAGCGTATATATCGGAAGCGTCGAATCTATAGGCTATGGTTCTTTTTCCAATTGCGCCGGTCTGATAAGCGTTGAAATAAAGGACGGACTTAGGCGCATAGATCAGATGGCATTTTATGAATGTTCTCGTCTTTCTTCTGTCATTCTTCCCGAAGGACTTTTGGAGATAGGTGGTTCAGCTTTTGCAAACTGCACCTCTCTCGAGAATATTTATATTCCTGCAACAGTTACTATTATAGATGATTATGCCTTTTACGGATGCACAAGTCTTAAAGATATTAAGCTTCCCAATATTCTGACCATCAATAAGGCTGTCTTTTCGGAGTGTGTCTCTCTTGAAAATATTGAGATACCCATATCTGTTGACGTGATAGATGACCGTGCATTTGAGTCCTGTTCATCTCTTAAGAAGATAACTATCCCCGGTCTCGTAACGTCTATAGGCGCAGGTGCATTTGCAGACTGTTCCTCTCTTGCTCTTGTAAACGTAGTTTCTCCTCTTGGTATTGAATCCATTGGCATGTATGCTTTTTCAAATTGCTCTGTCCTTAAACGGTTTACCATTGCCCGTACCGTAACCTCTGTCGGAGACAGTGCTTTTGCGGGGTGCGAGGGACTTGAGGAAATAGATTACCACGGCACGAAAGCAGAGTGGAAAAAGATCTCATTTGGTGAAGGAAATGAGCTTTTCATGTCTCTTCCCGTAAAGTATCATGCAGCGGCAAATAACAAGGGTATGACATTTGAGTTTGACCGCAAAAATTTGACTGCGACTCTTGTTAAGTTTGAGACGAGTGTTACTACAGTTCTTGAGATTCCTTCTGAAATATACGGATATAAGGTAACGAAGATCGGTGGAGGGTGTGTAACGGTTAATAATAGACTCAAGGAAGTAATCATTCCCGATACGGTCATAGAAATAGGAAAAGATGCTTTTGATCATTGTAGCAGCACACTGAAAAAGGCAACTCTGTATGAAGGACTTGAAAAAATAGACGCAGGAGCTTTCTATTTTAGAAATCTGGAAACAATATATTTTGTGGGAAGTGAAGAGGAATGGAACAGCATAGAAATAGTATTTAAAGGCTTTGACACTTTAGATGAGTCAAAGATCGTATTCCTCGGCAACGGCGACATCGACGATGACGGTGATGTTTCCCCCGCAGACAGCCTGCTTTTCAAAAAGCTTCTTTCAAGAGTAATAAGCGAGGACGGCATCCGTCAGGACCGCGCCGACCTTAACGGCGACGGTGATATCAATGCGAAGGATCAGCTCCTTCTCAGAAAAAAGCTTGCGGAGTGATCTTTATAAACAGGCTTTGAGTTTTCCTGCGGTAATTACGGATTGAAGGGAAGATGCAAACAAGATTTCTGTAGGTGAAAGAAACGATTTAGATAGGTCCTTCCCTTGCTGACGTAACGTAACACTTGACTTTAAGCTCACGTGTCCGCTCCGTCCTCGCAGGAGCGAGGACCTATATTAGTCCTTCCCCCGAAGAACTGGGGGAAGGGGGACCGCTTGCGGTGGATGAGGGTTTGCTACCTGGGCGCGAACCGATGCTAACAATTACTGTATGCGAGGCATAGGAGAATAACTGTAAATTTATTAATCAAATACCGTTCAACTTGATTTGAAAGACAGTTCTTGTCCAGATAGCAAACCCTCATCCGTCTCCCCCATATAGTTTGTCTTAGCTTAAATGCATCAGCCG
>JAZQAS010000132.1:0-18003 GCA_045545335.1 Candidatus Avispirillum sp. | reverse complement strand
AGGTGATGCCAATATCTCCTGTTGTTATCTGAACGTTTATGAGGATGGCATTCTCAGGCTTTCAGGCGATCAGAACGTAAGTCTTTCCACCTGTGAGGGAACCGTTGAGTTCTGCGGAGAAGAGCAGCAGAAGATAATGGGTAACCATAATGATATCGTAGTAACAAATCCCGAGGGCGTCAGCGGAGACGTTTATCTCAGCGGAGATTTTAATGCAAATAAAAACCCCTTTGAGGGAAGCGTATCTCTCAGCAAGAAGGCAACTCTCTCAGAGGGAACAAATTTCAAAAACGTATATATCAATACAAACTATACTCTCATCACCGATATCTGGGCCGACAGAGTAACGGTCAATAAAGTGATCCTTACCGTGGCAGAAGGTGATGCATATACCGTAAACGGTGACCTGTATCTGAACGGTTCATACTATACCTCCGGCGGAAATACCTATTATCAGAACGGGATCATCGACCTCTACGGCGATCTTACCGTTTTGGGAGATATCAATTATTCGGAAAATGCCACTACCTCCTGCTGTAAGTTCAATACCTATGAGGGAAGTATCCTGAGGCTTGCGGGTGACGAGGCGCAGAGAATATCCGTGCTTTCAGGTGCGCATACTCTCATTCTTGAAAACACGTCGGAAGAGGGCGTGACCTTTGTAAATAGCTTCACCTCCAAAACCCTCTTTGACCATAGGGGAAAAGCCTATAATTTCCTTGCAGGCGGCAGCTTCGTCGATTACGACGGCGACTCAAAGAAGGATAACGAGGATCCCCTGCCCACCGTGGCAACGGGCGACGTTTCCTGCGACGGAAGCCTGAACGGCGGAGATGCAAACGTTTTAAAGAGGATCCTTTCGGGAGACCCCGGTGTTATGCTTGAGGAAAACAGTATCGTTGCCGCAGACGTTAACGGCGACGGAGAGGTAAACGGCAAGGATGCAAACCTCCTTGCAAGAATGATCGCAGGCGCGGCTTAAAAATGAAATAAGAGGACACAAAAATGAAAAACACAAAAAAACTGATCGCCGTCGTATTGGTAATGGCGATGATCGCTTCGTCGATGATATTCTCCGTCAACGCGGCCGAGACAAGGACCATAAGCGTCGGCGAGACCGTAAGCGTAACCACGGATGAAGAGGTGGTCTTTGAGTTTATCCCCGAGGAGAGCGGATGCTACGCTTTTTTCTCCGAGAGTGAGGCTTGCGACCCCGTAGCATCCATCAAGGATTCAGATGGCAATGTCCTTGACAGCTGCGATGACCGTAACGTGGGAGATTTTAACTATCGCGTAGGCCTTCAGATGGAGGCGGGAGAGGTTTATTATCTCTATACGCGCCTTCTCAGCGCAGATGAGCTTTTCTATACCGTAACGTGTGAGAGGGTGCCTCTTGCCACGGGCTTTGAGCTCGTTCCCGCAGTCAATACGGGAAGCGCCCCCGGCTCGTATACGGCGTTTATCATAACCCCCATCCCCGAGGGCAGCTATTGCCCCCCTCTGTCCTTCTCTACGGATAACGAGAGCGTTGCCGTGGTTGAGGGCAGTGATGCGATAGCAGTCAGCGTTTTGTATACGGGTGTGGGAACGGCAACGATAACGGGCAGAAACGAAAACGGTATGTCTGCGAGCGTCACCGTAGAGGTTGAGATGCCCCCCTATATCTCCCTCGAAGAGCTCACCATCGTCAGCGTGACCGAGGATGCTCCCTACGTTGATTTCGCCTTCGTTCCCGAGGAGTCAGGCTATTATCAGGCCGTAGCTCACGGAAACTATTTTATCGAGATCTTTGAAAGCAGCGCAGGAAACATTGCAAGCGGAAGCTATTCAGATGAAGCAGGCGGAACAAGCGCCGGCGCTTATATGGAAGCGGGAAAGACCTATTATATCAAAACAGGCAGCGATGAAAGGGTCGAAGCAAGCTATAGCTTTGGCATTTTGCCTGCGGCGGTTGCCGAGAGTATTGAGATAGAAGTAGGAGCATACCGAGGAGTCCTTGTCGGCGAGGAGATATTCCTCAGGGCAGTGGCCGTACCGGATGGCACCGTTTTGGGTGATCTTGAGTGGTCGGTAAGCGGAGACGGCGTATCCTTTGAGTCTGCAGGAGAATTCGCTTGGCTCACCTTTGCAGAGGAGGGCAGCGCCACCGTGACCGTAGAAAACCCTGCGGGCCTTTCTGCAAGCGTAACTCTTGAAACTATGGAAATTAGAGAGATCGCCCTTGATGAGATCGTAGACGTAGATGTGGCCGATACTGAGGACTTTGGCCTTGATGCCGTGTTCTCATTCGTTCCCGAGGAGAGCGGAAGCTACGTGTTTATGAGTACCGGCGACGGCCCCGACCCCGTAGGCGATATCCGCGGAAACGGAGTTGACGTGGGAAACGACGATTCAAACGGTCTTGATTTTGCAGTTCACGCATATCTCACGGCGGGCGAGACCTATCTCCTCTTTGCATCCAGCCATAGCGGAGAGGGCAGCTACAGCGTCAGCATAAAAAGATCCTATCCCGCAGAGGCTGTATATCTCGTTTCTCACGACGGAGAAACGGGCTACGTAGGCAGAAGAGCCAATTTCGGAGTTGATTTCGGCGATCCCATGGCGGCCCGCGAGGATTTTGAGATCTATATAGATAACGGCGAGGCAGCGGTCGTAAGGGATATATATAACGAAAGCTTTACTGTGGAATATCTCAGCGCGGGAACCGTGAATATCTACGTTGTCAGTGAGAGCGGTCTCGTTTCCGAGACTGTCACCGTTGAGGTAACGGAAATTGAGAAAACTCCCATTGAGCTTGATTGCGAATATCAGGTAGATCATAAGGTAGATGAAACGGTGTTCTTTACCTTCACCCCCGAGGAGACGGGTGAGTATACCTTCTTCTCATACGGAAATAACGGCGACCCCGCAATGAGCGTATATAACAGCGAGGGCGATGAGATAGGCGGCGATGACGACAGCCGCGGAGCAGGCAACTTCATATATACGGACGTATTTTATGAGGGCGAGACCTATCAGATAGAGCTGAGGAGATTCGGAGAAGAGGAAACCATCACCTATTCCGTAATGGTGGTAAAATATACAGAGTGCGAAGAGATAGTCATTGATGCAGAGGAGAACTGCGAGCTGTTTGCAGGCGATTACAGAGCCTTCCTTCTGGAATGCCATCCCTTCGGAAGCTTTGACCGTATAGCCGACTTTGCGGTGGACGATCCTTCCGTGCTTGCGGTAACGTATTATAACGGGCTGATGCTTGAGATCTACGGCGAGAGTGCAGGCAGCGCAACGGTCACCGTGTATACGGAAAACGGCCTTGAGGCAAGCCTCACCGTTACCGTTGTGGAAAGAGAAGAAGAGCCCTTCATCCTCGGAGATATCAATGAAGACGGCGTGCTCAACGGCAGAGACGGAAATATTATGAAGCGCATCCTCTCAGGCAGCGAGATCATAGAATACGATATGGCCGTGGCAGACGTTGTCGAAGACGGAGAGCTCAACGGCAAGGACGCAAATTATCTTTCGAGAATGATCGCGGGCGCTGTATAAATATGCAGAAAATATGCATATATAGTGAATATTTATAAAAATAAATTTTCTCTTTGTTAAATGTGCATATTGATTTTGAGGACGAGAATAACTATAATATCTATTGTTGTAAATTAAGCCCGAGAGGGCAGTCAATAATAGAAAGTCAGGTTCAGAAAATGAAAAAAGAGATCAAAAAAATAGTTCTTGCATATTCCGGCGGTCTTGATACGTCTATCATGATCGCGTGGCTTAAGGATAATTATCCCGGATGCGAGGTCATCGGCGTTTGCGGCGACGTAGGCCAGGGCAAGGAAACAGAGGGCCTTGAGGAAAAGGCGCTCCGCACAGGCGCATCCAAGCTCTATATCGAGGACCTCCGTGAGGAGTTCATCAAGGATTACGTATACCCCACCGTCAAGGCAGGCGCAAAGTATGAGAATACATACCTCCTCGGCACAGCCTTTGCACGTCCCATCATCGCAAAGAGGATCGTTGAGATCGCAAAGGCCGAGGGCGCAGATGCTATCGCCCACGGCTGCACAGGTAAGGGTAACGACCAGGTCCGCTTCGAGCTCACCATCAAGGCCTTCGCTCCCGAGATGGAGATCATCGCCCCCTGGAGAACGTGGGAGCTCAAGTCCCGCGATGAGGAGATCGACTATGCAATTGCAAAGGGCATAGATATTCCCGTAACAAGAGAAACGAACTATTCCAAGGATAAGAACCTCTGGCACCTTTCCCACGAGGGTCTTGACCTTGAGGACCCTGCAAACGAGCCCAAGTACGATGAGATACTTGAAATGGGAGTAACTCCCGAAAAGGCTCCCGATACTCCCACATATCTTACGATCCATTTTGAAAAGGGCGTCCCCACCGCTATCGACGGCGTTGAGATGACAGGCGTTGAGATGGTAACAAAGCTCAATGAGGTTGGCGGCGCAAACGGTATCGGTATTATTGATATCGTTGAGAACAGACTTGTGGGTATGAAGAGCCGCGGCGTATACGAGACCCCCGGCGGAACCATCCTCTATGCGGCACACGAAATGCTGGAGACCATCACCCTTGACCGTGAAACAACTCACTTCAAGCAGATGATCGCGGGCAAGTTCGCAGATTGCGTATACTTCGGCCAGTGGTTCACCCCTCTCAGAGAGGCTCTCTCCGCCTTCGTTGATAAGACGCAGGAGACCGTAACGGGCGACGTAAAGCTGAAGCTCTATAAGGGCAATATCACTCCCGCAAGCATCACCTCTCCCTACTCCCTCTATTCCGAGGAGGTAGCAACCTTCGGTGAGGACGACGTATACGATCAGAAGGATAGCGCAGGCTTTATCAATCTCTTCGGTCTTCCCATCAAGGTGCGCACCATGCTCCTCGGCGATAAGATGGACCTTAACTGACAGAATGAAAAACGGGGTTGTAAAACAACCCCGATTTTTCCTTGAAAGGAAAGAATTTATGGCACAGCAGATGTGGGCGGGAAGAAGCAAAAAGGCGCTCAACTCCCGCGTTAACGATTTCAATTCCTCCATCAGCTTTGATAAGAGGATGTATAAGGTAGATATAAAGGGCTCAGTCGCTCATGCAACTATGCTCGGCGAGGCAGGCATCATCGAAAAGAGCGAGGCTGAGAAGATAGTCAATGCGCTTTACGGCATCCTTGCGGATATAGAGGAGGGAAGGCTTGAGATAGATATGCAGGCCGAGGATATCCATATGTTCGTTGAGGCCGTTCTCACGGAGCGCATCGGCGAAACGGGCAAAAGGCTCCATACTGCAAGAAGCAGAAACGATCAGGTGGCCCTTGATATAAGAATGTATCTTCTTGAGGAGATAGACGAGGTCCTCGCGCTTACCAAAAAGCTTATCGCAGAGATCGCGGATAAGGCAGAGAAGAATACGGATACGGTAATGCCGGGATATACCCATCTTCAGCACGCTCAGCCCGTGACCTTTGCCCACTATATCCTTGCATACGCTCAGATGCTTATGCGCGACTGCGAAAGACTCAGCGACGTAAAGAAGAGAACGAACGTAATGCCCCTGGGCTCCTGCGCCCTTGCGGCAACCACCTATCCCATAGACCGCCATATGGTTGCAGGCCTTCTCGGCTTTGACCGCGTGACGGAAAACAGTATGGACGGCGTTTCCGACCGCGATTTCGTCATCGAGCTTGCAAGCGCCCTCTCCATTCTCATGATGCATCTTTCCCGCTTCTCCGAGGAGGTCATCCTCTGGTGCTCCTCAGAATACGCTTTTGCAGAGCTTGACGATGCATTCTCCACGGGCTCCTCAATTATGCCCCAGAAGAAAAATCCCGATATTGCAGAGCTTGTAAGAGGAAAAACGGGCAGAGTCTACGGCGATCTCGTAACTCTTCTCACAATGATGAAGGGCCTCTCCCTCGCTTATAATAAGGATATGCAGGAGGATAAGGAGGCAATATTCGATGCTCTTGATAATACGGAGATATGCATCGAGCTTTTCACAAGCATGCTCAATACTCTCACTCTCAATAAGGAGAAGATGCTTGAGTCAGCCCGCCACGGCTTTCTGAACGCAACGGATTGCGCCGATTACCTTGTAAGACGGGGAATGGCCTTCCGCGATGCTTATAAGATAACGGGCGGCCTGGTTGCCCTCTGCATAGATAAGAAGACCACCCTTGAGGAGCTTCCTCTTGAGGATTATAAGAGCTTCACCCCCCTCTTTGAGGAGGACGTGTACGAAAGCCTTGACCTTGTCCGCTGCGTAAACGAGCGTAAGGTCTACGGCGGCCCCGCAAAGGAGTCCTGCGAAACTCAGCTTCGCGGCATCGCAGCATTTCTTGCAGAGTAAAAAGAACATAAGGATAGAAAGCCTCAGCTCTCCGCCGGGGCTTTCTGCAATTGTTAACAAATTGTAAATTCTTCCCAAGTGCAACATAGTAAGAAAAGAAAAATGTTGACAGAGGGAAGGGAAAATGATATAATCCCAAAGAACGGGTAAAAATACCCGTCTCTCTGCCGGCAGAAATTTTTGTGAACTGTCGGTCTAAAGTCCATAGGGAGGTAAAGAAACATGGAAAAGCTTACAAACTCTTATGAAACTCTGTTCATCATCGATGCACAGCTTTCTGACGAGGAGATCAAGGCAGTATGCGACAAGTTCGTATCCCGCATTGAGAGAAACGGCACCGTGAAGGAAGTTAACGAGTGGGGCAAGAGAAGACTTGCATACCCCATCAACGATAAGAACGAAGGCTATTACGTTCTTGTTAACTTCGAGTCCGATGCAGCATTCCCCGCAGAGCTCGAGAGAAGATTCAGCATTAACGAGAACATTATGCGCTCCATCGTGATCCGTCACGAGGACAAGTAATCAGAAAGACTGATTGGCAAGACGGGGATGATCTCGGCCTTGCAGGAAGAACCGTTTAATAATTTGACGATTTACGTATAGAAAGAGAGAATAGAAATGGCAAACTTCAATTTTAATAAAGTAATCATCGGCGGCCGCCTCACAGCAGACCCCGAGCTCAAGACCACCCCCTCCGGTATCTCCGTAACATCCTTCAGCATAGCTGTAAACCGTCGTTTCGGCGGCCGTAACGGAGAGGAATCTCAGGCAGACTTCATCAACGTGACCGCGTGGAGACAGACTGCAGAGTTCATCACAAGATACTTCAGAAAAGCAAGCTCCATCTGCGTTGTAGGAACACTCCAGAACAGAAACTGGACTGATAACAACGGAGTAAAGCGCTATGCAACAGAGGTAGTGGCAGACGAGGCATACTTTGTAGATGCGAAGAACGAGAGTCCCATGGCAGCTCGTGAGCCTCAGGGTCAGCCCTATATTCCCGAGAGCTATGCATCTCCTGCATATGCAACCCCCGCAGCTTCCCAGGATTTTGCGAAGTTTGAAGAGATCAATGATGACGAAGATCTGCCCTTCTGATAATTGAGGCAGACACCGAAGAAAAGATTGTTCTTTTAATTAGAAATGGAGGTTTCATAAGAAACATGGATACAGAAAAGACTGTTCAGACTGAAGAAGTTGTTGTAGAACAGCCCGCACAGGAGGCAGAGGCTTCCGCAGAGAACGCAGCTCCCAGAGCTGAGAGAAGACCTGCTCCCAGAGCAAACAACCGCAGAAGAAGAAAGGTTTGCATCTTCTGTGAGGATAAGATCGAGCATATCGACTATAAGGATACCGCACGTCTCAAGAAGTGTGTTTCCGAGCGCGGCAAGATCCTTCCCCGCCGTATCAGCGGCGCATGCGCAAAGCATCAGAGACAGCTCACAACCGCTATCAAGCGCGCAAGAGTAGTTGCTCTCATGCCTTACGTAGCTGACTAAGACAATAATGAAAAGCCACCGATTCGAGGCGCACTCCGTAAGGAAGTGCGCCTCAGTTATATTCGCCTTCCCACAGGGGCCCCTGCGACAACGAAATTGTCGCGGGGAGTGGTGCGGCGAGTTATATTGCTTCGCAGTTATATTCGGCTAAAGCCGAGTGATATTGGGCTTCGCCCAGTTTTATGGCGAATATAATATCACTGAAACCGCAAGGTTTCAATATCACTTTTGCTGTAAGGCAAAAATATCACTGCAAACTTTTAGTTTGCAATATCACTTTTCCTGCCGAGAAAGATATTCTTTATTTTCTACAAGTATTCATCTTTCTCAAAGTATGTAACCCACTATGACACTTTCACAATCTTTGTGTAAAGTGTCATTTGTTTTATCTAAATAAAAACCGAGAGAGACAACTTCTTTACGAAGTGTCTCTCTCGGTGGCTTTTTTGTTTTGTAATGCTATAAAATATTCTTTCTCAGCTCCGCAATGATCTTCTTTTCCTCTCGTGATACCTTCACCTGAGAAAGGCCGAGAGCGTCCGCCGTTTCCTGCTGAGACATATCTCTGTAGTATCGCAGCATGATTATCTTTTTCCAAAGCTCCGGCAGGCGGTCAAGCTCGTAGGATAGGGCAATGTTCAAAAAGGCCCGATCCATGGAGCTGTCCTCGTCGTCGATCACGTCGCCGATGCAAAAGCCCCCGTCGTCGCAAAGGGGCTCCGATATGGAGGCAACGGGCCGCGAGCAGTCAAGAGCCGAGATGACCTCCTCGCGGGATAGACCCGAAAGGGAGCATAGCTCGTCTATATGAGGCTCGCAGGCGTGGAGACGGGCGTATTCTTCTCTGATGCGAAGGAGGATAGCGCTGTTTTTCTTGTTCTCGCGGCTCACCTTTATAAGCCCGTCGTCCCGCAGAAACTTGCGTATTTCCCCTATGATCAAGGGGACCGCGTAGGTGGAGAAGGCGCAGCCCCTCTCGGGGTCAAAGCTTCTGATTGCCTTCAGCATTCCGAAAAGGGCAAGCTGAATAAGGTCCTCCGTTTCAACTCCCCGTCCCGTAAATCGCCGCGCAAGAGAAACGGCAAGAGGGTAGTTCAGGCGGATGAGCTCCTCCTGGGCCTCCTCGTCGCCGGCGCGTGCTCTTTCGATGTATGCGAGATTATCGTTGTATGCGCTCAATTTTCAGCTCCTTGTTATGTAGAGGAGAGGGGAGATAGCTTTTTCTTCAGGGTCACCTTTGTGCCCCGTCCCGGCTTTGAGATAACGGTCATCTTGTCCGTAAAGCTCTCCATCACCGTAAAGCCCATACCGCTTCGCTCCCCCTCGCGGTCGGTGGTGTAAAGGGGGGTGAGAGCGGCGCCGAGGTCCTCAATGCCGCAGCCTCGGTCCTTGATCTCTATCTTAACGGTCCTGTCGTCAAAGCTCTTGAGGGTCATCTGTATTTCGCCGACGGTGTTTTTGTAGGCGTGGACCGTGCAGTTTGTAACAGCCTCGGAAACGGCGCACTTAATGTCTGCAAGCTCCGAAACGGTAGGGTTCAGCTGCATAATAAACGAGCCTGCAAGAGCTCTCGCCATAGATTCGTTAGATGAGAGGGAGGGGAAATGCACCTTAAGGGTGTTTTCACATATCTTTTTCATTGTTTTTCTCCTTGTAGTTGATGATCCTGTCAAGTCCTGCCATATCGAAGATTCGGCGTGTCCTCTCGTCAACTCCCGTCAGAGAGAAGCCGATGTGGGCGTCAGCGGCCTTGGTATACCTGCCGAGAACGAGGCCGAGCCCCGAGGAGTCCATAAAGGATACTCCCGAAAGGTCCATAACGATGCTGTCGGGAGCCTGGGAGACCATAGCGGCGTCAAGGGCCTCGCGAATGCCCTTGGCGGAGTGGTGATCTATCTCTCCGCAGATGTGAGCGTGTAGCGTGTCCCCCGTAAGGGTTATCTTAACGTTTGAATTATCCAAAAGAATTACCTTCCTTTCTTTTTTATGATTATACGACCGCGAAAGCGAGAAATATGTTGCAAAAGGAAAACGGAGATAACTTCTTTACGAAGCATCTCCGTTAAAAAACCGCCCAAAGGGCGGTTTTCATGTTTAAAGAACAAGATAGTCCTCGTTTGTCAGAGGCGTGACCTTGAATTTGCTTTCCTTTTCCAAAAGCTCAAGATGAGGCCTTCTGTCCTCGGAATAGTGGCATATGAGTATTCCGTCATAAAGCCCGAGGCCTGAAAAATCGGAAAGGCCGAAGGTGTTTGTGTCATATTTTGCAACATGCGCAATATTGGCAGTTGCGATATGTGCGCCTGCGCTTCCTCCTATATAAACAGCGCCGTTGTTCACGTAGTTTATAATGACAGAGTCGGCGCCTGCCTCGCGTATACGCTTCATCGTACCGAAGGTGTTACCTCCGCTTATGTAGATCACGTCAATATCAAGACCGAAAAACTTTTCGGGAGTCCAGTAATTGAAAACGTAAACGTTTTCAGTCAGAAAGCCGAATTCATTAAGCCTTGCGTGATACATTCCCGAATTTATCAATTCTTCATTTGATTTTTCGTTTGGAAAATACAGCACCTTGCATTTGTCTATGGGCTTTGGAAGATTCTCCAAAATAGACCGGGCCGAATTCTCATTTCTGAAGTCGCATGAGGATAATAAGAGTTTCATTTTAGATCTAATGTGTTTCTTTGGATTTGATAGTTTTTACAGATGCAACAAGCATCCTTCGAATATTGATAATGTCAGATTTGAGCTTTTTTGCTTCTTCAGCAGTTATTCCATCTGTCTCGAAAATTAATTCGATCCAGTATTCGCTTTCATTCAGCTCTTTTAATGCAATTTCAAACTTTGAAACAAGATCTTTGCATCCTTGTGCATACTTGCCTTCGTAGATGTTGGCGCCTACAGAAGTACCGCTACGCAGAAGTTGGTTTATAATCGTGCTTTCAAACTTTCGGAGCTTCAATTCTCTGCAAAGATAAATAATACTTTTGGCGAAGTCCTTTGACTTGTTTCTCAAAATACTGTCTGACATAAAAACTCCGTTAATAATAGTGATAAATTTGCTTCGCAAATACGATGATGCCGATGGCAACGATGATTTCACTACGTGAAAACGATGAGATGATTGCCAAAAACTTGCCGTAGGCAATTATCGTTTGCGAAGCAATCATCGTGTGCACAGCACTTATCGTTTGCCGAAGGCAATCATCGCTGCATTGAAGAACTCAGTTCTTCAATGCCTGTATCGGAGCGGGAATCCTTCCGCCGCGAGAAATAAACTTCGAGGGTGACTGCTGAGTATTGATCTTCATAACGGGGCCTGAGCCGAGAAGGCCGCCGAACTCAAGCTCATCGCCGATCTCCTTGCCGATGGCGGGGATCACGCGAACTGCGGTAGTCTTTGAATTTATCATACCGATAGCCGCCTCGTCGGCAATGATCGCGGAAATAACGTCTGCAGGAGTGTCGCCGGGGATAACTATCATATCAAGGCCAACGGAGCAGACGCTTGTCATAGCCTCAAGCTTTTCAAGGCAGAGAACGCCCTCGCGGGCAGCGCGGATCATTCCCGCATCCTCGGAAACGGGGATAAATGCGCCGGAAAGGCCGCCAACGTTTGAGGAGGCCATAACGCCGCCCTTCTTTACAGCATCGTTGAGCATAGCAAGGCAGGCCGTGGTTCCGTGAATACCGCATCTCTCGAGGCCGATCTCCTCAAGGATGTGGGCAACGGAGTCACCGACGGCGGGAGTGGGAGCGAGAGAGAGGTCAACGATACCGAAGGGAACGCCAAGGCGCTTTGATGCCTCAGTACCAACGAGCTGACCCATACGGGTGATCTTGAAGGCAGTTTTCTTGATAACGTCTGCAATTTCGTTAAGGTCCGCATCGGGGTGCTTCTGAAGAGCCGCGCGAACAACGCCGGGACCCGAAACGCCAACGTTTATAACGCAATCCGCTTCGCCCACGCCGTGGAATGCACCTGCCATAAAGGGGTTATCCTCAGGGGCGTTGCAGAATACCACGAGCTTCGCAGGGCCGATGCAGTTGCGCTCGGCAGTAAGTTCTGCCGCCTTTACAACAGCCTTGCCCATAAGAGCTACGGCGTCCATATTGATGCCCGCCTTGGTAGAGCCGATGTTAACGGAGGAGCATACTCTCTCCGTGGTTGCGAGAGCCTCGGGGATAGAGGCGATAAGCTCGCGGTCTCCCGCGGAAAAGCCCTTGTGAACGAGGGCGGAGTAGCCGCCGATAAAGTTCACGCCGAGAGTGTCTGCGGCGCGGTCAAGGGTCTTTGCATATTTAACGGGGTCTCCGCCGCTCACTGCGCAAAGCATAGCGATGGGAGTAACGGAGATACGCTTGTTTATAATGGGAATACCGTAGAGAGCGGAGATATCCTCGCCTGTTTTAACAAGGCTTCCCGCAAGGCGGCAAAGCTTGTCGTATACCTTACGGCAGGAAGCGTCGATATCCGTGTCGCAGCAGTCGAGAAGGGAGATACCCATAGTGATGGTACGTATGTCAAGATTGTCATCCTGGATCATACGAATAGTTTCCATAATGTCGCCGAGATTGTGCATTGTATCCTCCTCAGATCCTGTGCATGGAGTTGAAAATATCCTCGTGCATAATGTTTATCTGCATGCCGAGCTCCTCTGCGAGAGCGTTGAGATCTCCTCTGAGGTGAGCGAGATCGCAGCCCTCGTCGGAGATATCAACGAGCATGACCATAACGAACATATCCTGAAGGATAGACTGAGTAACGTCAGAGATGTTTGCGCGGTTTTCGGAGCAAACGGTGGAGACCTTAGCAAGAATGCCGAAGGTGTCCTTACCGATAACGGAAATTATAGCTTTCATTTGTCAGTACCTCATTCTTTGATTATCTTTTCGCCGTCGTAAGCGAATATGCCGTGAGCCTCACCGGCTTTGTTTCCCGTGGCCAGCCAGTCGGCGTAGGCGCGCTGAAGGGAAGAGTTACGGGGAAGGGCTGCAGCGTCGTGATCCCAGTCCTTGTTGAAAATTCTCCAGCAGTCGCCGAATCCGTCGTCATACCAGGATTCAACGATCGCGAAGTTTTCCATAAAGCGGCGGATGTTTGAATTTTCGGGCAGGAACTTTTCGTGGTCTGCGAAAAGGAGCCAGGAGCCGCATTCAATGACCATCTTGCCGTCGTGTATATACTGAGGGTAGTAGGTCTTCATAAAGTCGTAAGCAACGCTCAGAGACTCCTCAACAGCATCCTGGGTGAGAGGGCCTGAGGAGGGAATATGGAGATTGAGAATAGGGGTCTCTCCGGGTATGAGCTCAATGCCGGCAAGGGTATAGCGCTCCTTAGTTGCAAAGTGATGAGAAAATTCATACTGAAGGCGTCCCAGCTCAAAGCGGTCAAGAACGAATGCGCCGTAGAACCAGGGGGCAACGAAGCTTCCCCAAACGCCGTGCATCTTGTAGCACTCCATAAGCTTGTAGCGCATATCGCGCATGGTGTCGTGATAAACGCCGAGGGGAAGGCCTCTTTTTATGTACATCTCGCGAAGATGAGGCGCCGCAAGAAGAAAGCAGATAAACTGTGTAGCTCTTCCGTCAACGCAAGCGGCATTTCCGGCTTTTGCTGCAAGAACTATAAATTCGCCGAAGTTTGTGCGGTCACACTCTTTATATTCATTAAGATACTTTTCAAAAACCTCGCGGCACTCGTCGCACGCCCAAAGCTTTTCGTAGTCAGCGAGAAGGGAAGCGCGAGCCGCTTCCGGGTAATCGTGCTCTTCAAATAGTTCACAAAGGAACTGTTTCATAGATATACGTCCTTTCAATAGTTAATATATGATATTATAGGTATACCGAGCGGAAAAATCAATAGTTTTTTATTATTACTTCAACTAAAAAGCTCTGATTTAATAATTGATATCATTGCATTCTTCAAACAGCACAGCTTTCCCTGTGCATTTGCAGATATTGTCATTTACGGTAACACCGTCAACGTTCACAAAACGCATGGCGTGAGGGCAGTCTGTAGAGATATAATTGTTTTCAACCGTAATCGAGTGAACTGCGTTTGTGGCATTCCTGTGAACGGGAACCGATGCAAAAACTGCGCTGACAGTACCACGTGCAAAGCCACAGTTTTCAAAGCGACAACCTCTGACGGTAACGTTTGCGGGAGATGCGCCCTCTCCCCAGTAAGGCTCCGCGTACGCCGTGATGGCAGTTTCTCTCACATTTCTGAAATAGCAGTTTTCTATGAGAACGTCTCTGGTCTTGATAACGAGACTGCGGGCATAGTGGTCAAGGGAAGAGCATCCCGAAACGTGTACCTTGGGAAGGCGGGTGATATTCATAAGGCAAAGCCCCTCGGCATTTTCGGGAAGGGAGTGGTCAAGGCAAAGCCTTGTCTGCCATTTTTTCTCGTACATAGGAGTGACCGCAGTAACTTCGTAAGTGTCAAGCACCTTAAGTGTTGAAAGATCGGTCAGCTCCATTTTGTCACCAACGTCGGGATAGTCTATGACCTGCGCGTGAATTCCCGTGGGGGTACAGTCGCTGACAAGACACTCGTTTTCACAAATCACCTCTCTGATCTTCTGATAATATCCGTGAATATTTGAAAAATCGTCTCCGTGATATTCAAATATGCAGTCAAAAAGATTAAGCTCACCCTTTATGGACGTAAAATGAGAGGCATCCGTGTTTGTGGACATACGGTCCCCGTCGACCGGAGTAACACGGCAACCTCTCAGTGTGAGGTTTTCGCATCTGTGACCGAGGAATCCCATACCGCAGTTGTTGTGAACGGTAATGTTTTCAATAATTATATCCTTTGAGTTTTCGGTCATCACCGCGGGACGGGAGTGATAGGTGTGGCAGGAGTAGTATTCAAGCCCCTTCTTTATGGGTGTGTCTGAGCTGTCATAAGAGAGTATGTGATATTCATCTATAAACTCAAAATTCTTGAAATCGGAAAGAACAGGCTCCTCACAAATCGCATCGTAATAAAGAACTCTGAGAGAGAAGGGAGTATTTTCTGTAACAGGGCAGTCGGGATCAAATTCAATAAGGGATTTGTATGAGCCGTCAGAAAGCTGCTTTGCGGCAAGAACGTGTCCCTTGCTGTAAGGCTTTCTTTTGTGAAGAATAGTAAATCCGAGAACCGTAACGTCATCGCATTCCCGAATGCATATAGGCTCCATAAAGCCGTCAATAAGTAGGGTAGCTCCCACAGCTTCAATACGGCAATCCTTAAGTCCTCTTATGTCAATGCCGATATCGTAGTCGTATTCGGGAGTGAACATAACTGATTGAGGGTCAGCGGTGAATTCTCCCGCCATAACGCTATTTTGCGCTTTCTTCGCCTTGTCCGTGGTCAATTCGTAAACACGGGCAGGAACTGAAAGACAGGTTCCGGAATTTTCTCTGAGATAATCCATAGCCATTGCAAAAAGCGCTCTGTCATCACTTGCAAAAAAATCGTTTAAGGAAATGTTTTTCATAGCCAACCCCTTCCATAGCTTTGATATTATCATTATAGTTTTCATAAAAAGAAAAATCAAGGATTTAAGGATCAAATAAAAATATGATAAATTCTTTACTTTAAAAAGATATAGTTGTATAATGATATCAGTAAAATATTCAGTCCGTAAGGAGGTAAAATATGAAGAAAATAATTTCCCTGGCACTTGCACTTATGATGCTTGGGTCAATGGCAGTTTCTGCGTCGGCCCTTTGGGATTTTAACTTAACTCAGACCTTCGTAAACGACGATACCTTCATCCTCGGCGATGCAAACGGGGACGGCAGCGTTGACGGCAAGGATGCTCTCAGCGTAAAGGCGGCGGTAGCGGGTATGGAGGGCGTCAGCGTAGACCGTAGCGCCTCAGACCTTGATGCCGACGGAGATACGGGCGCAAAGGACTCCTATTTTCTGAAGCTTATCCTTTCGGGAGCAAAAACGGCTCTCGATTTCGAAACGGTAAACGGCGAGTACGCTCAGGTGTATTCACTCACCGTGGGAGGTAATCCCATCTCCGATTATACCATTGTTCTCAATGCAGATGCAACGGATGAGGATAACTCTTATTTTGCGGCCCTTAATCTGAAAAAGTATATATATGAGGCTACGAGAGTAGACCTGCCCATCGTTTTCGGCGAGGATAGCCTTGAAACGGAGAGAATGATCCGCATCGTTCAGTACGAGCTCTTTTCGGAGGAGGGACAGAAGTACGACCTTGAGGGACTGAAATACGAAGTGAAGAACGGAGACCTTTATATCTTCGGAACGATGCGCGGAACCATGTATTCGGTCTTTGAGATACTTGAAGAGTATCTCGGTCTGCGCTTCATATCAAATGAAGAGGTGTTCGTATATAAGGCAAGAACGGTGGATATCCCCGAGGGGGGCGAGTATGAGTATAAGCCCTATCTTCCTTTTCGCTACGTAGCTCATACCTACGGAAAGGAAGGATATTTCGAGCATTATCTGCCCCATAAACTTAACGGCTCTCAGATATGGACGAGCAGAGAGGAAAGATACGGCACCCTGACGGGACCCTTTTACAGCAATGCTCATTCATTTCTTGAATATTGGAAGATGGGCTCAAGTAAGTATCCCGAAAATTCCGAGGGTATGACCGAGGCCCAGATGATACAGTATAGATTTGATACGGGTATCCTTCCCGAAGCCTATCAATGGCAGCCCTGCGCTACCGCAGATAAGGATTATAATACTCTCTTTGAGGGAATGCTTCTTTGCACGAAGATGTATATCAATTGGGGAAATACGCTCTATATCAAAGAGGGCATCACGGTCCTTTCCTTCTCCATTGCGGATAATCAGAACTATTGCACCTGCCGCTATTGCACGAAAACTGCAAAGGCAGAGGGCTATTCGGGCCTTTACCTCGGCCTTTATAACCGTGCTGTTGTAGACGTGCAGGATTATTATCCCGGCGTGCGGCTGTACGGCATCATCTATGCCAAGGATTTTCCGAAGACCGTAAAGCCCGAGGATAATCTCATTCTTATGTATTGCGGCGTAAGCTGTGATAATCATATTCTCGGCCAAGAGGATTGCTACGAGGCAGGCGGACAGCTGAACGGCAGAAATAATTACAGCGATATCGCCGCGCTGAAGGTTTGGAGCGAGCTTTGCCGCGAAACGGGAGCAGAGCTTTGGTTCTGGATATATCCCGTAACCTACGGCTACTATCTTCTCGGCTGTCCCAATATTCCGAATCTCTATTACAATACGAAATACCTTATAGATGAATGCAACGTAAACGGCATCTTCTACGAGGGCGGCGGTCAGACGTATATTTTTGAAAGAGTCAAGGCCTATGCCATTGCAAAGCTTCTTTGGGACCCGTCAATGACGTATGAGGAGTACGTGGAAGTTATCAAGGAATGCCTCTATATGTATTACGGAGAGGGAACCGAGGAGCTTTGGGAGTATATCCTTATGCAGACGGAGGCGGGAGATCTGTGCGGCACCTGCTTTATCAATTGCTTTGACCGTCCGGGAGATATGTATTCCTATGAATATCTCGGCGAGAATTACGAATATATGAGAGGGCTTCTTGAGTCCGCTCTTGAAAAGGCAAAGACCCCTGAGCAGAGAGAAAGAGTTGAAACTCTCATCGTAGGATGTGACTTTATGGGCCTGTCCTCGCTTCATACCGATTGGTATTTGAACGGTGAAAACAGAGAGCTCTATTGCGAGCGATATACGTGGATGTATAACTACATAAAGGATCACGAAATGGTTATTGCAGGCCATACCGAGTACGTTCTTCCCGCAGAATGTACCTTTGATGAAAATCCAATGATCCAGTTCTACGAATTCGGCTCAAGAAGAATTGGAATATATCCGTAAGAAAAAGCACCCTTCGGGGTGCTTTTTCAGCTAAATTCGCTGACGCGAGCTAAATTCGGCAAGCCGAGCTAAATTTGCTATGCAAGCTAAATTGGCTACGCCAGCTAGGCGAGAATTTAATTTAGCTTCACGAAGTGAAATTTAGCTGCGAAGCTATTTAGCTACGAAGCGGAGCGGAGTTATTTAGCTAAAAGGAAAGACTTGAAGTATACGCCACGGTTACAGATAAAAATATCAATTATTAAAAAATAAGTTATTCAT
>JAZQAS010000131.1:0-4925 GCA_045545335.1 Candidatus Avispirillum sp. | reverse complement strand
CTTTTTGCTTTGGCAAAAAGCAACCATTTCTTTTCACTCTTCACTTTTATCTTTTCACTCATCGAAGTTTTGCATCTTATATGCTGTAAACTTCGATGACAGTATGATAATTCTTTAAGAGGTCATTTTGAAAACTAAGATAATTGCAGTAGCAGGCCCAACCGCATCGGGCAAGACCTCCCTTGCCATTGAGATAGCAAAGCGAGTCGGCGGCGAGGTCATATCAAACGATTCCATGCAGATATACAGAGGTATGGAGATAGGAACGGCCGCTCCTACCGTAGAAGAGATGCAGGGAATACCTCATCATATGGTAGGCGTTTGCGACCCTTCGGATGAGTTCTCCTGCGCAGACTATGCCGCCCGCGCAAGAGCGATCATAGATGAGGTGCAGGCCGGAGGCAAGGTCCCCGTTTTTTGCGGAGGCACGGGCCTTTATCTTGATAGCGTTCTCTCCGTTTCCGATCTCTCCGAGGGAGAAAAGGACGAGGCTGTACGCGCCCGCCTTACAAGCCTTGCCGAGCGGGAGGGAGCCGCGGCGCTCCACGAAAGGCTGAGAGCCGTAGATCCCCAAGCGGCAGATGCCATTCATATGAATAACGTTCGCCGCGTGGTCCGCGCTCTTGAGATATACGAGACCACGGGAATAACCAAGACCGAGTGGGATCGCCGCTCAAAGGAGAGGGAGCTCCCCTATGACTTGAAGATGGCCATCATCGAGTTTTCCTCAAGGGAGCTTTTATACTCAAGAATAGATAAGAGAGTTCATCTTATGATGGAGGCGGGGCTTCTTTCAGAGGTCAGGAGCCTTTTTGAAAGAGATCTGCTCACAAGTGATAAGCCTGCCTTTCAGGCAATAGGATATAAGGAGTTCATTCCTTATTTCAGGGGCGAGGCCTCTCTTGAGGAGTGTATCGCTCAGGTACAGCTGGCATCGAGAAGATATGCAAAGCGCCAGCAGACCTGGTTTCGCAGATACGACAGCGCCATCCGTCTGGTGGCGGACGAGGGCGGAAGCCTTAAGAGCGCCTCCGATCTCTGCGACGAGTTTTTGGAAAGAAGCGAATTTCTGAGGTAATTATGGGAATTATTGAAGTGCTTATCCTTGCCGTAGGTCTCAGTATGGATGCCTTTGCGGTGTCCGTCTGTAAGGGACTTGCCATGGGACGGGTCAAATGGAAGAATGCCTGCATCATCGGCCTTTGGTTTGGCGGCTTTCAGGCGGCAATGCCTCTTGTCGGCTATTTTCTCGGCAGCAGCTTTCAGGTGTATATAGAGGCGGTGGACCATTGGGTGGCTCTCGCGCTTCTTTGCCTCATCGGCCTCAATATGATAAGAGAGGCGGTTTTTGAAAAGGATGAGGAGTGCTGTGATTGCTCCGTCAGAGCAAGAGATATGATAGCTCCCGCCTTTGCAACCAGCATCGATGCTCTTGTTGTCGGCATTGCAATGGCAATGGCCGCAGGCAGCGGAAAGGGCCTTTCAGTCTTTTTGAGCGTAGGCATCATCGGAGCGGTCACCTTCGTGCTCTGCGTAGCAGGCGTGAAGATCGGCGGAATCTTCGGCGCAAAATATAAAAAGGCCTCCGAGATCGCAGGCGGCGTCATTCTTATACTTATCGGCGTCAAGACCGTTCTTGAGCATACGGGTGTTATCAACTTTTAATTAACGGACGAAAAAATGAAAAGAATAGTAACGATGCAGGATATCTCCTGCGTGGGCAAGTGCTCTCTCAGCGTAGCAATGCCCATTATAAGCGCCATGGGCTGCGAGTGCGCCGTCCTTCCGACAGCGGTCCTCTCCACCCATACGGCCTTTGAAAATTTTAATATAGTTGACCTTACGGATAATATATCAGCCGTCACCGACGTGTGGAAGCGGGAGGGCATTGAGTTTGACCTTATATACACGGGGTATCTCGCCTCAAACAGACAGGTTGACCTTGCAAGAGAGCTCTGTCGCGATTTCGGCGGCGAGGGCAAGCTTCTTTTCGTCGATCCCGTAATGGGCGATTTCGGCAAGCTCTATACGGGCTTTGAGAGCTCCTATCCCAGCCATATGAGAAAGCTCTGCGCGGCGGCGGATATCATCGTCCCAAATCTCACGGAGGCATTCTGCCTTCTCGGCCAGGAGTATAGGGAGGACGTGAGCCTTTCC
This sequence comes from Candidatus Avispirillum sp., assembly GCA_045545335.1. Lineage (GTDB taxonomy): Bacteria > Bacillota > Clostridia > Oscillospirales > CAG-272 > Avispirillum. Next base: position 2,768 of record JAZQAS010000131.1, on the reverse strand, counting down.
GAGGCTATGGATATGGCAAAGAGGCTTTGCCAAATAGGAGCGAAGGCTGCGGTGATAACGGGCATCTCCCCCGAGGAGGGCAAGCTCGGAATCGTTAAATACGATAGAGAAAAGGGCGAGCATTTCACCTATTTTGCAGACAGAGTATATACGGATTTTCCCCTCCACGGCTCAGGCGACGTTTTCGCCTCCGTTGCGGTGGGCGCCGTCAGCGCGGGAATGGATATAGATAAGGCCCTCTGCCTTGCGGTGGATTTCACGGCCGAGGCAGTCAAGGCAACGCAGAATAACCCCGCTCGCCGCTGGTACGGCATTGATTTTGAAGCAGTTCTGCCAATGCTTATGAAATAATGGATAAAGAAACCGACGGAGACCGTCGGTTCAGTCTGTCGAAAAAGGCGCAGAACAAAAGCCGCAAAACATATAACATTTAGATTAGTGAAAATTGAGCAAAAAAGTAGAAATCCGCCGAAAAAATCGGCGGATTTCATTGTTATAAGCGGCTTTTTAGCCGCGAATTGTCCCTCTGTCGTACCTTTGTACGCCGACGACGGACAATTCACGGCTTCTGCATCCTTCTCGACAGCCCGAGGTCAGCTTTCTTTTGCAAAAATAAAAATAAGAATTGTTCCTGATTTGTGACTAAGTCACGGAATAAGGTGAGAAAAGGGGGTATAATAAAGACACAAAATAAACAAACCCGAAAGGAAATAAAACAATGAAAGAAATGAAATTCTATATATGCGAGACATGTAAAAACATAGTCGGAATGATCCATTCCTCAGGCGCACCCCTGACCTGCTGCTCAAAGAAGATGACTCTCCTTGAGCCCGGCACCGTGGAGGCAAGCCACGAAAAGCATATCCCCGTGGTTTCGGTTGAGGGAGAGAGCGTCAAGGTAATCGTAGGCTCCGCCGTTCATCCCATGTCTGAGGAGCACAGCATTCAGTGGATCTATCTGCAGACAGATAAGGGCGGCCATAGAAGAGAGCTTGCTCCCACGGATGCTCCCGAGGCAACCTTCGCCCTTGCAGGCGAGAAGCCCGTAGCCGTATACGCATACTGCAACCTGCACGGACTCTGGAAAACAGAGATCTGATAAACTGACTGATAAACTGAAAAGAAAGGAACTGAAAAAAATGACGACAAAGGTAAAAGAGCTCCTTAACGAGCAGATCAACAAAGAATTCTACTCCGCATATCTCTATCTCGATTTTTCAAACTATTTCAAGGATAAGGGCCTTGACGGATTTGCAAACTGGTATATGATGCAGGCGCAGGAGGAGAGAGATCACGCAATGCTCTTCTATACTTATCTGCAGAATGAGAATGAAAAGGTAACTCTTCTTCCCATTGCAAAGCCCGATAAGGAGATAAGCTGCCCCATGGACGTCCTTTTGGCAGGCCTTGAGCACGAAAAGTACGTAACGAGCCTTATCAACGAGATCTACGGCGCGGCATACGAGGTAAAGGATTTCCGCACTATGCAGTTCCTCGATTGGTTCGTAAAGGAGCAGGGTGAGGAGGAGACCAATGCAAACGACCTCATCACAAAGATGGAGCTTTTCGGCGGAGACCCCCGAAGCCTCTATCTCTTAAATCAGGAGCTTGCGGCAAGAGTATATTCCGCGCCCTCCCTGGTGCTCTGATATTATCTGATATTATTGAAAGGAATTTGAATTATGAAATATAAATGCCCCATCTGCGGCTGGGAATACGACGAGGAAAAGGGCTCCGAGAAGCATTCTGTAGCCCCCGGAACAAAGCTCGAGGATCTTCCCGAGGGCTTTGAGTGCCCCGTATGCGGCGTTCCCAAGGAGCATTTTGTAAAGGCTCAGTAACGCCGGCCCTTCCTCCGGCATATGATAATAGCAGGCAGCTGCCGAGGAAAGGAATACATATGAAGATAAGAATAGTACGCTCCCCGAAGATACTCGCCCCTATCCTTGCGAGAATATTCGGATTAAAATAAAAAAAGAGGCACCCGAAGGGGTGTTATCCTTAACGGAGTAATACACAAACCGAGTAGGATAATAAAAGACAGTATGGCATAACGCCATACTGTCTTTTATTATCTTCCGGTTGCCGTGCCATAAACGGCAATTATAAAATTCAATGAATTGTGAAAGGCGTCGCAAAAATGCGGTGTTCTTTCTTTATGCAATCTTAATACGGCAAAGCATCCCCTAACACCGCCTTAAAATTAGAAACAGTATAATAAAGATGACAAAAGAGCATAAGGAGATGCGTTATGGCGGATCTGATACATAAAAAGAGGGGTCTAACCTCGTTTCAAATCATCATACTCGGCTTTGCCGGAGTCATACTTGTGGGCGCATTACTCCTGATGCTCCCCATATCAACCAAAATCAGTACCGTAACACCGTTTAACGAAGCTCTGTTCACATCAACCTCGGCTGTATGCGTTACGGGACTGGTAGTTCAAGACACAGCCACCTATTGGTCAGCGTTTGGTCAGAGCGTAATTTTGGTGCTTATTCAGATCGGCGGGCTCGGTGTCATTACTGTTGCGGCGTCCTTTGCCTTACTTTCGGGAAGAAAAATATCCCTGATGCAACGAAGCACCATGCAGGAAGCCATTGCCGCACCGAAGGTAGGTGGTATCGTAAGACTGACCTTCTTCGTATTAAAGGTCACCTTTCTGTTTGAACTGCTCGGTGCCTTGGTTATGATGCCGACGTTTATTCATGACTTCGGTGCAAAAGGAATTTGGATGTCCTTCTTTCATTCTATCTCGGCTTTTTGTA
>JAZQAS010000130.1:0-60900 GCA_045545335.1 Candidatus Avispirillum sp. | reverse complement strand
CTGACCTCGGGCTGTCGAGAAGGATGAAGAAGCCGTGAATTGTCCGTCGTCGGCGTACAAAGGTACGACAGAGGGACAATTCGCGGCTAAAAAGCCGCTTATAACAATGAAATCCGCCGATATTCTCGGCGGATTTCTACTTTTTGACGTATTTTTTCATTGAACTGAATATTATATGTTTTGCGGCTTTTGTTCTGCGCCTTTTTCGACAGACTGAAACGGTACGCAAGCGGGTTGCGTACCGTTTTTTACATTCTTATTTACAAAGTGAAGAAAGTATGATAAACTTAAGATACTAATATTTTTGGAGATCGCTATGAAAAAATTGCGCTTTTTAGCTCTCGCCGCAGCCCTGCTTCTCCTTTTGTCTGCCTGCAAGGGAGAAAAGGAGCCCGAAAGGGCTGACGGCCAAGCTCAGGACACGACGGCTGAGGACCTTATTGCAGACAAGAGCTTTACCTTATACCCTGAAAGCATCTTCCCCTTTACGGCTGAAACGGGGATATACAACGACGGCTACCCCATTGACAACACCCTCTCCTTTGAGGTGACTCTCACTCTCCCCAAGGGGCTTAATGCAAGGGGCGAAGAGCTTTACGGCGCTTCGACCTTTGATATCTACAAGACTCACACAAAAGAGATCGCAGGCGCCTTTGAGGGAATATACCTTCTCAGCGAAAAGGCCCCCTTCTCAAAGGATATCCACGCCTACACCCGCTCGGGTCAGGCAAAGGAGAGCGAGTACGACTCTTACCGCCTGGGCTACACTCCCGACTCCTACAAAAGCATCAAGGAGGGCACAACGGCGGGCGGCCTTGACTACGTTCTCTACTGCGACAAAAAGCTCCCCTGCTACGCTTACGTCAAGCTCTCTGACGACGCTATGATAAAGCTTTCGCTAAAGGGAGAAAAGGACCTTCTCTCCATAGTGGAGTCCCTTACTATCTCCCCTCACGCGAGCATTCTTCTTGAGGACGGTGGCACGTACCTCTCCCTTGGAAACGCTCACAACGAGGAAAAGCGCTTTGAGCTTATCGCCCTTCTTGACAGAATAGAGGCGGATGCCGAGAGCTACGGCGAGCTTACAGAGCTTCGCTTTGGCGAAGGAGTGGTGAACGTTTATCTTGACGCGGCAAGCGAAAAGCTTATGGCTGAGTCTGTCAGCGCATACGGCTACACGGAGACCCTTGAAGAGCCTCTGACCCTCAACGCAAATCACGTTCTATACATATTCGAAGCCGAAAACTGCTTCGTTTTTGAAACGGCAAACAAAGACCTTTATCTTATTACTACCGACGGGCCCTGCGTTTCTCTCCAGGAGAAGGCTTATCTTGAAAAGCCTTCTGAGCCTTGGTACAACAACGATTTTTACACCTACACGCTCCTTGAGAGCGGAAAGCTTGGCTACACGAGAACACCCAGAAAATATCTCTATCAGCAGTTTTTTGCCGAGCAGATTAAATACTGCACCTCCGAGGATGAATTTGCCCGCGAGGAGGGTCACGTTACATTTATGGGGGCGAAGATAAAATATCACCCCGAGAAGACCTACGCGGCAAAGGAGCTCTACGACCTTGAGCACATCTATCTCACGGTGACCGCTCCCGAGGCTGTGGGCGAGGACAGAACGGCATATTTCGATATGATCGGCCTGCCCGACACCGAGAGCCTTTCAGAGCTTCTTGAATACAACAAAAAGACATACGTTGAAGCGAAATGACAAAAGGGGCTGCCGCATTTTTGGCAGCCCTCTTTTTTGGACAAATTTTAAGTTTTGTGTATTGATTTGTATTGCTTTGCGCTGTAATATAATTACAGAGATATAATAAGCTTAAGGAGTTTAACAATGAAAAAGGCAAAATATTTTCCCTATATTATGGGTGCTGTGGCCGCTGTTGCCGTTTTGCTTATAGGCGGATATCTTTTCTGCCCTGCCATAAACGCGAAGAGCATCGGACTTTGGGTGCTGATCAACCTTTCAGCTTTGGCCTTCACCCTCGTATCACGTCTTATAATCGGTCTCAGAGATTACAAGAAGGCTGCCGATCGCAAGAAAAAGAAAAGAGCCCATTATGCTTCTGAGGCGGCAGACCTTATCTTCTCCGCAAAATATCATATCGTTCCCATTGCTATTGCATCTCTTATACTTCTCTTATTCGTTTTTTCAACAACGGTCTTCAATGCAACCGCATATGCAGAGATAATGAAGGTATCCGAGGGAGATTTCACCAAGGATATCGCGCAGTCTGTGGGCACGGATTCCATCGCTCTTATGGATACTTCATCTGCGCAGATGCTTGGCGACCGAGAGATCGGCTCGCTCTCCGACGTTGTGAGCCAGTATGACGTTTCCGAGGAATATACTCAGATAGATCTTAAGGGCCGCCCTGTCAAGGTAGCTGCTCTTGAGTATGCAGGCTTTTTCAAATGGATAAACAACCGCGACCGCGGCATCGGCGGTTTTGTTACGGTTGACCCCGTTTCAATGTCTGCTACCTTTAACAAGTGCGACGGTATGATCTATTCTCCCTCTGCATTCTTTAATGAGGATGCATACAGATATCTTCGCACAAAGTATCCCACGGTTCTTTTTGAAAATCTCCACTTTGAGATAGACGAGGAGGGAAAGCCCTACTATATAGCCTCCGTTATTGATAAGACTATTCCCCTTTTCGGCGGAAAGACAGTTACGGGCTGTATCGTTCTTGACCCTGTCAGCGGTGAGACTGAAAGACTTGATCTTGAGGATATTCCCAACTGGATAGACGTTGTTTTCTACGGCGACCTATTATGCGAACAGTACAACTGGCACGGTATGTACCAAAACGGCTATTTCAACAGCATCTTCGCAAAGAAGGGCTGCAAGCAGGTCACCACCTACTATGAAAGCGAAGAGGAAGAGGAAAGCTCTGACTCTACTCCCGTTTCCGATTACGGATATATTGCCAAGGACGGAGACATCTGGATCTACACGGGAATAACCTCCGTTAACGGCGACAGCTCAAACATCGGCTTCCTTCTTGCAAACGAGCGCACGGGTGAAAGCCGATACTACTCAGTATCGGGAGCTGACGAAAAATCCGCTATGGCGGCGGCTGAGGGCGAGGTTCAGGAAAAGGGTTATCAGGCCTCATTCCCTTCCCTTATCAACATTGAAGGCCATCCTACCTACATTATGGTGCTGAAGGACTCCGGCGGCCTTGTTAAGCTTTACGCTACGGTTAACGTTGAGCAGTACAATATAGTTACAACTGCTGCCACGCAGGCCGAATGTATTGAAAAATACAAGGACGTTCTCGGAATCGACAGAGATGACGAAAGCAAGGAGCCTGAAAAGCTAACAAACGTGACGGTTACGATTGCCTCTGTAAAGTACATCGACATTGACGGAAACACGTACATCTACGTTATCGACACCGAGGACAATATATTCAAGGCAAAGGCCTGCGACCACGAAAGGATGCTTCTCCTAAGCGAGGGCGACGTAGTCGAGATCAGCCACTCGGAAGGTAATATCGTAAAGTGTGAAAAGGTTGGATAAAGAAAAAGCACCCGATGGGTGCTTTTTCAGTTATATTCACCTGAAGGTGAGTTATATTGCTTCGCAGTTATATTATGCTTCGCATAGTTATATTGCCTTCGGCAGTTAAAACCGAAATTTGTTTTAAAACAAATTTCAATATTCTTTTCTAATCTATTTTACAAAAGTATGGACCGAGATCACATTCGTGTGTTTTCACGTAAGTCCACGAAAAGTCAGATGCAGTTACCGTAACGTCTATGAACTGATCAAGTATTTCGGCACTTAACGCATCTGCATTTTCAATTCTGTAGCCTACGTCGTCTATATTACTCAAAAAAATACAACTGTTTTTGTTCTGATTATCATACTGCCTCGACGCAACTTCTTCATCATCACATCTAAGAAGTCCAAAGCTGAAAATATGCCAAATACAATCTTCGCTTAATCTCTTTGCTTTGTTTGGGTTCTTTGATTTTTTGGACAATGCATTCATCCATTCCGTTTTGAGTTGAGCTACGGTATCGCAATCTAAAGGTGTTGCATTAATACCGAGCCTTGAAAAGGCTTCCTCATAATGCTGTTTATGCATCTCATCATAGTCTGACTTCACAGGTTCGCCGGGAAGCAGCCATTTTATCTCATCACAATATAACACAAAACAAATAAAACCTTCGGGTAAAAAGCACGGACAACGGCCGTTACCCGAAAGATCAATTCTGAATCTTCCTACCCTTTCATCCTGCTCGTCGAGAATTCCTTTAATATGACAGTCTATTATCTCTTCGACTGGGAGAGAATAAATATCGGGAATACTTACAGATTCAGCACAAACGGGACAATATACTTTACAGTTCAGTATTTCAGTTTCATTTGTTTTTATACAGATAGTTTCTTTAAGGCAGGAAAATACATCTATACCCAAAGAATCAAAAAACTCCTTTTCTTCTGCAGAAAAGTCTTTGTAATTCTCATAGAAATTTCTGTCCGTATCTGTTTTCGGGCGATTATATTCTTTATAATATTCTTTCGTTTTTTCTACGTCTACCTTAAAGCTCCACTGTCCGAAATTGAAATGTTTCATGGTTTCCCCTCCTTTGGGCTATCACTTCTATTTGTTTGAGTATAGTATAACACATATCAACATTTTTGTAAAGTATCACCAATAAATGATTTCAGTTATGAGTGCTTCGCGCGTGATGAGACCTTCGGTCACGATGATTTCCCTTCGGGAAAACGATGATATGATTGCCTTTAACTTGCCGAAGGCAATCATCGTTTGGCGAAGCCAATTATCGTTTCCAAAGGCAATCATAACTGAAAAAAGCTCCACGAAGGGAGCTTTTTTCAATCCATATTTATATCTTCATCAGCGCAAAGCCAATCCATCGTTACTCCGAGAGCTTTTGCTATCATTCTCAGCTCTGCATCGCACACGTGACGCTGATTTTTCTCAATTCTTGAAATTATCAGAGGAGTTATATCCATTCCCATAAGCTGTATCTTACGAGCAAGATCGTCCTGTGTCATGGGTGGCTTCTGCAATGCTCTTCCGAGCCTCACTCTTTCTGAGCATATATTTCCCTTTATTGTGAACATACTCTTCGCCATACACTTCTCCAACAATATCCGTTTTAGATAATTAATATCTGTTATATTGATTTTATCCTTTTTTTAGATATAATAATTAACAGAGTAGATATTAATTATCTATATTGGATATATTGGAAAATTTTTGGTGATATTATGTTATGTACGTTTTTCGGCCATAGGTATGCAAATAATGAAGTGCGCCCAAAGCTGACTGAATGCTTGACTCAACTGATAGAAAATGAAAACGCTACAAAGTTTTTTGTTGGAACTCAAGGAAATTTCGACAATATTGTTTGGGAGGTTTTGACTGCTTTAAGGTCAATATATCCTCATATCGTTTGTTACAAAGTTTTAGCTTATTTACCCACATACCCCGAAAAAGGAGGAAAAGACACCATTTTCCCCGAAGGGCTTGAAACAGTACCAAAAAGATTTACCATTACAAAAAGAAATGAATGGATGATAAGCCAAGCTGATACGGTGATAACCTACGTGAAGCATACTGCAGGCGGCTCGTATAAATTTCAGCAGCTTGCCCTAAGAAAAGGAAAAAGGGTTATAGAGTTATGAGCGCTTCGCGCGTGATGAGACCTTCGGTCACGATGATTTCCCTTCGGGAAAACGATGATATGATTGCCTATAAAGCTTGCCGCAGGCAATCATCGTTTGCGTAGCAATCATCGTTTGCCGAAGGCAATCATAACTGAAAAAGCACCCGATGGGTGCTTTTCTTTCAGCTAAATACGCTATCGCGAGCTAAATTCGGCAAGCCAAGCTAAATTTGCTATGCAAGCTAAATTGGGCTTCGCCCAGCTAAAAGGCAAATTTAGCTAAAAAAAGACCGACAAAGAAAAAATGAATAACTTATTTTTTTAATAATTGATATTTTTATCTGTAACCGTGGCGTATACTTCAAGTCTTTCCTTTTAGCTAAATAACTCCGCTTCGCTCCGTAGCTAAATAGCTTCGCAGCTAAATTTCACTTCGTGAAGCTAAATTAAATTCGCCTTAGCTGGCGTAGCCAATTTAGCTCCGCAGGAATTTAGCTGACCGTAGGTCAATTTAGCTCGCAGACCATTCCCCACGACAACTCCGTTGCCGTCGGGGACCCCTATGGTCGGCGAATTTAGCTGAAAAAATCTCCCCTTTCGGGGAGATTTTTTCACGCCCATGCCATTGTTGTGGGCTTGGGTTCATGGATGATGCAGGGTGCGAGGCACTCGATTGCCTTCGCGAGTCCCTCGTCGATGGACATAAGGCTATCCTCGTGCTCGATGGACATTACCTTATCGTATCCTACAAGACGGAGTGCGGAGCAGATATCCTTCCACCACTTCTGGTCGTGGCCGTAGCCTACTGCGCGGAATACCCATGCACGGTTGAGCTCGTCGCCGTAGTGCTTTGTATCAAGAACACCGTTTACGCTTGTATTGATATCGTCGATCTTTGTATCCTTTGCATGGAAATGATAGATAGCGTCGCCAAGGTAACGGATCGCCGCTACGGGGTCGATGCCCTGCCATACAAGGTGAGAGGGGTCGAAGTTCGCGCCGAGAACGGGGCCTACGGCATTTCTGAGCTTCATAAGTGTTTCGGGGTTATATACACAGAAGCCGGGGTGCATCTCAAACGCGATCTTTGTTACGCCGTGAGCCTCTGCAAATGCTGCTGTTTCCTTCCAGTAAGGAATGAGGACCTGGTTCCACTGATAATCAAGTACTCCGAGGAAGTCATCGGGCCACGCGCAGGTTGCCCAGTTAGGTGTTTTATCCTCGGGAGAGCCGCCGGGACAGCCGGAGAATGTGATAACGGTATCAACGCCTACCTTCTCAGCAAGGAGAACTGCGTTTACGAAATCCTTATGGAAGGACTCTGCGATCTCCTTATTGGGATGCACGGGGTTACCGTGGCAAGCAAGTGCTGCAAGCTCGATATCATACTTCTTGAAAAGGCCGAGCCACTCGTTGAGGGCTGCCTCGTCTGCAAGGAGCTTTTCGGGGTCGCAATGAGCCTTACCGGGGAAGCCGCCTGCGCCGATCTCTACAGCCTGAACGCCGAGGCCCTTGAGCTTTGCAAGGGTATCCTCAAGGCTGAGGTTTGCATAAAGGTTTGCAAGTACGCAAAGTTTCATAATATTGATTCGCTTTCTTATTTAAAAAGTTATACCCGTGTGCCCGAGGGCACACGGGCTATAAATAATATTTTGACATCAAGGGGATATTTCCGACTTAGTTAAAATAAACAGCCTTGCCTGTCTTAGCAGACTCGTAGATACCCTCAAGGATCTGAGTTACAACGTATGCCTGCTCGGGAAGTACGAGGGGATCTGTATCATCAAGGATGCAATGGATCCACTGATATGCTTCTCTCTCGTGGGGCTCGCCGCCTGCATTGCCGGAATAGAAGTCTACTCCGCCTGCGCCGAGCTCGATCTTTCTCGTATACATTCTGTTGTTATCAACACCGTTGAAACGGAGGCCGTCTGCCATATCAGCGCCGCCCTTTGTTCCGCAGAGAGTTGTCTGCGCCTCTCTTACGTCAAGAGAGTTGATCGCCCATGAGGACTCGAGAATGATGGTTGCGCCGTTTTCCATTACTACGAAGCCGAATGCGGAATCCTCAACCGTGAACTCATCGGGATTCCAGTCGCCTACTGCGTTTGCTGTCTGTGTCTGATAACGGAACTTATGATAAGTTGTACCTACGCAGTACTTGGGCTTATAGTTGTTCATAGTCCAGAGAGTGAGGTCGAGTGCGTGTGTTCCGATATCGATGAGGGGACCGCCGCCCTGCTCTTCTTCCTTAAGGAACACGCCCCATGTGGGAACGAAACGACGGCGGATAGCGTGAGCCTTTGCAAAATAGATCTCACCGAGGTCGCCGCGATCGCAGATATCCTTAAGATAGAGAGAATCTGCTCTCTGACGGTTCTGATAACCGATGGAGAGCTTCTTGCCTGTTCTCTTTGCAGCCTCAAGCATCTTGAGAGCCTCTGCAGAGTTGATAGCCATGGGCTTCTCGCACATTACGTGCTTGCCTGCCTCAAGCGCATCAACTGTGATGAAGCTATGAGAGATGTTGGGTGTACAAACGTGTACAACGTCGATAGATTCGTCTGCAAGAAGGTCCTTATAGTTCTCATAGAACTTTGCATCGGCAGTACCGTATGCCTTGCATGCAGCCTCTGCTCTCTCGATGATGATATCGCAGAAAGCTACCATTTCTACTTCGGGAACAGTCTTGAGACCGGGAAGGTGCTTACCGTTTGCAATGCCGCCGCAACCGATAATACCAACTCTTACTTTTCCGTTTTCCATAGGATATAACCTCCGTGGTATAATAAAATTAATTTTTTATTTGTGAAAATTGCATAGCTCTGACTTTATTTTATAGTAACAAATCAATGATTTCAAGGCTTTTTTGTGATTTTTTCAATATATTTCCAATATCGTGATTTGTTACAAAACATACCTACCATATTTTGTGTTTTTGACTACTTATTTATTCAGCCAAACCTATTAAATCCTTTAGAACCTTTATTCTGCTTCCATGGATTTTGTAGGGGCGACCATTGGTCGTCCACACATCTGCACAAGAACCAAAAGTTGAAATTTATATACGTTGGAATGACAGAAAAAAACGATAATATTAATCTATCATTTGAAATTCAACTCAATTTATAGAATCTTTATCGTGCAGACAATCGGACGACCAATGGTCGCCCCTACGTTATCTGATACAATAACTTATTCTGTATAAGTGGATATATTTATTTCTTTTCTATATATTTTTTCAACACTACCCCAAGGCGCTACTTTTCTGTCTATCACAACAAAACCGTATTTTTCATAAAGATTTTCATGATCGCTAATAAGGTAAATGTCTGAAAATCCTACTTTCTTCAAATACCGTTCCGCGTATTGAATCATCAACTGACTCAAACGGTTACCTCTGTATTTTTCATCGACGAAAATGTAACTTACATACGGAGTATAGGAAACATCGGGAATACAATCATTTTTTTGAACCGTACAAAATCCGCATATATCTTCATTTTCCGTTACTACAATCACTTTCTCCCAATCTGAAAACTGATTTTCTTTCATCAAAAAAGCGAGATTTTTACCTGCTCTCCACGAACAATTCTCAGCATATTTCTTTGCAATTTGCCAGAAATGGTCGGTTGAATCTAATAATCTAAATTTCAATATCAGTCTTTTCTCCCAATTTCATATTTTTATAATACCACCGCATCGGGTTTTCGTGGATATATTTCAGGTGTTTTTCGTAGTCCTCGCGATTACGGATGATATGGTCGGCGTATGAACGTTGAAACATATTTTCTATTCCAAACATAGTCTTGCACTTTCTGGATGTTATAGATTTAAATGCACGAATTATGGTTGACAATGTAGGGGAGCCGCTTGCTGCTCCCTCATCCATACGTAAATATATCAGAATATGTATATGGTCGGGCATTATAACGTAGCTCTTAATTTCTACGTTACCATATCGATTTTCTAATTCAAGGATCTGTTCTTTTACGATCTCACCTATAGGCGTTAGAATGACCTTATAATTATTAGAAAAAGATATCGGATCATTTTGTTGACGTAACATTTGTTCAAGACGTTCGTTCTCGGGAGCAGCAAGCGGCTCCCCTACAAGATTTGGATCGATTGTTTCCTCTGTTTGACATACGTTAATCTTGGAAATTTTGGATAGTATCCGTTTCCTATCTTCCATACAGATCGTGACGAAATACACTCCTGTATCATATTTATAATTCTTTAGTCGTGTTGTTTTTCTGTTATAAAATTCTTTCTCCATACCTATTTTGTAAAACCGCAGGGTTTCCCCTGCGGCTTTTGAATCATTTCTTAAGGCTCCACTTTGTCCATAGGATGCTTGTGTGCCAATCCTCGGGGAGGGCCTGATAATAGATAGTAAAGAGTGAGCCGTCGGGAAGCTCCACCGTTGCGGGATATCCCATATCTCTCTGCTTTTCCATATTGATATTATCGTTGAGGACGTAGTCCTCCTCCCAGGTCTCTCCGCCGTCGTAGCTGACAACGGCACGTTCGGTGATATTGCCCCAGGTACGGCAGGAATAGCTGCATATTACGGCGCCTGATGAATGCACCATAAAATGGGGAGGCATTCCGTCTACTCCGATACACTTGGGGACACTCCAGGTCTTACCCTTATCGTCGGAATAGGTTACGTAAACCGAGTCTGCGGGCGCGTCCTTTCTGCCGTTTACTCGCATACCGCCGAGAATTCTTCCCGAGGGGAGCTCTACCTGATGAGCCTCGTACATCTGGCCGTAGTCTGCATCCTCGCAGGGGGGGACTGTTCCTGCAAATTCCCAGGTCTGACCGTCATCTGAGCTTGTATAGCAGACGAAATCGTTATCATACGCGTATTCGGGCTCAAATCTCTTGCCCATATACACGAGAGTGCCGTCCTTACAGCGGCAGGGGCCATGGGGAGAATGAACGTTCAGGCGAACAGGGTCGCCCCAGGTCACGCCGTTATCCTTTGAAAGGCTGACGTAGCTTCCCTTCTCTGCGTTATAATCCTCATCAGAAAGGGTATGCCAATAGTCGCTGTATCCCTTCATCATTGCCTTATCACCTGCGGGGAGCCAGGTCTGCTCCTGCATATGGTCAAGGTAGCCCTCATAGTTATCGGTATACCAGGACATAAGCATTTTTCCGCCGCCGAGGTTAAGGATACCGGGGTCGCGGTCATCTATCTTTGAGTCATAAACTACGATGGGGGGAGTCCAGGTCTTGCCCTCGTTAAAGCTTACCCACATAATATTCTTGCCTGCGTGGTCTACGTGGGACATTCTGAGGCCTGACGCTACGGCATAGAGCCAGCCGTTATCGCCAACAGCAAGGGAGGGCCAGGCGTTATACTTGAAGGGGTTATGATCGCCCGCATAGCGATGGACTACGCCCGTTTCAAAGTTCTCTTTGATTATCTTCATTATTCCTCTATTCTCCATTTAGTATAAAGAATACTTGTATGCCAATCGTCGGGAAGCGCCTGATAATAAAGGGTGAGGAGAGAGCCGTCGGAGAGCTCTACCGTTGCGGGATAGCCCATATCTCTCTGCTTTTCCATATTGATCCTATCATCAAGGATATACTCATCGCTCCAGGTCTCGCCCTCGTCATAGCTGATAACGGCGCGCTCGGACATACAGCGGTCGGGCTCGTTTCTGCAGCTATAGCTGAGGATGAGAGCGCCTGAGGAATGCATCATAAAGTGAGGAGGCATACCGTCTACTCCGCAGCACTTAGGTGTGGACCAGGTCTTGCCCTTATCATCGGAATAGGTGAGATACGTTGTATCAACGGGCTTTTCATTTCTGCCGTTGACTCTCATTGCACCGAGAAGTCTACCGGAGGGGAGCTCTACTATATGGGGCTCGTGCACCTGATTGGGAAGGAAGTTTTCAAAATTGGGAACTGTTCCGCAATACTCCCAGGTATGTCCGCCGTCCAAGCTCTTATGGCACTCAACGTCGGGGCCGTAGGGGTGCTCGAAATTCATGGTCTTACCGAGGTAATATATAGTGCCGTCCTTTGCAACGCAGGGGCCGTGGGGGCTTGACACGGGCACTCTGATATTTTCGCCCCAGGTCACGCCGTAGTCATCGGAGAGCTTTACGAAGCTGCCCCACTCATCCTTACGGGACTCCTTGGGAAGAGTTCTCCAATACTGTGTCCAGCCTGCCATCATTGCCTTATCGGAGGGATGGAGCCACTCCTGCTCCTGCATATGCTCAAGATCGTTCGCATACACGCTTGTAAACCAGGACATAAGCATCTTACCGTTTCCAAGATAAAGGATACCCGTATCGCGGTCGTCATAATTGGAGTCGTTTACGATGATGGGGGGAGTCCAGCTATCTCCGTCGTCAAAGCTTACCCACATTACGTTCTTGCCGCAGGGGTCTACGTGAGACATTCTGAGTCCTGATGCGGTTGCATAAAGGACGCCGCGGTCATCCTTACAAACGGTGGGCCACGCGTTATATCTGAAGCAGTTATGGTCAGAGGGATAACGATGTACTATGCCGTGCTCTACCTTGGGAGTTTTTGTTTTCATGGTCTTATCTCCGTTCTGATATTAATAATATTAATATATGTAAATTTTAACATTTACCTTCCCTTTTGTCAATGGCAGGGACAAAAAAGAGAAGACTTGCGAGGAAGTCTTCTCTTTTTTCCTATTCAAAAATATTCACGGCATTCTTGAGGAGAGCCTTAGAGGTCTCCATTACTCTTTCGGTCTCTTCTCCTGCAATGGCGCAAAGCTTTGCAAGCCTTTTTGCGGCGCTCTTATCTCTTTCGTGGATATCGCTGCCGAAGGCTGCTATATCGCAGGAGGCAAAAAGCCTTGAAAGCCGCTTCTTTGCGCCGAAACCCGATATGGCCTCTGCATTTATCTGGCACATAACGCCGCACTCACGGCAAAGGCTTACTATATCCTTTTCGGGATATCTGTCTATATGGGCAAGGACGGGAACGAGGCCCATTTTTGAGATCTTATAAACGGCCTCAGCGTGCTCCTCCCGAATACCCGAGAACGGCAGCTCAAGGAGAATAACGTCCGTGCCCTCGATGCACAGCCGCTCAAGGCCCTCCATATGGTCGATCCCTCCGCAGACAAGGACCTCGCACCCAAGATACACCCTTGGGATATCCTCGCCGCGGATACTGAGAAGGCGCTCCCTTGCGGCCTCTCTTCTTTTCAGAAACTGCTCAACGCTATGGCGCTGAGGATAGAAATGAGGAGTTGCTACAACGCTTGTTATCCCCTGCTCTTTCAAGCTCTTGAGCTGAAAGAGTGAGGTTTGTGCGCTATCGGACCCGTGGTCTGCTCCCGGCAGCACGTGGGCATGAAAATCTATTATTTCCTTCATACTTCTCCTCCCCTTCCTTATACTTAAAATGAGATGCAAAAGCATCTCATTTTAGATCATTCTGTTTCATCTTCGTTTGTATGGTGGCCGTAGCCGTAGCCATATCCGTAGCCGTATCCGTAGCCGTATTTCGCATACTTACCGTAGCGGCCGTATTTTCCGTACTTGCCGTATTTTCCGTAGCGGCCGTACTTTGAGGACTTGGGATCCACATCGTTAAGCACGAGGCCTATGATATTGGCATCCATCTGCTCCATTGCTCCGAGAGAATTGCGCAGGCTCTTTGCATCGTCCTGTCTTGATCTTACAACGTAGAGATATCCCGTTACGTGCTCGGTGATGACCACCGCATCCGTTACGATACCTACGGGGGGCAGGTCTATGAAGATAACGTCGAAATGCTGCTTCATAAACTCGATAAACTTACCCATTCTCGCGCTGGCAAGAAGCTCTGCGGGGTTGGGGGGCATACCGCCCGCCGTTATAAGAGAAAGATTGGGATACTGAGTTTTCTTGATATACTTATCAATAGAGCTGTCTGCGCTGGCAAGAAGCTCGCTTATGCCCTCTGCCTTATCCACGTTGAACAGCTTATGGATAACGGAGCTTCTCAGGTCGCAGTCTATGAGCAGGACCTTTTTCTCAAGCTGAGCAAAGGAAACCGCAAGGTTTGCCATTATGATGCTCTTACCGCTATGAGCAAAGGTGCTGGTTACGCCGTAGACGGGGCACTTCTCTCCCTTTGCGGTATAGAAAAGGTTGGTTCTCAGCATCTTGAATGCTTCGTTTATTGCAAATGAGGAGTTTTCGGAAAGGAGCTTGCCGCTATATGCGTTATTTATATCGTTATTCATCATTTAGCGCTCCTTTCTCTTCTCAGCTTTGCAGAGGCCTTCTGAGGCTGCTCTGTTACGATGGTGGGAATAAGGCCGACTATGGGATAGCCGAATTTATCCTTTACGTCCTCCTCCGTATAGATGGTATTATCAAGGACCTCTATGAGGAAGAACACGAGGAAGGATACGGCAATTCCGATGATCGCGCCCACAAGGGTATTGATAGTGAGGCTGGGAGAATCGGGCTCTACGGGCATTTTGGGAGGGTCCATCTGAGATACGTCGCCCTTATTGATGATATCGGGGATAGCATCGGGGATTATCTCATAAAATGCATTTGCAAGGGCATACGCCTTTTCGGGGTCGTTATGGTCTACCGCTATATAGAAGGCCTCAGTTCCCGAATAGGTGCCTGCGGAGATGGAGCTCTTGAGCTTTTGCGCAGTTATCTCCACTCCCGAAGCCTCTGCCACTCTCTCAAGAAGAGAGGTGCTGTTTCTTACTATGACGATGGAGGATTCCGCAAGGCTTTTTGAAGCGCTCATATCCTGAGAGGATACGTTGCTCGACTGCTCGGACGTATTATTTACGTAGAACTTGGCAGTTGACGAATATACGGGCTTTATGAGAAACACGGTTATAAGCGCCGCTACAAGGGCTACTGCAAGTCCGATAGCGAATATAAACACGAGCCTTTTTCTAATGACAAAGCCCAAGGCCTGCAGACTTGACTGATTTTCGTTATTTTCCATCTGCAATTCCTCCTTTTATTTTATCAGATATACTTTCTTACTATTTCCTGCATTGCGCCGATCTTTGCTCCCATATCGGAAAGGAGGCAAAGCTGGTTTCTTGCACGGTCGCGGTTATGCTCGGGATAGGAGATATGATAATAAACGTCGCCATCAAGATAATCGCCAAGGAAACGGATACCCGTTTCAAGGGTCATAAGATAGGCGCCCATGGGAAGAGACAGTATCTCCTCCTCGGTGATATGGCCTGAAAGCTCTTCAACAAATCCGCGAACGAAGGCCTCGAACATATGAAGGTCAAGTCCGATCTTTGAAAGCTCCTTCTCATCCTCGGGGGCAGTTGACGCGCCCACGCGGATAGCATCGCCGAAATCGTAAAGCAGGCTTCCCGGCATTACTATATCAAGGTCGATAATGCAGATGCCGCGGCCGCTCTCCTTATCCATAAGCACGTTGCTTATCTTTGTATCGTTATGGGTGACTCTCGTTTTGAAGCGGCCCATGGCAAGTCCGTCCGTTATATAACCGCACATAGGCTCCTTTGAGAGAGCAAAATCTATCTCTGCGGCGACCTCGCGGGCACGGCCCAGCTTATCCCTCTCTACCGCGGCCTTGAAATCCTCCATCCTCTTTTTCGTATTATGAAAATCGGGGATGATCTCATACAGGCTCTTTGCGGGATAATCGCTAAGGCGGCGGGCAAATCTTGCAAATGCCACGGCGCTCTCATAAAATATCTCTGCCGACTCGGGATGCTCATAGGATATTACGTTATCTATTCCGAGAAATGCTCTCCAGTATCCGCCCTCAGGGTCTACGAAATAATCCTCTCCGTCCTTGGTGGTGATCACTGTTCTCACTTCTCTGAGAGGGTCGCCCCCCTCTTTTTTGACCTTTTTTGCCATATGGGCGCATACGCCCTTGATATTGGACATGAGGGCCTCGGGATCGCTGAATATCTCAGTGTTCAGCTTCTGAAGGATATACTCGGGATTTCCCTCTCCGCAATCAACAAAAAAGGTATAGCTTATATGACCTGCGCTGCACCTTTTAAAACTGACGGGAGGAGCGGCAAACTCAAATGCCGCTCCTGCCAGATCAAGATATTTTACTTCCATAACGGTCTCCGTTCGGATTTTATCTTCTTTATCAGAGATACTTCTTTACGATCTCCTGCATTTCTGCCATCTTCTTATCCATATCTGCGATAAGCTTGAGCTGGTTTCTCGCGCGGTCGCGGTTATGCTCGGGATAGCGGATATGGAAATATACGTCTCCGTTCAGGTAGTCGCCGAGGAAGCGGATACCTGTTTCAAGAGTCATAAGATATGCGCCCATGGGAAGTGAGAGGATCTCATCCTCGGTCATGGAATCGTGAAGCTCGCCGACGAAGCCCTTTACGAAGGTCTCGAACATCTCAAGATCTACGTATACCTTATCAAGGTCGGTCTCGTCCTCTGCAGCGCTGGATGCGCCGAAGCGGATAGCATCGCCAAAGTCGTAAAGAACGCTTCCGGGCATTACGGTATCAAGGTCGATGATGCATACGCCCTCGCCGCTCTCAGCGTCCATAAGAACGTTATTGAGCTTTGTGTCGTTATGAGTTACGCAAAGCTTGAAGCGGCCGTCTGCCAGTCTGTCAAGGATATAAGAGCACTGGGGCTCCTTGGAAAGAGCAAACTCGATCTCTTCCTTCATCTCAGAGGCACGGCCCATCTTATCCTCAGCTACTGCCGCCTTGAAATCGTTCATACGGCTTACGGAGTTATGGAAATTGGGGATGGTCTCGTGGAGAGTTTCTGCAGGATAGTCTGCAAGCTGATTGAAGAACTTACCGAAGGCTACCGCGCTCTTATAGAAAAGCTCGGGAGAATCGGGGGAATTATAGGAAACTACGTTATCGATCTCAAGAAAGGCTCTCCAATAGCATCCGTCGGGGTCTACGAAATAATCCTCTCCCGTCTTTGTGAAGATGATCTTTCTTACCTCGCGGTCTGTATCGCCGCCTGCCTCGCAAACCTTCTTTGCTACGTGTGTGCATACGCCCTTCATATTCTCCATAAGCTTGATGGGGTCCTTGAAGATGCTTGTATTTACTCTCTGGAGAAGATAGCGGGGATTGCCCTCGCCGCAATCTACAAAGTACGTGTCGTTGATATGTCCGATATCACATCTCTCATAGTTCACAGGGTCTGCCGCAAACGCAAATGCGGCGCCTGCCGCCTCGAGAAACTTTACTGCCATAATTGCCTCCGAATTTTTATTTTGATTTATCGTTTTTTCTTTCGCAGAGCACAGTCTGCGACAAAATATTACAGTTCATTATATTATACCTCTAAGCGTTATAACTGTCAAGTCCTTTGTACAAATTATATGAATATGAGGCATCTTTATTTACATAGGAAACAAAGAAAAAGCCTTGACACCCGTCGCAAATGGGTTTATAATTTTAAGTAATTATTTTTTACAAAATAATTTTTTCCAAGAAAGGTTTTTAGCAATGAACAGAGTATTCAATTTCTCAGCAGGCCCCTCTATGCTGCCCCTGCCTGTACTCGAAAAAGCAGCAAGTGAACTGGTATGTTACGGTGACAGCGGCATGTCCGTTATGGAGATGAGCCACCGCTCCCCTGCCTATGAGGAAATTATAACTGCGGCTGAAAGCGGCCTCAGAGCTCTGATGAACATACCCGACAATTACAAGGTACTCTTCATGCAGGGCGGCGCTTCCACTCAGTTTGCCTGCGTTCCCCTTAATCTCATGAAGAACGGCAAGGCAGATTACATCCTCTCAGGTCAGTTCTCCACAAAGGCTTACAAGGAGGCTCAGAAGTACGGCGACGTAGTTGCGGTTGCTTCCTCAAAGGACGCTAACTTCTCCGAAATCCCCGTAGTTGACAAGAGCGCTTTCCGCCCCGATGCTGACTACGTTCACATCTGCTTTAACAACACCATATACGGCACGAAATACAACTACATCCCCGACACGGGCGACATCCCCCTCGTTGCGGATATGTCCTCCTGCATCATCTCCGAGCCCGTTGACGTTTCAAAATTCGGCGTTATCTACGCAGGCGCTCAGAAGAATATGGCCCCCGCAGGCGTTACCGTGGTCATCGTTCGCGAGGACCTTATCGGCTATGCCCGCCCCGAAACACCCGCTATGCTCGACTGGAAGAACATGGCTGACAACGGCTCTATGTACAACACGCCTCCCTGCTACTCCATCTACATCGCAAAGCTGGTTTACGAGTGGATCGAGTCTCTCGGCGGACTTTCCGCCATGAAGGCGCTCAACGAGAAAAAGGCCGCTCTCCTCTACGATTATCTTGACTCTCAGGATTACTACATCGCACCCGTTAAGAAGGACCACCGCTCTATGATGAACGTTACCTTCGTTACAGGCGACGCAGACCTTGACAAGAAGTTTGCCAAGGAAGCGGGAGACGCAGGTCTCAAAAATCTTAAGGGCCACCGCTCCGTGGGCGGTATGCGCGCATCCATCTACAACGCTATGCCCTACGAGGGTATCGAGGCCCTCATCGCATTTATGAAAAAATTTGCAGAGGAAAACCCCAAAGCATAAATCCAAGGTATTGCTATGAAAAACATTAAACTTCTCAACAAGATCGCCCCTTGCGGCACAGATATTTTTGACAAGGATACCTACGCGGTATCCGCAGACGCCGAGGGCGCCGCGGCCATTATGGTCAGAAGCGCTTCCATGCACGATATGGAGTTCGAAGGCTCTCTTGAGGCTATTGCAAGAGCAGGCGCCGGCGTTAACAACATTCCCCTTGACCGTTGCGCTGACAACGGTATCGTAGTTTTCAACACTCCCGGAGCTAACGCAAACGGCGTTAAGGAGCTTTGCATTGCGGCTCTCCTCCTTGCCTCCCGCGATATCGTTGGCGGTATCAAGTGGGCGGGCACCCTTGAGAGCGACGTTGCAAAGAGCGTTGAAAAGGGCAAGAGCGCCTTTGCAGGCTGCGAGATCAAGGGCAAGCGCCTTGGCGTTATCGGCCTCGGAGCTATCGGCGGCCTCGTTGCAAACGCCGCTGAGGATATGGGTATGGACGTTCTCGGCTGCGACCCCTATATGACAGTTGAGGCTGCTTGGCGTCTTTCCAGAAAGATCCACTCCGCCGCAAGCTACGAGGACATCTACAAGAGCTGCGACTACATCACTCTTCACGTGCCCTCCACTCCCTCTACGAAGAATATGATCAACGCTGAGACCCTCGCTATGATGAAGGACGGCGTTCGCATCATCAACCTCTCCCGCGCTGACCTTGTTAACGCGGCCGATATGAAGGCGGCTATCGCCTCCGGCAAGGTTGCAAGCTACGTTACCGACTTCCCCACAGAGGAGACCATCAACTGCCCCGGCATCATCACTATCCCTCACCTCGGCGCTTCCACCGCTGAGAGCGAGGACAACTGCGCCGTTATGGCAGCCGAGCAGCTCTGCGATTACCTTGAGAACGGTAACATCAAGAACAGCGTAAACTTCCCCGCAGTTTCCATGCCCCGCAGCGGCGAGGCAAGACTTGTGGTACTCCACAAGAATCAGCCCGAGATGCTCTCCAAGATCACGGGAGTTCTCTCTGCCGACGGCATCAACATTGAGAACATGGCGAGCCGCTCCAAGGGCAATTACGCCTGCGCTCTCCTTGACTGCTCAAAGGCTGTTACCGCCGAGCAGATCGCTGATATCGCCGCAGTTGACGGTATTATCAGAGTTCTCGTTAAATAATCATCTATGCAAAAGCAGGACGGGCGCACCCTCCTGCTTTTTGCGATCACCTATCAAGGCGGGTATATATGAAGATACTTTACGAAGACAAATATCTCATCGTTGCCTCAAAGCCCCCGGGAGTTGCCTCTCAGGCGGACCCATCGGGCAGACCCGATATGATATCTCTCCTTAGAGAAGAGGGACACGGCGATGTTTTCTGCGTCCATCGGCTTGACACGGCAACGGCAGGCGTTATGGTCTATGCAAAAACCTCTCAGGCGGCCGGAAAGCTCAGCGCCTCTCTCAGCGCAGAGGACTGCAAAAAGCAGTATCTCGCCATCGTTCACTCCCCCGACGCGGGAGCGGGCGAGATGCGCGACCTTCTCTTTCACGACAGGAAAAAGAACAAGGCCTACGTCGTTGACAGACAGAGAAACGGCGTTAAGGAGGCTCTGCTTGACTACGAGACCCTGAAAAGCGAAGACGGGCTCTCTCTCGTCAGAGTGACTCTCCACACGGGGCGCACCCATCAGATAAGAGTTCAGTTTGCAAGCAGAAGGATGCCTCTTTGCGGCGACGGAAAATACGGCTCACGGGACAATATGCCCCTTTGCCTCCACTGCTTCTCTCTCGCCTTTACCCATCCATTTACAAAAAAGCGCCTGACCTTTACCGATCTTCCCGATTCTCCCTGGAACGGATTTGAAATAAAAAATTTATCTCTATAAAAAATCCACCCGAAAAAATTCGGGTGGATTTTGTTATTTCGGGTGGCTTTTGTTATTAAGGATAAATACCGAGACGGCGTGAGCCGTGCTCGTAGAACTGGATCATGGGATTGGTCTCATAATCAACAGTCTCGGGGAACAGGTAAGTATTATCCCTGAATATTCTCAGGTTATGGTTCTTTATATAGGTATGCATCCAGAGGTAGCGCTCCATATAAAGCTGTCTTGATTCGGTATCTCCGTTTAAGTACCAATCCGTATGGAGAGAGGAAAGGCCCATAAAGTCGCAGGATACGATGAGGGTATTGACCCTGTTTTCCTGAGCGTTATTCTTCGTTTTCTCATAGGCCGACACGAGAAGGCCTCTCATATACTCATAGTTTTCGCCCATATATTCGTAGGAATACATATCGCCGGGACGGTCGAAGTTATTGATAAAGCAGGTGCCGCACTGATCTCCCGCTTCGGTCTGCATAAGGATATACTCCCAAAGCTCCTCATAGCCGTCGCCATACCACATATAGAGATATTCCTTTGCGTGCCCCACGAACTCATCGTAGGTCATATGAGGCTCCCACATAAGCTTGACTGCAAGGTAAGCCTTCAAGGTCTCGAAATTATAGGTGCGTCCGCCGCCCTCGTAATACACGCCCGTTACGTTTGCATTATCTATCATCCATTTGAGATTGTAATAGATATTGGGGATATTGGGACAGCCTATCATATAATAGTGATAGGTGACCGCATAGACCCAGAACCAAAGCTCCGCTCCCGTTTCGCGGCAAAGCTCGCCCCAGGCGGGAAGCGCCGTTATATCTCCCTTATTGCTTGAATGATTGAGCTGTCCGCCCTTCTCATAGCACTCCTCCATACCGAGGATATGATTATCACAGCCCGTTCCGCAATACATAAGGATTATCTTATCGTGGGGCTTGATGGTGGCGGGGATGGTATGATCGTAGAGGATCATATAAAGCTTGCAGCCGGGGAAATATGCCTGCACGTCATCGCAGGCCTTATTGGTCATCTGCACGTAGAGGCCCGAATAGCCCTCCTTTTCTTTCACAGCCGTCTTTGCGCAGTAGCGGCAGCTGCAATAATTCTGATTATCGCAAATGGAGAAGGACATTGCGCTCAGGTCCTCCTCAAAGCGGTATACTCTTCCCCAGCTCATAACCATAAGGGTGGTATCTATGAGTCCCGAGAAGATGATATCGTATACCTTTTTATCAGTCGCGCAGGGGTTCCACTTATATTCATCAACGATCTCGCCTGAGTCGTGCTTGTACTGATATCTCTCGGAGAGAGTGCCGTAGCTCTCATCGGGCATCGTTCCCGTTCCCATCGCCCAATAATAGCCGAAGGAATGGGCATTGATGAATTCGGGGCCCGTTTTTGTTCCGTAGAAGGGAGAATCGTACTGATAAAGCTGAGAGCCGTTCAGCTTATGGGGATAATAATGGTATTTTACGCTGTCGCCACCGCCGTAGGTCTGGCCTGCATAGCGGAAGGTGATCTTAGGGATATACTCAACAAAAAGCCCCTCGGGGATATCCACGCATCTTGACTTAAAGATAAAGGTAGCGGTATTTGACAAAAAGCGCACACCGATATACTTTTCAAGAATATCAAATACTGCGTATGCATTGCCGCGATAGGTTCCCCAAACGCAAAGGTTTCCGTCACGCACCTCATATCTCAGGCCCTCAACGCCAAGGCGCTGACCTTCCTCGCTCCAAAGGTCTATATGATTGAAATATATGGCCTTCTCAGTTGTGGGGGCGCCGTAGCACATGGGAATGCGATAGCCCGTTGCCTTTTCGATATACTGAACAAGATTGAGATATGCAAACTGAATATTTGAATCCTCGCTCGTTCCCTCGGGGAGAACCACGCAATATTCCTTTATATCGTTGCCGCCGATGGTCAGCTTATATATCTGCTCGCCATTCTCAAAATCGGCGGCAGTTTTAGCTCCTGAGAGGATGAGCTTTAAGGAATAGGAGTCCTTTGCGCTTGCATCGCTATCAGCATCAAAGTCTGCCGCATCAAGCTCCACCTCATAGCCCTCAAGGCCTGCAACGAACGCCTTTAAGGAAAGAGCATCCTTGCCATCCACCGACTTATCGCCGTTTACGTCGCCGAGGATGAAGGTCTCGTCCATTTCAAAATCCTGAACAAATGGCAGATCAAGGGCAGACACCGTACCTGCAAGAGAGGTGAACAGCATTGCCGAAAATATGACCGCCGCTATGATTCTTTTCATCTTTTTGCCTCGCTTTCATATTTTACAGCTTAATGATACCATAATTTATCTCACCGTTCAATAATTTTTATCATTTATGCACAACACTTTTTCAAAAAACAACGATAATATTTAAACAATCGCATAAAAAATAACAGATTCCGTATTGATATTATAAGAAAACTTTGATAAAATCAAATTATGAAAAATACTCTGCAAAAGGAGAAATGATATGAAAAAGATAATTGCTTTAATTATCACGGTCACCATGCTTCTTTCAATGACCGTTTCCGCTTTTGCTCTCTACGATTTCAGGCTCAGTCAGAAATTCGTTTACGACGAGGGCTTTCAGCTTGGAGACGTGAACGGCGACGGAGCTGTTGACGGAAAGGACGCTCTTTCCTTAAAGGCCCACGTTGCAGGTCTTGACGGATATGAGATAGACCTTGAGGCGGCGGACCTTGACGCTGACCGCGACGCGGGCGCAAAGGACTCCTATTCCTTAAAGCTCATCCTCTCGGGCGCAAAAACTGCTGCTGATTTTGAAACCGTGAACGGCAGACAGGTACAGGTCTACAGCCTTACCGTCGGAGGCAACCCCATTTCAAGCTACTCTATCGTTCTGAACGCTGATGCAACGGACAACGACAACTCTTACTTTGCCGCGCTCAACCTTAAAAAGTACGTTGAGAAGGCTACTGCCATCGACCTTCCCATCGTTTTCGGCGAGGATAACAAGACGACTGAGAAAATGATCCGCATCCGCCAGATAGACCTCTTCTCCGAGGAGGGTCAGAAATACGGAACGGACGGCCTCAAATACGAGGTCAAGGACGGAGACCTCTTTATCTACGGTACGTACCGCGGCACTATGTACTCCGTTTTTGAGATACTTGAAAACTATCTCGGCTTCCGCTTCTATTCAAACGAGGAGACCTATCTCTATAAGGCAAGATACGTGGATATTCCCGAGGGCACCCTTTATGAATACAGCCCCCGTCTCACCTTCCGCCACTCCTGCCAGACCTACGGCAACGACGGTGCCTTCCAGCACTATTTCGCCCACAAGCTCAACGGCACTCAGCTCTACGCCTACGACGATATGAGATACGGCGCGCTGACGGGCCCCCTCTACAGCAACGCGCACTCCTTCTACGAATACTGGAAGATGGGCACAGGCAAGGTTCCCGAGGATACGACGGGAATGACCGACGCTGAGATTCGCGCCGCAAGATTTGCCTCAGGCACCTTCCCCGATCCCTACAGCTGGCAGCCCTGCGCTACAAGCAACAAGGATTACAACACCCTTTTCGAGGGAATGCTCAACTGCAACCTTATGTCCATGGACTGGGGCAACGACCTTCACTACAAGGAAGGGCTCACCGTTTTCTCCTTCTCCATCTGCGACAACCAAAACTACTGCACCTGCCGCAACTGCACGAAGATCTCAAAGGTCGAGGGCTACTCCGGTCTTTACCTCAGCCTTTATAACCGTGCGGTTATCGACATTCAGGACTATTACCCCGGCATCCGCCTTTACGGTATCGTTTACGCAAAGGACTTCCCCAAGACCATCAAGCCTGAGGACAACCTTGTTATCCTCTACTGCGGAGTCAGCTGCCACAACCACATCCTCGGTATGGAGGAGTGCTACGAAAAGGGCGGCCAGCTCAACGGTATGAAGAACGACGACGATATCGAGGCTCTCACCTACTGGGGCAACCTCTGCCGCGAAACGGGCGCTGAGATATGGTTCTGGGTATACCCCGTTAACTATCACTACTACCTCTCCTGGTGCCCCAACATTCCCAACCTCTACTACAACACGAAGTATCTCATTGAGGAATGCGGAGTTACCGGTATCTACTACGAGGGCGGCGGAGCTGACAACAACTTCGAGGCCCTGAAGGCATACGTTTATTCCAAGCTTCTCTGGAACCCCGATATGACCTACGAGGAATACAACGATATCATTCGCGAGTTCCTCTACTTCTACTACGGCGACGGTGTTGACGAGCTCTTTGAATACATTGAGATGTGCACTGAGGCGGGAGATCAGTGCGGTACCTGCTTTATCAATAACTTTGACCGCCCCGGCGATATGATGTCCTACGAATATCTCGGAGAAAACTACGAATATATGAGAGGCCTTCTCACCTCTGCCTACAACAAGGCACATAACGCTACTCAGAGAAGACGCATTTCCACAATTATCGTCAGCTGCGACTTTATGGGTCTCTCCTCTCTCCACACCGAATGGTTCGTGAACAACGGTAACCGCAGGCTCTACTGCGAGAGATACTCCTGGATGTACAACTACATAAAGGAAAACAACGTTCCCATTTCCTCAGTTGACTCCTACGTGCTCCCCGCAGAATGCATCTATGACGTTAACCCCATGACTCAGTTCTACGAGCACGGCTCGCGCCGTCTCGGTATTTATCCGTAAAAAAAGGCTGTCGAGAAAGGCGCAGAACAAAAGCCGCAAAATATATAATATTTCGTTTAGCGAAAAAATACAGAAAAAAGCAGAAATCCGCCGAAAATAATCGGCGGATTTCATTGTTGTATGCGGCTTTTTATTTGGTTGCCTTTATCATAAGCTCAGAATAATCAAGAAATCTGTCAAACTCCTCCTTCTGAAGGGAGCTATAAATATCCGAGAGAAGCTCGCCCTCGGAAAGATACTGCTTCATTATATCCGTATAACGGTCAAACTCCGAGTCCTCAAGGCTTGAATAAAGCTTTACCGCATCGTAGAGGCGGTCCTTTTCATCGGAATATCTCTCGTATGCCGCCTCGTAAAGGGAGGGGATATATTCAAGATGATCGGACATTCTGTCGCTATAAGCCTGCTGGCCTGCGCTCTGGGCAAAGCTATTCATATATCCGCCGCTGAGGGAGACGGCCTTACCAACCGTATCCTCCATTGCAAGGCGGGCGTTCTTTATGCTCTCGTCACGCAGGAGAGCGAAAAGAGGGTCCTTTGCCCCATCATAGCTGAAATCGTCTCCCACGAGGCTTTTCATAAGCTCTGAGATCTCCTTGCCGTAGACGGGTACGTACTCTGCGGGGCGTGAGCTTTTCCAGGCGTCAAGCTCGCCCTTTGCCGCGCTCACCTCTCCCGCAAGGGATGCGGGGGCCTTGGTATACGCCGCAGAATATGGGGGGGTATAGGTATTTTTCACGATGCCGCTGCCATCGCTCTTAACGAGCGCCTCCCCGCCCACTCCGTTTGGGTCTATAAGCCCGTTCTTCTGCGCTATCAGAGATACGTCGGGCATATTGGTCTCTATAAGAGGTATCTTTATCATTCTTCCTTTTCCTCCTTACTGAATAATTTTTCTCGTGTCCTCTCCGTGAAATTCTCCTCGGTGAGGTTTTCAAGAGTTACGTTGAGGCCTTCGGAAAGAAGGGCAAGCCAGGAAATGAGCCTATCGATCCGCTCATTTACGTTTTCTCCCTCTGAGGGAGGTCTTGAAATATGAAACTTCATTTTACTGCAAAGGCTCAAAGGCGCTTCCCTCTTCATAGGTCCTTGCCACGCTTCTCACCCTTGCCTCCCCCTTTCCCGAAAGCCTTATCCTGAAGCTATCGCACCTGCGGGGAGCAAATCTCAGAAGTGCATTTCTGCCTTTTCCCCGAAGGGTGCGTATATTCTGCCATTTGCCGCCCCCGTCATACTCAAGGGCAACGGACATTGATGCCGCCGCTCCCACGTCTGCTCTTATCTGAACTGAGCTTACGTGCTTTTGGCCCTGAGCCTCATAGCCGAGCCTTGCGCTCTCGCAAAACCAGGATATTCCCTTTTCCGGCTCAAGGCCCACCATCGGAGAGGTGCACCAAACAGAGGTATTTCCCTCCTTATCCCGGGAGAGAAAATAAAGCTCCCTTCCGCATCGGCAAAAGGAAAGGATGCCGGGGTCATCCTCTCTGTGCCATATCCGCTTTTTCGTATCGTACACAAAGAGGCATCTCTCGCCCTTTTCATTTTCCATTGAGATATAATACTTCTCTCCGTCGCTGCCTGCAACGGCATTTTTATATCTCTCGCCGCCAAGGGCCCGATCCACGTTTACGGGATAGCCTCCGTCGTAGCGCACGATGCCGCTATATGTCTTATAATAAAGCTCATCTCCCACGATGACGGCGCTTCTCTCGCTTCCCGCCTCTATTCCGCGGATGGCGCTCTCCGTTACGGTGAACTCAGAGGGGTATGAGCCGTGGACCTTGATCACCGCGTCCTCCTTAAAGAACACGGGACATCCGTCAATGCAAAAGGCCCCCGTGAAGGCGCCTGCGGCGCCTACCTCCGCCGCCCAGGAATCTGTGGAAACGCCCTGAAATCTATGCCAGTTTTTCGCATCTCCCGCGGCGCTTGCGTATATCTCGTTTACGCACCTGCCGCTTTTATCCATTCCGTAGCGACAGCCCCAGAGTCTGTTCTTTGCCGAAACGACAAAATCCATCTCAGGCACTTCTCTTTTGATATATATACATCCCGTATCCTGAAGGCAGGTCTCGGGGCTTTCTATTACGATAAAGCTTCTGTCCTGCCCTACGGTCTTAATATTATAATATCCGTTCAGTTCGGCTCTCTGAAAGCCCGTGATATTCACCGTATCTCCCTCTGCGAGAGAAGCGGAAAAGGGCATATACTTCTTAAAGGTTCCCTTTCCTCCCTCATCCGTTGCCGTATAGGCGCTTCTGCGAAGTCTTCTGTAGGGAGAGGCTTCACTGCTGTCTGAGCCGAATATATCACAGCATTCAAGGCCTATCTCAATAAACGCCCCGTCATAAAGCCCGAGGGGCATCTCCGTTGAATACTCAAGCCATCCGCTCTCTCCGCGGTTCACAAGATCGTAATACACCTTATCGGGAAAGAAATATATCTTCGTTCCCGCAAGGGCCACCGTCTTTTGCCCTGAGGTGAGAGTGCCCACAGTATTTGCAAGATCGTGGCCCGTCATTACTCCGTTTTCGGGGTAATACACCTTCAGGCGTCCCTCGGTATCTGCCACGAGGGCGTTCTTTCTTATCTCTGAGCCGCTGTATGCATCGAGGGACATTATCTCATACACTTGCGCACCCTCGGTATTCACCTGTGCCCGCGGCTTTCTCACGGAGAGAAGAGGGTATTCGTCCGCCGACATATTGAGAGAATCGTAAAGCCCCTTCTCCTCGGCATCCCTTGATCTATCATATCCGAGAAAGGTATCCTGCACCTTGGTCTCTCTTCTGTCCTTATTCAAATAGGGTATTCTCATACTGCCACCTTACAGCCTTATCTCAGCGCCCTCATAGGGCATATACGCTCTGTTATACCAATCGGCAAAATCTGCATATGAAACGGAAAACACGTGAGAGGACGTTACGTACTGAGCCGTATCTCTGAGATACAGATCCGTTTTCATAAGAAGGTAATTTACGTACAGCGCGCTATAAGGGTCGGGGGCAAAAAGCACCCTTTCTCCGTCGGTATCGGCTGTTATGACGGTCTCATCATAGGGCATACCCTCGTGGACCTTGGCTATCTCCTGCACCACGGTGTTTTCTATCTCGCCGAGCCACGCGCAAAGCTGATGCCGCGAAACGTCGGCGCCTGAATTCTCCAAAGCCCTTGCTACTGCTTCGTTAACTGTCATTTTACCACTTCCTTTTTAAATTTGGGGCTGTTGCTTTTGCCACAGCCCCATAAGATCATCTGGAATTCTTCTCTATGAACCTTTCGGCCGCAGAGTCTACGCGAAGGGATTCCTCCACTACCTCCGCAAAGGGAGCGGGGACCTCCACCGCAACGCCCGTTTTGATGAGCATATTCTCGCCGTTTACGGCAACGTATCGCTCAGTATCGTTCTTGGATTTGCGGGGAATATACACGGTTCTCTTCTCCATATTACCACCCATATCAGTTTGCCTCTACGGACGTATCGGAGAAGGAGGAGCCGGACTCAACGCGAAGCATATACTCTTCAACGAGGCGAACTGCTACCTTAGTTGCCTTCCAGCCCACGCTTGAGCGCTGATTGAGGGGGTCGTTTCCGTAACCCTTCTGCTTTACGATATGCTCAATGCCGCCGCCTGCAATATCGGTGGAGCCGTATGCATTGGCTCCGATAAAGAGAGTGCAGAACACGGGCGCGCCGTCCTTGCCGCCCTCGTCTCCCGTATAGATCTTAGCCTCGGAGGACTGAACGAAGCGCACGCCGCCGAGAGTTCCGATCTCGCCCTTGAGGATATTCTTGGGATCGGTATACTTCTGAATATCGAGCCACTGACCCTTTGCATCCTGCATAAGGTCAAAGGCTACGTAGGGGTGGATGACTGCAACGTAGCTGCCGTCGATGGTGGGAGCGTTCATTGCCTTGAGCTGTGCTGCGGCGCGGAACACGTCGCGCACTCTGAGCTTGCAATCTGAGGTGAGCGCCTTACGGGACGTGATCTCAGTCTCAGTGCCGTCATTGGCTACGAGGGGGCAATAATTTACGTTTGTGCCGCCCATGATCTGATTGCGGACCACCGTATCAATAGTTCTGCCCGCCTGATCTGCAAGCTGCTTTGTTGCCTCCACAACCAGAGGATCCACGCTTGTGAGCTCGATCATATCCGTGAGCTCTACGTAATCGCCGTACTGATCTACGGTTGCCGTTACGGGAACTACGGTGAGCTTGGAGGCTGTGGGAGTGACGCCCTCGGTGATGGGGGTGAGAGCCTTGGGAAGAGCATTGAACTTTCTGAACTCAATGGTCTTACCGCCGTTCTTGGGAATGGGACGCTTCTGCGCAAACTGATCGAACACGAGGGCGGGGCCTGCAAGCTCGATGAGAGTCTTATCATAGAAGGTCTTCATCTCGGCGCCAAGGCCGCTCTCCTGACTAGCAGTTGTCACGTAGGCCTCGTTCTTTGCGGAGTCGTTTGCATTTACGAAGGCCTCTGTGGAATGAACGGTATCTCCTGCTCCGAAGAGCTGAAGGTCTACCTTATTTACATTATTTTCTGTCATGTTTTTCTCCTTTCGGTTTTAAAATCTGATCTTCTGTCCGTTTTCTACCCTGCGAAGGATATCTCTGATACCCTTTGAGCTGAGGGCCTCAACGGCGGCCTTGGTCTTTGCGGGGGCTCTTGCGCCCTTTCCGTTTTCATCGGGGCGGTCTCCCGCTTCTCTCAGCCTTTCAAGGGCCTTTGCCACAGCCGCCTCCTCTGCCCTTTTACAGTAAAGCGCCAAAAGCTCGTTTACATGAACGGCCTTGAAGGCATCCTCAAGGGAGAAGCCTGCGCGAATGAGAGCCGCAAAGGACGGGTTCTGAAGCTCCGCCTTAAGATCAAAGCCCTTGATTTTTGAGGAAAGCCCTTCTGCCTCAGAGATCAATGCTTTATAATTGCGCCGGGCGCTTCTTCTTTTCAGCATTTCTTCAAGAGCTGCCCGCGCTTTTCTTTTATTGATCTCACGCATAAGGCTCTCTTCATCGGCGCCGGCAATACCGAGGGTATGGGCAATTCTTTCAAACACGTTTTCACTTTTTTCTTCGCTTTCGCCCTCGGCTGATACGCTCGCCTTATCATGGCAGGACTGCTCTGCAGCGCAGTCTGCTTCTTCACCGAAAAGACAAAGATCAATTTCTTCGTTTCTCATGGTTTTCCTCCGTTTCTTTTTTTCTGACCTTGCAAAGTCTACGGTGATTATACTGACCTCCCCTTTCCATTTCTCCCCTTTTTGCAAAATTGCAACAAAGCTGAACTTTTCAAACAAAAAAAAGCCCCAAGGAGGCTTTTTTGCATATTACGACAGTATTTTTACCGTTATTTCATATATTTGTCATAAATTACCAATTATTGGAAGGGATTTTTGTGAATGTTAAAAATTGGTAATTTACTTGAAATTATTTCCAGAATATGGTAATATCTAATTACCAAATATTACCACCTATGGAGATACATTATGGAGAAGATCAAGATCCTTATAGCCGACGAAAACGCCGACTCAAGAAAAGCCTGCAAGGAGGCCCTCCTTCGCGCAGGCCACCGCTACGTTGATGAAGCTACCAACGGAGAAGAAGCGCTGACAAGCATTACAAGAAACCACCACGATATCGTTATTGCCGACGTCTGGCTCTCGAAGCTTGACGGCATCGGCCTGATCAGGCAGACCTTTTCCTGCGATTTCGGTCAGGACAAGGCACCTGCATTTATTATCGCCTCACTTATCACAAATCAGAACATATTTATTGAAGCCGCACGCGCAGGCGCCGCTCTCTGCCTGCCCAAGCCCCTTGACTATCAGAGCCTTGCGGATCACATCATCTCTATCTACCGCGGCCGCGCCGAGGGCAGCATTTCTGCGGGGAACGTTAACTCAGCTCCTCCCGATATTGAGGCTCAGGTGACGAAGATCATTCATCAGATAGGCGTTCCCGCTCACATAAAGGGCTATCAGTATCTGAGATGCGCCATTCTTATGACCATCAGCGACAGCGATATAATCAACTCTGTGACAAAGGTGCTCTACCCCTCCGTTGCAAAGAAATATTCAACCACCACCTCACGCGTGGAGCGCGCTATCCGCCACGCAATCGAGGTGGCCTGGGACCGCGGAGATATAGACACCCTCAACTCTTATTTCGGCTACACTATACAAAACAACCGCGGGAAGCCCACCAACAGCGAATTTATCGCCATGATCGCGGACAACCTGCGGTTGAAATATAAAATTCACTGAGCTGCTTCTACGTAGGAGAGGTTCTTGCCGTCTGTTCTGAAAACTATGCTGCCCACCTTATCGGTTCTGTAATAGGTGATATCAAAATCGCGAAGCTTCTGCAAGGTCTCTCTGTGGGGATGGCCGTATTCGTTATCCTTGCCGCAGGAGATGACGGCGTATTCGGGAGCGATACACTCCATAAAGCTTTCGTGATTTGAGGTTGCGGAGCCGTGATGTCCCATCTGAAGGATATCAGCCTTCAGCCCCGAAGGGCCGTATCTTTCCACCATAAGCTTTTCGGAATGATGCTCGACGTCACCCGTTACGATTACGGAGGAAGAGCCGAACTCTACCTTGGTTACGATGCTGTAATCGTTATAATCCGTAAACTCGGAAAGGGGCGCGAGGATGGTGAACTCTATCTCCCCTGCCGCATATTTATCGCCGGCCTTTGCCTCTATGACGGGGATATCCGCCGCCTCTATTGCATCAAGTATCTTTGTGAATGTATAGGTCTCGCTATATGCATCGCTCATTATGACGTTATCCACGTGGACAAGCTCCAAAAGCTCGTCGGCGCCGCCGATATGGTCCTCGTGAGGATGGGTCAGGATAAGATAATCAACGTTATCCGTATAGCTCTTGACGTACTGCGCAAAGCTGTCGGCGTGGTCTCCCGTGCCCGTATCTATAACAACGGTGCTGTCGGAGGAGATTATCATTGTTGCATCGCCCTGACCTACGTCTATGAAGTGGAACTCGCACTCGCCCTCCACCTGCTTATTGCCAAAGCCGAACTGACTGTCAAGAATATAGAGAATTATAAATACAAGGACTATGACGGCGCTTGCAGTTGCCGAAAGCTTTGCGCCGCGGCCCTTTCCCTTTTTTGAATAGCTGCTTCTGTAATAGCTCATTATGGTACCTTCATTATTTTGATATGTGATTATACCATATTATTGCCTTTTTTTCAACGATTTTGCCTTCTGTTTTAAAACAAATACGATCAAAAAACGGTACGCTTTAGCGTGATACTCTTAACGGAGTATCACGCAACTCTATTCGCCTACGGCGAGTTATATTGCTCCGCAGTTATATTCGGCTTACGCCGAGTGATATTCGCTACGCGAGTTTTCGGCGAATAGAATATCACTAAGCCCTTAGGGCTTAATATCACTTTCTTTTTGAAATATCTCGCCATAGGCGAGGGATTTTCAAAAGAAAATATCACGCTGACGAACGTCAGTATATCACTTAACAGACAAGAAAGAAAGAGAAGACTCGTTGCAATATACGAATCTTCTCTTTTCTGTTGTTAGTGGGTTTGGGCTACCGCCCTACTGCATTTGTACTTACAAATGAGATGCCGGTTCTTAACGAGAATTAAAAAAGTTCAAAATTCTCCGCTAAGGATAACTCCGATTTTCCTGCGTACCGTTTTTTATTCTATTCTTCTTCGGTTTCGGTTACGTATAGGTCGGAAAGCTCGTCGGCAATGCCCTCCTTATTGGTGGCTATCTCTTCGTAGCCGTAGAAGATGCTGCCCTTATAGCTCTCTTTAGTTTTTGCATACTCAACCTGAGAGGTCATAATACCGGATGGTGCCTCCCAGCCGTCGTAGCGATAGGCCGCGTGGCAAATGATAAAGGGCACGCCCCGCTCTTTGAGCATCATATCCCACCAATCGCAAAGGGCCGTATAGGATGCGGCGCTCTCCTCTGCTCTCCAATATATCTGAGGGGCGATATAATCAACGTAGCCGCCATCGGCCCAGGCGAGGGTATCGCAATAGATATCGAAATATGACTGCGCGCCTCTTGTTGCGCTTCCGCTTTCGTCGCCGTAGCCGTTCTTCCATATGCCGAAGGGGGCTACGCCGAACACACAGCTCCCGTCGGCGCTCTTTACCGCCTTATATGACTCCTCTATGAGAAGATCAACGTTATGTCGGCGCCAGTCGCCCTTATCGTCATAATCCTTGCCGTATTTATTAAAGGATCCGCTGTCGTCAAAATCAACGACGGTCTTATTGCCTGCCTCGTCCGTTTCATAAACGGGATAGGGATAGAAATAATCGTCAAAGACGATGCCTGCAACGTCGTATTTCGCGATGATCTCCGAAATACCGTCGCAAACGAGCTTTCGCACCTCGGGGATGGCGCAATCGTAATAGAGCTTTCCGTCTGCATACTTGACGACCCATTCGGGGTTATCTCTTGCGGGATGGCCAACGGGCAGATCGGAGATATCTCCGCCCACTGCCGCTCTCAGGGGGTTTATCCACGCGTGGACCTTTATCCCCTTTTCTCCCGCCTTTTTAATAAGATACTCAAGGGTATCAAGAGTCAGTCTTCTGTCTGAGCTCAGATATTTTGAAACGGGAAAGATCTCGGACTTATACATAGCATCCGACGCGGGTCGCACCTGATAAAAGATAGTATCAAGGCCTGCTTTTGAGCAGGTATCAACGATAGAGTCAAGCTCTGCCTTAAGCTCTGCCTTTGTGAGATCGGGCCTTGAGGGAAAGTCTATATTGGTCGCGGTGGCGATCCAGACGCCGTTCATGCTCTCAAGCTCCTTTGCGCTGACCTGAGGATCTTCAGGCTCCCCGTCCCTTGCGAGGATCACACCGATGACCACGGCAACAGAGGCAAAGACTATAATGAAAGCAAGGGCTATGACCGTCACCGTCACAAGAGTCTTTTTATCCATTTTTCCTGTATACATCATTTCACCGTCCCTTCAGTCTATTATACTTGTCCGCACACTCTTATATGACACTTATTTTATCTTAAAACGCCGTTTATGTCAAGCGCCAATCTTTTGCAGATATATTTGATATGTTTACATTTCGGTTATATTCCGTTCACAAAGCGGTGGTATAATTTGATTCCTTTCGCTCCTCTCGCGAAAAACAAGGCGCAAAAACGTCTTGTTGTGAATGCTTTGTTACTCCGGCATTCCGTTTTTCAAATGAGCGGGGGCTTTTTCTTTTTGCCCCTATGAAAGGAGAGATCATTTATGATCGAGCTGAAGGACATCAGCAAAACTTTTAAGATCGCCAAAAGGAACGCCGGCATGAAGGAGGCTGTTAAGGCCCTTTTCTCCCGTGAATACACGGAGATAAAGGCTCTTGACCGAGTTTCCTTTACTATCGGCGAAGGCGAAACGGTGGGCTACATCGGCCCAAACGGTGCAGGTAAAAGCAGCACGGTGAAGGTTATGAGCGGCATCCTTACACCTGACAGCGGCAGCTGCACTATTGACGGACTTACCCCATGGAAGGACAGAAGGCGCCACGTTCAAAACATCGGTGTGGTTTTCGGGCAGCGCAGTCAGCTATGGTGGGACGTTCCCGTTATTGATTCCTTTGAGCTGCTTCGGGATATCTACGCTGTTCCCGAAGAGCGCTACAAGAAAAATCTTTCTGAGATGTGCGAGCTTTTATCTCTCTCGGAGATATTGAAAACGCCTGCGCGCCAGCTCAGCCTTGGGCAGAGGATGCGATGCGAGATCGCGGGTGCTCTGCTCCACGACCCGAAGATACTTTTCCTTGACGAGCCCACGATCGGTCTCGATGCTGTTTCTAAAATTGCAGTTCGTGATTTTATCAAGGGACTTAACAGAGAAAAGAAAACAACGGTCATTCTCACCACTCACGATATGCAGGATATCGAGGCACTGACTGACCGTATACTGCTTATCGGACGGGGAAAGATACTGCTTGACGGCACGCTCTCGGAGCTTAGATCCCGTTCTTCTAAGCTAAAACGGCTGACAGTCAGCTACAACGGCGGAACCGTTACACCGCCTGCAGGCTCTGTTATCCTTGACGAGCGCGGCGGTCATTGCACTTTGTCCGTTGATACCGGCGTTATCAGCGTTTCAAGGGTAATTCAAGAGATCGCAAGGGATGCTGACATTACCGATCTTACCCTTGACTCGGAATCCACAGACGAGCTTGTGGTATCCCTTTATCGGGAGTTTGCCATATGAAAATGCTTACTCTGTTTCATCCTTTGCAAAAATACCTCAGCTATTTTCGCATCAGATTCAATACGGGAATACAGTACAGAACAGCGGCCCTTTCGGGAATCGTTACTCAGGTCTTCTGGGGTATCTTTAACGTCCTTCTGTACAAAGCTTTTTGGGAGGGCGACCCTGCGGCATTTCCAATGGGTATAGCCGAGACTACCACGTACGTGTGGCTAAGGCAAGCTTTCCTTGCTCTTTTCAATCAGTATACCTTTGACGAGAGCATCTTCAACGATATCTCAAACGGCAATATTGCTTATGAGCTTGTCCGGCCTATTGACGTATACGCAATGTGGTTTTCCAAGGTCATTTCAATGAAGGTATCAAATACTCTTTTGCGGTGTGGGCCGATTATACTGTTCTCACTTATATTGCCCGCTCCATACGGTCTGTCTCTGCCTCAAAGCCCCAAAGCACTTTTTATGTTTGCTTTGACTATGCTTTTTGCGCTTTTGAACGTCTGCTCCATGCAAATGATAATATACGCGCTGACGTTTCATACGATGAACTCAAAGGGCATCAGAGTAATTTTCGTGTCGGTTGGAGAGCTTCTCTGCGGAGATCTTATTCCCCTCCCCTTCTTTCCCGACGGACTTCGGCAGATTCTTGAGCTCTCCCCTTTTGCGGCGATGTCAAATATTCCCTTCCGTATTTACAGCGGAAATATAACGGGAGAGGCGATCGTTTTCTCTCTTGTTTTACAAGTATTCTGGCTTGCTTTCCTTTTCATTTGGGGACGGATCCTGACCTCGCGTTCCTTGAAAAGAGTGGTCATACAGGGGGGATAATATGAAGCTGTATTTTAAGTTTTTCCTTATAAGCCTAAAAAGCAGAATGCAATACAAGGCCTCATTCTTTATGACCCTCGTCGGGAACTTCTTTATTGCCTTTTGTTCCTTTGCTGCAGTTTTCTTTCTTCTCTCAAGATTTAATACTGTGAAGGAATTTTCCAAAAGCGAGATATTTCTTTGCTATGCGGTGGTCACCATTTCGTTCTTCTTTTCCGAATGCTTTTTCCGAAGCTTTGAGAGCTTTTCGGCCTTGATCTCGGGTGGAAGATTTGACAGAATACTCCTTTTCCCGAAAAACGAAGCGTTTATGGTTCTTTGCAACGATATTGAGATATTCCGACTTGCGCGGCTATTTCAAGCAATTCTCGTTCTTATCCTCGCGCTTCTGAGCTGCAACGTTCAATGGGATATTATAAAGATCCTGACATTTATAGGAATGCTGCTTTCCGGCATCGTGCTTTACTGCTCCTTCTTCGTTCTTGAAGGAGCGATATGCTTTTTCACAATATCCCGTCCGGAGGCGCTGAATATCTTTACATACGGCACGCGGGAATTCGGAGTTTATCCCTTCGGTATATACGGAAAAGAGGTACTGCGGATATTTACATACGTTTTTCCCTTAGCGCTGATACAGTATTATCCACTGCTTTACGTGATAGGAAAAAGCGATAACGTGCTTTATTGCCTTCTTCCTTTGGTTGCCTGTATTTGCATAGTACCAAGCGCAGTATTATGGAAAACAGGGGTGCGTCATTATAAGTCAACGGGCTCATAATGGAGAATAACAAAACGTAATCAAATTACGGTTTGTGGGGCACTATGTGCCCAACTATGATTGCCTTCGGCAAACGATAATTGGCTTAGCCAAACGATGATTGCCTGCGGCAAGTTATATAGGCAATCATATCATCGTTTTCCCGTAGGGAAACCATCGTGACCGAAGGTCTCATCGCGCACGAAGTGCTCATCACTTTTTCTCTTCCCCCGTCAAACCAAAATTAGACGAATGATCTTAACAATTGAGCCACTAAAAAAGCCTCCCGAGGTCGGGAGGCTTTTCGTTTTTGATTAATAAGAAACGATCGTCTTCTTATTGCCGCCGAGATAGTCGCGGTCGAGAGAGAGGATACCGTTATCCATACGGAAGATACGGTCTGCCTTCTCTGCGATCGCAAGGTCGTGGGTTACCATCATAAGGGTCTGGCCACGGGTCTCACGGATCTTGAGGAGGAGGCGGAGAACCTCGTCTGCGTTTGTACGGTCAAGGTTACCTGTAGGCTCGTCTGCGAAGAGGATCTGGGGGTTATTGATCAGAGCACGGGCGATAGCTACTCTCTGACACTGACCACCGGAAAGCTCGGAGGGGAGGTGGTGGAGACGCTCGGAAAGGCCGAGGCACTCTACAAGCTCACGGAGAGACTCCTGATAGGAAGCATCGGACTTATTACACATTACTGTGGGAAGAAGGATGTTCTCAAGAGCTGTGAACTGAGGGATAAGGTGGTGCTTCTGATAAATGAAGCCCATCTTTTCGCCTCTGAAGCGGCCGAGCTGGTCGGCGCCCATCTTTGTGATCTCCTGGCCGTCGATGATGATACGGCCTGCGTTTGCGCGGTCAAGACCTGCGCAGATGTGAAGGAACGTGGACTTACCGGAACCGGAGGAACCGATGATAGCTACGAACTCACCTTTTTCAATCTTAATATTAGCACGGTTTACCGCGGTAATAACGGAATCAGACTGTCTGTACTGCTTGATAACGCTCTCAGTCTGAAGCATATACTCAGTATTAGCCATTATTTTATCCTTTCCTGACGGACTTTGCCGTCTCTATCGTTTGGTTTAGTTAATTATTATTTTTAGTTTTTAAGGTACGATCATTCGTCGTCCTTACCGCCGCCGCCGTTCTCAAGTGAGTAGCGGTTCTTGAAGTAGCTCTTATAGGGCAGATATGCGGAGAAGAAGCCGCATCCTACGGACATTACGATGGCGATCGCAAGAGCATACCAAGGCATATAGAAGGTGTAACGTACATACTCGCCTGAGAAGTTAGGTACTACTACGTTATACGCATAGAACATAAGATAGCTTGCCAGGAATGAAAGTATGATACTTACGATAAGTGACATTACTGCCATACTCAAACCACCGATGAGGTAGATCTTTCTGATATCACTACCGTTTGCACCCATAGACTGGATAATATTGAACTCCTTCTCACGCTTGAAGTAGTAAAGGATCTGTGAGAAGAACCAGATGATAGGTGAAATGCAAAGGATAAGTACGGAGATGGCGATATAAAGCTCGTTATAGTGCTCGTCTTCCGTGATATTGTCTTCTGCAAGCTGATTGAGGTCGCGGACCTTCATACCACCGACCTTGGAGAAGCCGTCCGCAGATACCATCTCACGGAGCTTTGCCTCGAGGAAGTCGATGTGCTTGCCTTCCATCATAAATACATCCTTCTCGCCGTAATCGGAGGAGTATGTATAGATGTTAAGTGTTGTTGTGGTGGGGCTTCTGCCGGTTATCTTCTCATATATATCATTGAGCATATATACGGGAACGCTGCCGGAGGGGATATCCTTGATGACTGCACATACCTCAAGGGTGGTGTAGTCATACTGGAAGTTCTTGATCTGTCTGCGGAGCAGGTTTCTGCCGGTGAGGTTGGAGTCAACCGCTGTTACCGCACCCTTATAGGTGGAAACTGCTACGGTATCGCCGATCTTGAAGTTGAACTTGGAGATATTGGAGATAGAGTCGCCGATGATAACGTACTGCTTATCGCCGTTGCTCTCAAGGATCTTTGTTACGTCGCCCTCGATCTTATACTGGCTGAGGAAGTTGAAGAAGTCCTCGTAGTTCTTGGGGTCAACAG
Organism: Candidatus Avispirillum sp.; assembly: GCA_045545335.1. Lineage (GTDB taxonomy): Bacteria > Bacillota > Clostridia > Oscillospirales > CAG-272 > Avispirillum. The sequence goes on along the minus strand of JAZQAS010000130.1, from coordinate 22,144 downwards.
CCTTATAAACAACTGTGTTGGTTACCTTATAGCTGCCCTCGCCCTCATACTTGGAGTAGGAATCCTCAGTATCGTATACGAAGAAGCCGGATGCGAAGGGCTTGATGCTCTTCTTATTTACCAGCATGAAGGAGCTGATATACTTAGCCTCTGTTGCAGGGGACTGAGCAAAGTCGGTATCCTCTGCGGTAGGAGTTGCATTACCGGTAGCAACGATAGCGTTGATAGCCTGGAAATCAGCCGCGAACTCTTCGCCGTACTCGGAAAGCTCCTCGCCATACTCCTTTTTGAACTCCTCGTTGATCTGCTGGATATCGTCGCTGAGCACCTTATCGTATGCTCCGTCGGTACCCTCGGGATCAATGGTGAGCTCGAACTGAGCTCTGGGATAATCAAGGTCAGTCGTATAGATGTTAGCAAGGTACAGACCGCAGATGAACAGCGCACAGAAGATGATAGCTGAAGTGAGCAGCTGTACGTTATACTTTCTGAATCTCCAGAGAGAGTACATCTCGTAGTGTCCGGGGAAGGACTTGCCGAGAAGGTTGAAGGACTTTCTGGGAGAGGTTACGAGGTTGGAGTTATCCTCTGTGATGATAAGGCTCATGGGGTTACGCATGGAGGTGACTCGCATGGGCATAAATACAGAGGTGAGAACTACGAGAGTTCCGAAGAGGAACAGCTTGAGTATTACCCATCCGTCAAAGGCAAAGGAGAAGCCTGAGGGGAGATAGATGAGGAATACTACGAGAGTGGATACGAGAACTGCGGGAATGAACATGACCAGCATGATAACGAACATTTCCCAGAAGGCTGTGATAAACAGCATCTTGAAGTCCGCGCCGAAGGTCATGTATACGCCGTATGTAAACTTGTACTGATTCATTCTGATGTTGTAAATAGAGGTCAGAAGGAATACGGAAAGCACAAGCAGGATAAGCGTGATCACCCAGAAGCCTCTGTTGTTTGCCTCTACTCTGTCCTCATACTCGAGAAGCATCGTTGCCTCTGTGGAGAAGTTAGGTGTTGCATAAGAAGGCTCGAGGGATGCAAGCTTATTTACGTAGTTAAGCTCGAACCACTGACGGTACTTCTGTACGGTCTCCTCGTCTGCCATCTCTCCGGTCTTACGGTCAAGCTTACCGAAACGAATATACACGTCATATTCGTTCTTCATTTCTTTTGAGTTGTAACGCTCAACGGTATCAACGATAACGTAGGCCTGTCTGTTCTTGTCGGTAAGACCGTAGTCGGGGTTCTTATACTCCGCAAGATAGTTATACTGGCCCTGTGTCAGGTTGCTAACAACGTAGTGATACTCATAAGCTTCGTCGATCTGCTCATAAGCAACAGTGTTGTTATTTGTGGCGGCGATCGCCATCATACCATAAAGCAGCTGGATAATGAATATCGCAGCGAAGAAGCAGCAATACTGCTTGAAGTTGAGGAATACGCTCTTTGCCGCTATCTTTACGTGGCGAGAAAGATATTCCCAAAGTCTTTCTAACATCGCTCTACAGCACTGTTTTTACAGTGCCTCCTCCTTAGAAAAAAATTGCCGTTGCAACGGGAAATGGGCATAAATTGCCCCGCCCGAATACTTTATATAATTATACCATTCTTCAGCGAAAAATGTAGCATATTTTGAGAATAAAATATAACAAAATTATCTCTGTTTTTTTGTGCAACCTGCAATTATTCACCTATTTTGCCGATTATTGTGGCTTTTTTTGTCAATTTTTACCTCTTTTTTCTTTTTATCAAAGGTTACGATTTTACAAAAATGTTGCAATTTTTACTCATTTTACCCATTTTCCGTATTGACTTCCCCTCCCCGCTGTGTTAGAATAGCTTGACCATAAAGAGTGCGCAAGGGACAGCCCCTGGGACCGCACAGCAACCTACCGCAAAGGCAAGGTGCTAAAGGCTGAATGATGGATAAAGCGATATTTTCTCCCGTCAGCCGACGGGAGTTTTTTGTTTTGCTATTGACCGCGGCTTTTATATGTTATAAAATATAATGAGTAGGATATTTTATTGTATTATACGGAAAGGAGTATTATGTTCAATTTCAAGAAAAACGAGAAATATGCGACCGTTGCGCTGTATGCCGCGGCTGTCATCGTCTTTTCCGCCGTTATAATTCTGGCTATCCTGAATTTTTCCGCAGTTTACGGCGCTGTCAGAAAGGTTTTTGCCGTTCTTGCACCCTTTACTTACGGATTTATCATTGCCTATCTTTGCAACCCCGTTATGAATTTCTACGAGCGAAAGCTCCTGACCTTCAAGAAGGCCAAGAGAGATATGCACCCTCTTCGCCGCACACTCTCTCTTATCCTCACCACGGTCACCATGCTTGCCTTTCTTGCGGTCATCGCTTACGCTGTCGTTCCTCAGACCGTGTCAAGCGTTAACGACTTCGTCGGCCACATCAACGGCTACGTTACAAACATTCAGGTCCTTGCTGACGAGTTCACCGTCAAGTATTCCGAGCTCTTCTTCAACAAGAGCTACTCCACCCTTACAGAGCTTCTTGCAGACCACGATATCACTCTGAACTTCAAGGAGATTATCCTCAACACCGTCAGCTTTCTGAGTCAGCGCTTCAACGACATCGTTTCCATAGGCAGTCGCTTTGTCGGCGAGGTGCTTAACATACTGATGGGCATATTCGTTGCCTTCTACTTCCTTGCAACAAAGGAAAAGATATGCGCTCAGGCAAAGAAGCTTCTCGCTTCTCTCGTTTCCCGCCGCGCTTATCTCAACACCGTGCGCCTTATGCGCTACACCCACCGCACCTTCGGCGGCTTCATCGTGGGAAAGATAATCGACTCTCTCATAATCGGCATTCTTTCCTTTATAGTTCTCTGGATCGTCAAGGTGCCCTATTATCCCCTTCTTGCAGTTATCCTCGGAGTGACGAACGTGGTTCCCACCTTCGGCCCCATCATCGGCGGCGTTATCGGCGGGCTTATCGTTCTTATCTCCTCTCCCGAGTATACTCTCATATTCATCATCATCGTGCTTCTCATCCAGCAGCTTGACGGAAACGTTATCGGCCCTGCGATCCTCGGAGACTCCATCGGCATCGGCGCCCTTTGGGTGGTCATCGCAGTTGTGGTCTGCGGCGGCTTCTTCGGCTTTGGCGGTATGGTCATCGGCGTTCCTGCGGTTGCCGTTATTTACGCCCTTGTGAAGCAGTCCTCCGAGAGGCGCCTGAAAAAGCGCAATATGCCGAGGAGCACCGAGTTCTACAAGGCCGATCCCCCAAAGGTACAGGAGCTTGACGCAGACGAGATATTCATCGACCGCGACACCCCCGTTCCCGATATAACGGCAGATATGGACACGTACTGCGGGGCGGGCGAAAAGAAGCTTTCTATGATTCAAAAATTAAAAAACAATATATCAGCAAAGAAAAAGAAAGGAAAGAAATAAAATGAGAAGACTTTTTACATCTGAGTCTGTTACCGAGGGACATCCCGACAAAATATCCGACAAGATCTCCGATTCTATTCTTGACGCCATCATCAAGGAGGACCCCATGGCGCGAGTTGCCTGCGAGACCTTCGTTACCACGGGCCTTATCAACGTTATGGGCGAGATCACGACCACCGCTTACGTTGACATCCCCACCATTGCAAGAGAGGCTGTTCGCAAGATCGGCTACGACCGCGCAAAGTACGGCTTTGACTGCGACACCTGCGGCGTTCTCTCCTCTATCCACGAGCAGTCCTGCGATATCGCTCTCGGAGTTGACAACTCTGCAGAGTCAAAGGCCGGCGAGGCTGAGATAGGCGACACGGGCGCCGGCGACCAGGGTATGATGTTCGGCTTTGCCTGCGACGAGACCCCTGAGCTTATGCCCCTTCCCATCTCTATGGCTCACAAGATGGCTATGCTCCTCACCGAGGTGAGAAAGAACGGTACTCTTCCCTACCTCCGTCCCGACGGAAAGACTCAGGTCACTATCGAATACGAGAACGACAAGCCCGTTCGCGTTGACACCGTTGTAGTTTCCACTCAGCACGACCCCGAGGTTACTCTCGAGACCATCAGAGCGGATATTGAAAAGCACGTTATCAGACCTATTGCAGGTGATATGATGGACGATGCTACCATCCTTCACATCAATCCCACGGGCCGCTTCGTTATCGGCGGACCTGCAGGCGACACAGGACTTACGGGAAGAAAGATCATAGTTGACACCTACGGCGGCTACTCCCGCCACGGCGGCGGCGCATTCTCCGGAAAGGACCCCACAAAGGTTGACAGAAGCGCGGCTTATATGACCCGTTACCTTGCTAAAAACGTTGTTGCGGCAGGCCTTGCAACAAAGTGCGAGATACAGCTTGCATACGCTATCGGCGTTGCAAAGCCCGTTTCCGTAATGGTTGACACCTTCGGCACGGGCAAGATCAGCGAGAGCGATATTGCAGACCTTCTTATTGAAAACGTTGATATGCGCCCTGCGGCTATCATTGAGCGCTTCGGCCTCAGAAGACCCATCTACGCAGACCTTGCGGCATACGGCCACATGGGACGCGAGGACCTTAACGCTCCCTGGGAAAAGACAGACCTCGTTGACGTTCTGAAAAAGGCTCTTTGATCTATAATTTCAAAAGAAAGATCCGCCCGTTGGGCGGATCTTTTTAGTTTGTTTCTTCTGTATCAGAAAAAGATTCTGCTGATCTAGCTTCGATTTCTTCAAGCTCTATTACAGATTCTTCATCGCCGTTCTCTGCGAGTGCTTTTTTAAAGCTTCTTACTATGGCCGGAGCAAATGAAATACCGCAGGTGAGAAAGCCTTTGAAAACTTCCATTGCAATTTTTGCTACGTTTTCGCGATTGCCTCTAATGGCTTCACTGCATTTTTGCTTAGATGCTTCTTCCTGCTCTGCAAGTTCAGCAAGCCTTTTAACCTTTTCTTCGTCACTGAAACTTTTACTGTTTATGATTATGTTACGCATTGCTTCATAAGATGAGCTTACACCTTGGTTTAGTTCTGATACGCTCTTTGCATATTTTTCTGGATCACCTTCGTCAATGACTTTTTTGGAAAGCTCAGTTATTCCCTTTAAAGCCTCCAAAGCAGCTTTTAAAATTACAACGGCCATACATATATCCTCTCTAATTTAAAAAGTGCGCAGCCGAAGCTACGCACGAAAAATACATAGCTCGCACTGCTGCGACACAAGTGATTGCAAACCAAATATAAGTATGCAAATAAGAGCATGTATTTTTACCTAAATAAAAATACACACTTACATTTGGTTTTATACATATATTCACTTATGTCGCAAATTCAGTATATCATATTGGATTTTGAATTGCAATAATTATTTGAATTTGATTAAGCAAATATAAAATACATTACAGAACGAGGCGTTACGTCCGCCACGGGTCGTCGAGGACGTCGACCCCTACATTGCCTTTGCGTTCATCTCTCTCCGTGAGATATTCTATTTTGCACCTTGCGCCCTCCTTGCATATACTGTATTACAGAAAGGAGACGTTCAAGTGGGCACCTTTATTGAAATATTTATATCAATATTCTTCCTTTTCGGGCTTTACTGCGCGGCCTTGGAATGCTGCCGCCTCGGCCGAAGGATCTTTATATACCTCAAAGCTAAACACAAAATTGACAAAGAGAGAAAAAAGGATTATAATGTTTAGGTAAGCTTTCAGAAAGGAGTCTCGCCATGTACAGAGATAACAATGAAACGGTCAGCGGAACGGTGGACTCCGTGATCTTTCAGTCCGAGGAGACGGGCTACACCGTCCTTGAGATAGAGGACGAGGGGGGCTTCCCCGTTACCCTTGTGGGCACTATGCCCTACGTTTGCGAGGGCGACACCATTACCGCCTCGGGCAAGTGGACCAACCATCAGATCTACGGAAAGCAATTCAAGGTGGACATATACGAAAAGACCATGCCTACGGGCGCGGCTGGCATACTCCGCTATCTTTCGGGCGGCACGGTCAAGGGTATCGGCCCGAAAACTGCCAAAAAGATCGTTGACAAATACGGCGAGGACACCTTTGACGTTATAGAAAATCACCACGAGTGGCTGGCGGAGATCCCCGGCATCACCCCGAGAAAGGCCGCGGATATCAATTCAAGCTTTATTGAAATGTCGGGCGCGAGAAACGTTATGATGTTCTGCGCAGACTTCTTCGGCAGCGCTCAGAGCATGAGGATATACAAAAAATGGGGCGGCAGCGCAGTTGACCGCATCAGAAAAGACCCATACAGCCTCTGCGAATCCTTCTCGGGAATCGGCTTTAAGACAGCGGACACCGTTGCCGAGTCCTTCGGCATAAGCCGCGACAGCGCATCGCGAGTGCTTGCGGGCCTTAACTACACTCTTGAAACGGCGGCCCACTCTCAAGGCCACACCTGCCTGCCCGAGAGCCTTCTCATCAGAGATGCGGCGGCTATCCTCTCTCTTGAGGAAAGCAAGATAGCCTCGGGTATTTCCGTTGGCCTCTCATCGGGAAAGCTTTGCTCAAGGGTTTGCCACAATTCGAAATACATCTACCTTCCACGATATATAAAGGCTGAGGAATATATAGGAAAGAAGCTCAAGCTTATCGACCTTGCCTGCCCCCGCATCGACGCGCCCGACATTGCAGGCTTTATCAGCAGAGTTGAGCTTGAAAGCGATATAAAATACGCTTCTCTCCAAAGAGAGGCCATTGCCTCTGCCCTCGGCGGCGGAGTTATGATACTTACGGGCGGCCCCGGCACGGGTAAGACCACGGTCATCAAAGGACTTATCTCTATTTTTGACACCATCGGTCTTGACGTTGCCCTCTGCGCGCCTACGGGCAGAGCCGCAAAGCGAGTCAGCGAAGCGGCAGGCTGCGAGGCAAAGACGGTCCACCGTCTTCTTGAAATGGAGCACTCAGACGACAGAGAGCCCCGCTTTATGCGAAACGCCTCCTGCTACCTTGACGAGGACGTTATCATAGTTGACGAATCCTCAATGCTTGACGTTCTGCTCCTTGAAGCCCTGCTCCTCGCTCTCAAGCCGGGAGCGCGCATCATCTTTATCGGCGACCGGGATCAGCTTCCCTCCGTTGGAGCGGGCAACGTTCTTGCAGATCTTATAGACTCAGAAAAATTCCGCACCGTCTGCCTCACGGAGATATTCCGCCAGGCAGAGGAAAGCAAGATAATCACAAACGCGCACCTTATAAACGAGGGGAAAATGCCCGTTCTTGACAACCGCTCCCGCGACTTCTTTTTCATGCAGCGCAGAAGCGATAGCGAGATCGCTCGGACCGTTGCAGAGCTTATATCAAGCCGCCTGCCTAAGGCTTACGGCGAGGCTCTCAGAGAGGGTATTCAGGTCATCACCCCTTCAAGAAAGGGACAGGCAGGCACGGAGAGCCTGAACGCTCTTTTGCAGGCAACACTTAACCCTTTCGACGGCATAAAGACCGAGAAGCAGGCTCACGGCATCGTTTTTCGCGAGGGCGACAAGGTGATGCAGACGAAGAACAACTACGACCTTGAATGGGAAAAGGACGGATATCAGGGCTACGGCGTTTTCAACGGAGATATCGGCACGGTTCTCTCCATTGACCCCCACGGCGAAAGTATGGTCCTTGATTTTGACGGCAGGATTTGCGACTACGACTTCACCTCTCTAGACGAGCTTGAGCACGCATACGCCATCACCGTTCACAAAAGTCAGGGCAGCGAATACCCCTGCGTTATAATTCCCCTCTACTCCTGCGCCCCCATGCTGCTGACGAGAAATCTGCTCTACACCGCAGTTACACGCGCATCCCGCATGGTCATTCTCGTTGGCAAGGGAGAGATACTTGAAACCATGGTTTCAAACGATATGCACACCACACGCTACTCCTGCCTTGCATCGTTCATAGGTGAATATAATGACTAAGACGGGATTTATTGACAAATTGATAGGCGCAGGCTCATACGTCCTGCGCCTTATCTTTCCGCCGAAATGCATTTCCTGCAAAAAGCTCCTGTACTCCTCAAGCGAGCTTTGCGAGGAATGCCTTGAGGTCTGGAGGCAGGCAAGAAACGCCCGATGCCACATATGCCAAAAGACTGCCCGCGGCTGCACCTGCCGCCCCTTCTCTCTATCAAGCACCTCAACACTGGGAGAAAGGCATATGACGGCTCTTGCCTTTTATGCAAAGTTTGGCTCTGAGGAGCTTCGGGACATCCTTGTTCGCCGTATTATCTACGCCGCGAAGACTGACTCTGACCGAAGCGCCGTTCGTTTTGTTGCAAGAGAGCTATCAAGGGAGATACTCAAAACTCTTGCCCTTTCGGGAGAAAAGGCCGAGGAATGGAGCCTTACCTATCCGCCGAGGACCAAAGAGCGAGTGAGGCGCTACGGCTTTGACCAGGGGCGGGACCTTGCAAGGGAGATATCCCGCTACACGGGCATCAAGGTTGAAGAAATATTGACCAACTCAAAGGGCACGACGCAAAAAAGTCTGAATGCCCTTGAGCGGCAGAGAAATGCGAAACGGGCTTACTCTCTGAAAAAGGACGTTTCAGTTAAGGGCAAATATTTCGTCATCGATGACGTTATCACAACGGGCGCCACGGTGAACGCCGTAGCGGAGCTTCTTCTTGACAGGGGAGCTGAGGCAGTCTATCCCGTTTGCATCGCCCGCTCAAAGAGAAAGAAGCGCAAGGTGCGCCGTATGGCTGAAAGGCCTTGGTTTCGCAGCATATAAAGGAATTAATTTATAGAATCAGAGGATATAAAAATGAAACGTTATTCAGTACCTATCACGGAAGACAGCTTCGATAGTGCATCGGAATTTATTTTGAAAAAGCTCCGGTTAAATATCGGAAAGAACCGCGCTTACAACGTTGTTCTTCCACTCAGCACTGTAATATTTGTTCTATTCTCCGCTCTGTTTACCTTTGGCGGTATCCACAGCTTCAGCACCGAGGATGATGCGATCATTTTCGAAAAGCTAAAGCCTGTTACCGACATATGGCTCTTTTTCAAGGATCTGCTTTTTCAGGACGGCCTTGCATGGTATTTCAACGTTCTGATTTTCGTTGCCTTCCTTTTTCTCTTGCCTGCGGCAGTATCTCTTGTTATATCATTAATTTTCAATGTAACCGCAAAAATGCCCGAGATACCCATCACCTTAATTACAGCAAAGGAAAAAGCCGCTTACCTTCACGGAGTCATTACAAAGAAGAGAAAGGTCATAAGCATTGACGAAGAGGTGCTTGGCGTTATTTGCACCGTTATCTACATAGCTTCTATGGTAGCATTTACAGTTTACAGCATTATCCTTACCTTTGAATTTTCAGACCTTTCCGATCTTCCCGCTCTTATTATCGGTGCCCTTTTCGTGTTTGCAATTCTCAGCTTTGTATATTACTATCTGTATCTTGCTTTCTATCACGTAAATACCTTTGCCTGCAGGGCTAAAAGCCTTTACTCTTATGTAAAAGACGTTTACGAGTTCTGGTGCTCCGTTGACCCTGAGGAGGCTAAGCGCAATGAGGAAAGAAAGAGGCAAGAGGAAGAAAAAAAGAGAGCTGCTACCACAACAAGCAGCTACGCAGGCATGGCGTATTACGAGGAAGCAAAAAAGCAGGCAATGCGCAATCTGGAAAATTACACCGGCAACGTAAGCTATCATGAATTCGACATGCCTTATACGCACCTTGAGGCTAAAGAGGCTCTCAAAAACTATCTGAACAGTAATGCCACCAGTGAATTAAAAGAAGAAGCGATCAAAAAATACAACAATTATTTTCTTGATAACTATACGGATTATGATATTTAATAATACCCCAAATAAAATACAATTCCGGAGATAAATGTCGCTTTTTTGTAAAAAAGCTCCGCAAAAAACTTCAAACTAACAAAGAAAATAAAAGGCAAAAGCAAAGCAGGCGGTCCGAAGACCGCCTGTTTTGTTGCACTGACACCTATCTATTTTTCAAAAACAATAATTGAACCCAATCTTTCATCATCCTTTTGTTCTATCTCATTAAGACCCAAAAGTTTCAATAATTCTTTCACTTGGTCTACATCAGAGTACAATCTGATTTTTCTTAACCATTCTCTTGTTTCTGAAACAGTAAATCCATATTTTTCAAAATACGAATACCATATATTCTTCTCGGAACTTATGCAACGGATTACAATTCTGCCTTTGGGTTCTAATACTCTGACTGCTTCAGACAGTATCGTAGGTATCTCACGGCATTCTTCCAATCCTGCATTACAACAAATTGATGTAAATACAGAATCGTCAAAGGGCAGATTCCAAAGAGACGTCGAAATTCCCAGTCCATTAACATTATAATATTTTGCCATAGCATCTGCATTTTTTGCACATATAAAACTTATATCAGCACCAATGTAGTAATCCGTTTCACCCATATTTTTCATAACCGCATTGGTCCCCCCTCCGGCACCTATTGTCAATTCTAAAACGAAATTACTCCCTTTATATAGCACTTTATCCGAATAATATTTCCAAAAATCTGTGTTCTGCCATGCAGATGCTCTACGAGCTTTTTCCCTGCCATTTTCCGACTTTGAGTTAACATCAATCGCTCTGATTAATGATAATTTATCAATATCATCACACAAACTATTTCTTCCTGATATCCAAACGGCAGAACCGTTTTTTACATAATTCTCAAGTCTGCATATATATTCGTCTTTAGAAGGTATATGCAACTGCATAAACTTATCCTTCTCTTTATAAAAGCTTTCTTTATCATGGGGATAATATTTTAACATATTGTCGCTGATAAACTTTTTAAGCAAATCAATATCACAAAAAAACAGAACTTCATCTAAAGCATTCAAAACCATAATAACCTCCAAATTTGATATCATACAATAATTATACAGCTTATTTGGAAAACTACCAGTCTTGTATTTTTAGCAAATTTGTGGTATAATATATACACAGAAAAACGTCACAGATTCAATCAGGATCCGTGACGTTTTTTTACAAATGGAATCTATAGCAATTAAAAGCTTTTATTTTGACTTTATTGTTTTTAAAGAGCATATCAGCATTCTTCTGATAGCACCACAATCATTTTGTAACACTCGGTACTTGTCTGCATTCAAACAATCTGTTTCAAAAAGAAGCTCTAACCAAAACTCAGATTCATAACATTCTTTTTGCGCTATTTCAAGCTTAGAAATAAAGTCTTTTGTTCCCTGTGCATACTGTGCTTCATGCAAATTTGCAGCAATAGATGTTGCAGAACGAAGTAATTGATTTACCAATACAGCTTCTTTATGTTCGGCTTTCATCTCACGGCAAGCAAATACAATATCTTTTGCAAATTGTTTGGCTTTATCTCTCAAAACGCTGTCAGCCATTATTACCACCTCTAAAATAACGTAGCACTAAGTTAATTAGTTTTAGTGATATTCCGACTTCGTCGGAGTGATATTATTGCCTACAGCAACAGTGTTATTGAAACCTTACGGTTTCAGTGTTATTTTATTCGCCTTATAAACTGCCGAAGGCAATAACACTATGCGAAGCATAATACCACTGCGAAGCAATATCACTCGCCGAAGGCGAATAAAACTGCCCAAGGTGTCAAAATGACACCTTGGGCTTTAATATTAAAGACCGCGCTTTACGTAATGAGTATGGAGAAGCTCGTGTGCAACGTGGCTGTTGGGCTCGCCAAGGAACTCATCGTATACCATCTTGATGATGGGGTTATCATGAGACTTACGGATCTCGAGAGCTGCGTCTGCATCGTAAAGGATCTTTGCACGAACTGCGCGAAGGTCGATGGAGTTACGAACGCTTGCAGGCTGGATGGGCTGACCGCCGCCGTTTACACAGCCGCCGGGACATGCCATGATCTCGATGAAGTCTGCCTGATACTCGCCGGACTGGATGCCCTTGAGGAGCTTGGATGCGTTAGCTGTGCCGGATGCAACTGCAACCTTTACAGTCATCTCGCCGAGCTTATACTCAGCAAACTTGATGCCCTCAACGCCACGAACGTCCTCGAAGTCAACCTTCTCAAGAGTTGTGCCGAGGATTACCTCTGCAGCAGTTCTGAGAGCTGCCTCCATTACGCCGCCGGTTGCGCCGAAGATAACGCCTGCGCCGGAGCCGATGTCTACGGGAGAGTCAAACTTCTCATCCTTAAGAGCCTTGAAGTTAACGCCGCTGGACTCGATGAGTCTGCCGAGCTCTCTTGTTGTTACAGCGATATCAACGTTGTTCATACCGTCGTTCTGCTGACCGTCGCGGCCAACCTCGAACTTCTTAGCTGTACAAGGAATAGCAGATACGAATACGATATCCTTAGGATCGATACCCATCTTCTTTGCGAAGTATGCCTTATAGATAGCACCGAACATCTGCTGAGGAGACTTACATGTGGAAATGTTCTCTGTCATCTCAGGGAAGTAATGCTCGCAGTACTTGACCCATCCGGGTGAGCAGGATGTGATCATGGGGAGAGCGCCGCCGTTCTTGATACGGCCGAGAAGCTCGTATGCCTCTTCCATGATGGTAAGGTCTGCTGTGAAGTTCATATCGTATACGCCGTCAAAGCCGAGAGCCTTGAGAGCTGCTACCATCTTGCCCTCGCAGTCTGTGCCGGGCTCGTAGCCGAAGCACTCGCCGATCTGAGCGCGAACGGAGGGTGCGCAGCAGATAGCAACGTGCTTTGTGGGATCGTTGAGAGCCTCAACGATCTTCTGAGTGTCGTCCTTCTCATAGAGTGCGCCAACGGGACAAGCAACGATACACTGACCGCAGTTTACGCAGGATGTTGTTGCAAGATCGTCCTCAAATGCGCAGCCGATAACTGTGTCGTAGCCACGGTTCTGAGCGCCGATAGCACCGATGCCCTGAAGCTTATTACAAGCTGCGGAGCAACGACGGCAAAGGATACACTTATTGGGATCGCGGATGATGGATACGCTGGAATCGTCGATAGCCATCTTCTCGTCGTTAGAATCGAAATAGTTCTCCTCTACGCCGTAGTCGTGAGCATACTTCTGAAGCTCACATGTCTGAGAACGTACGCAGGAAAGGCACTTCTTCTCGTGAGCGGAGAGAACGAGCTGGATGTTCATCTTACGTGCAGCCTTAACCTTATCTGTGTTGGTAAGGATCTCAGTTCCGTCACGCTCGATGGGATATACGCAGGCAGTAACAAGACCGCGAGCGCCTACGACCTCTACGAGGCAGAGACGGCAAGCACCGATCTCGTTAATGTCCTTAAGGTAGCAGAGAGTGGGGATCTCGATGCCTGCCTGCTTGCAAGCCTCAAGAACTGTGGTGCCGTAAGGAACGGTATAGTCTCTGCCGTTGATCTTTATGTTAAGCATTTTTGTTTCCATTATAATACTTGCTCCTTTCCTTACTGCTTAGAAATTGCGCCGAACTTACACTTCTCGATACAAGCGCCGCACTTGAGACACTTAGTTGTATCAATAACGTGAGGATTCTTTACGCTACCCTCGATAGCGTTTGCGGGACAAACGCGAGAGCAGAGTGTACAACCCTTACACTTATCAGCATCGATAACGTAACAGAGGAGGCTCTTACATACGCCTGCGGGACACTTCTTATCAACGTTATGAGCTACGTACTCATCGCGGAAGAAGCGGAGAGTGGAAAGAACGGGGTTAGGAGCTGTCTGACCGAGACCGCAGAGAGATGCGCTCTTTATGTAGTTTGCAAGCTCCTCAAGCTTATCGAGGTCTTCGAGCTCGCCGTTGCCCTCTGTGATCTTATTGAGGATCTCGAGCATACGAACTGTACCGATACGGCAGGGTGCGCACTTACCGCAGGACTCGTCTACAGTGAACTCAAGGAAGAACTTTGCAAGGTCAACCATACAGGTGTCTTCATCCATTACGATAAGACCGCCGGAGCCCATCATAGAGCCTGCTGCGATAAGGTTATCGAAGTCGATAGGAGTATCAATAAGAGAAGCAGGGAGACATCCGCCGGAGGGGCCACCTGTCTGAGCTGCTTTGAACTTCTTGCCGTTGGGGATACCGCCACCGATCTCCTCGATTACCTCACGGAGAGTTGTTCCCATGGGAACCTCTACGAGACCTGTGTTTGTGATCTTACCGCCGAGAGCGAATACCTTTGTACCTGCGGACTTTTCAGTACCGATGGACTTGAACCAGTCAGCGCCGTTAAGGATGATCTGAGCGATATTTGCATAAGTCTCAACGTTGTTAAGGATGGTAGGCTTAGCAAAGAGACCCTTTACTGCAGGGAAAGGAGGACGGGGACGGGGCTCACCGCGCTTACCCTCAATACTTGTCATAAGAGCTGTTTCCTCGCCGCATACGAATGCGCCCGCACCGAGACGGAGCTCGATATCGAACTTGAAGCCTGTGCCGAGGATGTTATCGCCGAGAAGGCCGTACTCTCTTGCCTGATTGATAGCGATCTGGAGACGGTTTACAGCGATGGGGTACTCTGCACGGATGTAGATATAACCCTGGTCAGCGCCGATAGCGTAACCTGCGATAGCCATTGCCTCAAGAACTGCGTGGGGGTCACCCTCGAGGATAGAACGGTCCATGAATGCACCGGGGTCACCCTCGTCACCGTTACAGCAAACGTACTTCTGGCCTTCGCTTCCCATAGCAAACTTCCACTTAAGACCTGTGGGGAAGCCTGCGCCGCCGCGGCCGCGGGGACCGGAATCGAGGATCGTCTGAACGACCTCTTCACGGCTCATCTCTGTGAGAACCTTACCCAGTGCGAAGTAACCGTCGCGAGCGATATACTCGTCGATCTTTTCGGGGTTGATAACACCGCAGTTACGGAGAGCGATTCTCATCTGCTTCTTATAGAAAGCAGTATCGTTAAGAGAAGAAGTTCTGCCCTCAGCAGCCTCTTCCTCAGTTGTCTTGTTGTAAACGAGTCTTTCAACTACACGACCCTTTACGATATGCTCGGAAACGATCTCGGGAATATCCTTAGCCTCTACTCTGGAGTAGAATGTGCCGTCGGGATATACGATCATGATGGGACCGAGAGCGCAAAGACCGAAACAACCGGTCTGAACTACCTTGACCTCTTCTTCAAGGCCGGCAGCCTTGATCTCTGCATTAAGAGAATCAATAAGCTTCAAGCTGCCGGAGGAAGTACAACCTGTACCTCCGCAAACAAGAATGTGTGAACGAACCATACTTTTTTCTCCTCCGGATTAAATATTACCGATAAGGTATTCAGCTACGGGAGCGCCGCCCTTGAGGTGCTTCTCAACAACTTCCTTTGCCTTATCTGCAGTCATCTTAACGTATGTTACCTTGTCCTTGCCGTCCTCGTAGATCTCTACTACGGGCTCGTACTGGCAGATGCCGATGCAGCCTGTCTGAGTTACCTTTACAGAATCAGCAAGACCCTGAGCTGCTACCTCCTCAACAAAAGCGTTAAGAACAGGTCTTGCTCCGGCGGTGATTCCGCAAGTTGCCATACCGACAACTACACGAACTTCGCCGCTGCCTGTACGGATAGCGACCTTGTCCTTCATCTGCTCTCTGATAGCAGCAAGTTCCGCTAAAGTTTTCATGATGTTTGTTCCTTTCGTTTATATAAATTTTTATTTTTGAGCATATTGATCCTCGAGAAATCCTCGGATAAACGCGAGGACCTCAAAGGAGTTCAGGGGGATATCCTCCCCGAGAACGGCTCTCATCTCGGCAGTATCCATGGCGACTTCGATTCCCTTATCCGACGTATGCCGGTACACAAAGTCGATATCGGGGCTGCCCTGAATAAGAGTTACGACAGTTTCAACAAGATCTCCGAGGGGAACGAAGTCTATATGGTCTGAGTGGAAGGTGGCCCTTACCACGGTGCCGTGATCCTCGTGCTCCTTTTCGCTTTTTGAAGCTATCTCCACCTTTCCTCCCGTCTGCTCTGCAAGCAGGCGAAGAAAGGGTATGCCGAGGCCTACCTTTCTGGTGGTCCTCGTTGTGAAGAAGGGGTTTGACAGCTTTTCCACCTGCTCTGCAGTCATACCGCAGCCGTTATCCGTAATGCTTACGGTCAGCACGCTGTTCTCCTCTTCAAGCACTACCGAAATATTTTTCGCTCCTGCGCGGACGGAGTTCATCGTTATATCCAGAATATAAAGTGACAGGTCGGTCATTTTCCCTCCAGAAGATCGATGAGCTTATCGCGGACGAGCTGTGAGGAATAGGGCTCGTCGGAGAGCTCAAAATAGTTTTCAGCCTCTGAAATATCCCAAAGATAATGAGCATCCGAGCTTTTCACGCAGGGCATTCCCTTAAGGACGGGGAATTTCTCCTCCTCCTCGCTTCGGGAGCCTGAATTACTCACCTCATACGCCGTATATCCCTCCCAATCGGGGAAGGTACCGAGGATTGCAACCGCGCCGTTTGACGTTCTGTCTATATGGGCGGGATAGCACACACCTCCGCACTGGCGGCAAAGGTCTGTTCCCTCATCGAGAGAAAGCGTGGTCGCATTCAGGAGAAGATACTTCTCTTCTCTGATGAAGTTATCCTCCTCATCCACCACCTGCTGGCGGCCGAATATCTCGGGGCGATTCTCATATGGGATCTTTCTTTCATCTACCCTTTTTCCGAATGCCATTGCCGCTTCAAGTGTTCTGAAAAGGCACAGAAGATGTATATCCTCCGATACCGTCAGCTCCATACCGGGGATCGGTATGATGCCGTGCCTTCTTGCCGCCTTGAAGAAGGCGGGGCAATTGGCCGTGGTATTATGGTCGGTGAGGGCTATGATCTGCAGGCCCTTGAGAGCCGCCATTCCCGCGATATTCGCAGGGGTCATATCATCGTCTCCGCAGGGGGAGAGGCAGGAATGGATATGCAGATCGTAATAATATTTATTCATTGGTCTTAATCTGCTCGCCTACAAGGCAACACAGCTCATAAGTAGAGCGCTTATCCGAAAAGATGGTGATATTCTTTTCCTCTGCCACCTTTTTGACCTCGCTGTCGGGCATGACGCCCTCCGCCATTATGACGCAGGCGCATTCGGTGAGGCTTGCGACGGCTACGACGTTTATATTTGACATGATTGTCACCCAAACGTCGCCATACTCGGCATGGCTCATTACCCAGCTGAGAAGGTCGCCTGCATAGCAGCCCGTTACCTCTTTATCAAGGCTGCCGCACACCCAAGTAAGGCCGAGGTTTTCCGCAAGGGTATGAAGATCACTCATTTTCGCTCTCGCTCTCTTTATCGTTGGTTTCGTTTATGACTTTTTCATAGGGATGCGCCGAAAGGTAATCATGGAATACCTGACGCATAAATACCACGCATTCATCAGCGCAGATATCGCCTCTGACTATATCCTCTGCAAAGGCCGCGCACGAGGGCGCTCCGCAGGAGCCGCAATCGAGATCGGGGAGGTCCTTTCTGAGCTCCTGTATCTCCGACATCATCCTTCTCGCTTCCTTTCGGTCCTCATGGAGGGGAGCCGTTGGGATATATTCAAATCCCGGAAGGAGCACCTCCCCGGGCACGTCGCCCTCGGAGGGGTGGAGATTGGGAGAAACGGGGAGATATCGCCTCAGCGACTGGATCCTCGCTCTTGCGATATAGGGGTTGGCCACGGTCATAACGCCGCCGACGCAACCGCCGTTGCAGGCATTGAGCTCTACGAACTCAAGCTCGGGGAAATCAGAGTTCTCTATCTGATCGAGAACTCTTATAACGTTCTCGATACCGTCTGCCGCGAGATACTTATCGTTGAACACTGCGGTGCATTCGCCGCCTGAGATAGCCCAGCTGACGCCTACGTTGCCCGCCTCGGTGGAAGCCGTCAGCTCCTTTGTTTTCTTCATAGCGTCTATGAGCTTGAAATAAACGTCGGAAACGGATACCACGCAATCGATATTGCTCTTCTCGCCGGAGAAGCTGTTCTTTACGTAGCTTACCTTTGCGGGACAGGGGGAGATGAATATGCAGCCTATATCCTCGCGCCCAAGCTCGGGGTGCTCCTTCATCGCCTTTTCTCTTGCCAGCATTCCCGCCACCTCTACGGGAGGAAGGATGGGCATTATGTTCTCACAAAGGAAGGGGAAGCGCATTCTTATGAGCCTTACGACTACGGGGCAGGCCGAGCTGATGACGGGCTTTTTCAGCCCTTCTCTTTTCAGATACTGTCTCGTATAGCCGGAAACAAGCTCCGCCGCCTTTGCAACCTCGAAAACATCGTCAAAGCCGATATCGAGGAGGCCCTGAATAACGTAGTCGATATCGTCAAGATTATCGAACTGACCGTAGAGGGCAGGCGCGGGAAGCGCTATCTTATACTTATAATTCTTAACACAGTCAAGTGGATCATGGGTAGCTTTTTTCGCATTGTAGGGGCAGACCCTTATGCATTCGCCGCAATCAATGCATTTCTGCGAATTGATGGCCGCCTTGCCGTCGCGTACTCGGATGGCCTCCGTGGGACAGCGCTGCAAGCAATGCGTGCACCCCTTACACTTTGACACGTCAAGGGACACAGAATGCTTATACTCTATCATGGCTCAACTGCTTCGGCTCAGACGTTGACCGTCATTATAATGGTCGTGCCCTTGCCTATTTCTGTTTCAATTTTCAGGGAATCGGAATATTTTTTCATATTGGGCAAGCCCATTCCTGCTCCGAAGCCGAGAGAGCGGATATTTTCCTTTGCTGTGGAAAAGCCCTCCTGCATCGCAAGCTCTACGTTGGGAATGCCGGGACCCTTATCCTCCAGTATCATCACGATACTGTCATCCGTTACCTCTACCGTGGCTACTCCTCCGTCAGCATGGATGACCATGTTGATCTCGCCTTCATACATCGCAATTGCAACGCGGCGGATTATCTCGGGGGAAAATCCCATCTGTCTCAGGTGCTTTTTTACCTGAACGGAAGCCGCTCCCGCTGAAGAGAAGTCATCGCCGTCAACATTGAAGGTGAATCTGACTGCATCCTCAAGCATTTGCAGTTCCCTCCTTGGAGCCGCAGAGGCCTTCGCTGTAAAGTATGCCGCAGGCCTCGAACATTCGAAGGTCTGACTTCATGAGCACGATGCCGGATTCCTCCGCAAGGGCTATCATATCGTCGGTGGGCACCTTTCTGCGAACGAATACTACGCAGCGCATATCCATCATCACCGCAGTTCTGATAACCTGGGGATTGACGAGACCCGTGAGCAGAACGGCCTGGTCCTTTACAAAGGCAAGCACGTCGCTCATCATATCGCTGGCGCAGGCGGAATGGACCTCACAGTTTACCTCGTCCTTTCCGCAGAGGATATCTGCAGAAAGAAGATTAGCTATGGTTCCGATCTTCATAAAGGCCGCTATTAATACTTAGCGATGATGCCGGGAATATCGTCCACAGTAAGTCTGCCGTATACGTCCTCACCAACGGTAAGTACGGGTGCAAGACCGCAAGCGCCGATACATCTTGTTGCATCAAGGCTGAACTTCTTATCTTCGGTGATTCCGCCGTTCTTGATTCCGAGAATGGACTCAAGCTTATCCATAAGGTCGCCGCTGCCCTTTACGTAGCAAGCTGTTCCGAGGCATACTGCAACGGGATGTGTTCCCTTAGGATTGAGAAGGAACTGGGAGTAGAAGGTCGCTACGCCGTAAACCTCGCTTACGGGGATCTCAAGCTTGAGAGCGATATACTTCTGCACTTCGGGGGGAAGGTAGCCGTATACGTCCTGCGCCTGCTGCATGATGGGCATAAGGCAACCGGGCTGCTCCTTAAGGCTTTCGATGATGGCATCAAGCTTCGCCTTCTGTTCGGGGGTGTCGGTAAAAGGTACCGATGTCATTGTTTTTTTCATGAAATATGTCCTCCTGGCCATATATAATTTTTCAAAGTTAATTATAGCACAAGCCCCATAAAATTTCCATAGGTTTCGCGCATTTTTACATTATTTTTTTATATAATACAACATTTTTTACTTTTCGTTATTTTGGCCCTTGCTTTTTTATTAAAAAAACAGCAAATGGTACAAAAGTTAGCCGTTGCTAACTATCGGGTTTTCGGTATACTTTGTTGATGTTGCACAAAAGCGCACCAAATATTTCTCCCTTATACCCTTTGAAGATCTGACGATTTTGAAGGTTTAGACAAATCCTTCCCCTTAGTCTTTTTCTCTTTTTGTATTCTTTGACCGCGCATCCTTTTTGCCTATTTTATCATTGACAAATCCGTATTAAGACTTATAATTATAGTATACTTTTATCTGCTTTTCGGAGAGCTTATGTCTGAAAAACGATGCATTAAATGCAACGGCCCCTTCGGGAGCTACGACGTTGCGCTGCACAAGAAAATGGTCAACAGAGGGGCCACGGAATTTATGTGCTCGGCCTGCCTTGCACGCTGGCTCGGCATTACCGAGGAGGCCCTCCTCCAGAAGATAGACCAATTCAAAAAGCAGGGCTGCACCCTGTTTTTATAACGAACGAGGTAACACTATGTCCCCTAACAAGCCTGCCGCAGACAGACTGCGCCCCCGCTCCTTTGACGAGGTATGCGGTCAGTCTCACCTTGTGGGAAAGAACGGCGTTCTTCGCCGCCTTTGCGACAAGGGGCGCATACCAAGCATGATATTTTTCGGCCCTCCCGGCACGGGAAAGACCACCTGCGCCTCCATCATCGCCGCTCAGTCCGGCATGGAGCTGCGTCGCCTCAACGCCACCACCGCTTCCCTCTCCGACGTCAAGGAGATCGCTCAGGAAACTGCGGGAATGTTCGGTCAGGGCGGTATCCTTCTCTATCTTGACGAGATACAGTATTTCAACAAAAAGCAGCAGCAATCTCTGCTTGAATACCTTGAGGACGGCCGCATCACACTTATCGCATCAACAACGGAAAATCCACACTACTATATATACGACGCACTTCTCTCGCGATGCTGCATTTTTGAGTTCAAGCCCGTTCCCTCAAAGGAAATGGTGCCACTCCTTCGCCGCCACGCAGAGGTGCTTTGCCCCGAGGGAATAACTGAGGATGCCCTCGCATACGTTGCTGGCTGCTCTGCAGGCGACGTTCGCCGCGCCGTTACTCTTCTTGACTGCGCCGCATCTCTTGCTGAGGGCGAGATAACCGAAAATACTGCCCGCGAGCTTTTGCCCTCCATTATGTCCGGCTGCTTTGACCGCGACGGGGACGTTCACTACGATCTTCTCTCCTGCCTGCAGAAATCCATTCGCGGAAGCGATCCCGACGCCGCCGTTTTCTATCTTGCGAAGCTTCTTGAGGGCGGAGACCTTATATCCCCCTGCAGGCGCCTTATGGTCATTGCAAGCGAGGATATAGGAGCGGCCTACCCCATGGCGGCAGTTATCGTGCGCGCCTGCGTTGAGAGCGCAAAGGAGCTCGGCCTCCCCGAGGCACGCATCCCCCTTGCAAACGCGGCGGTCATGCTTGCAACGGCGCCTAAATCCAATTCCGCCTACTGCGCCCTTGACGCGGCGGCAGAGGATATCAGAAGCGGCCTTGGCGCAAGCGTTCCCGAGCATCTGAAGAGCCCCCTCTTCAAGGGCTACAAATACCCCCACTCCTACCCCGACCACTGGGTGGATCAGCAGTATCTCCCCGATGACGTTAAGGGCAAAAGATACTACGTTTTCGGTGAAAACAAAACCGAAAAGGCCGCTGAGACCTACTGGAAAAACATCAAGAAAAAATAAAAAAACAAACGGAGACGCGCCAAAGGGTGATGTCCTTAACGGAGATTTTAAAACTCTTTCAAATCTTGTTGAGAACCGGCATCGCATTTGTATGCACAAATTCAGTTGGGCAGTAGCCCAAACCCATAGAGCAACAGAAAAGAGAAGATTCGTTTTTCAGCGAGTCTTCTCTTTCTTTTGTCTGTTAAGTGATATGCTGACTAAAGTCAGCGTGATATGTTCGCTTTGCGAAAGTGATATTGAAGCCTTACGGCTTCAGTGATATTCTATTCGCCATAAACTTGCGAAGCAAATATCACTCGGCGTAAGCCGAATAACACTGCGGAGCAATATAACTCGCCGAAGGCGAATAGAACTGGCGTGATACTCCGCTTGGAGTATCACGCCAAAACGTCTCCGTTTATTTTTTATTCTGCTTCTTTATAGAAGAGCTCGATGACGAGCTCCTTGAGCGCATCCTC
>JAZQAS010000129.1:0-2126 GCA_045545335.1 Candidatus Avispirillum sp. | reverse complement strand
GGGTCGGTCAAAGTTATTGATAAAGCAGGGAACAAGATCGCCCGCCTCGTTCTGCATCATTATATACTCGTATATATACTCGTATCCGTCGCCGTAGTACATATAGAGGAATTCCTTCATAACGTCTGTAAATTCCTCATAGGTCATGGAAGGATCCCACATATATCTGGATGCCATATATGCCTTCAGAGCCTCGTAATTATAGGTCTCGCCGCCGCCCTCGTAGTAGATGCCGTTAAAGCCGCACTCATTGATGATATAGTTAAAGTTATAATAAATATCAACGACGTTGGGACAGGGGGCAAGCCAATAGTGATAGTTTACGGCATAGGACCAATACCAGATCTCCGTTCCCGTTTCGCGGCAGATATCTGCCCATATCTTCATATCCTCCTGATCCTTCAGGTTATTGCCGCCAAGATTAGTTTTCATACCCTCGCACTGATCTGTTCCCAGGATATGGTTATTGCAGCCGTGGCCGCAGTACATAAGGATCATATCATCCGCAGGGCGCACCGTTTGGGGAACGGTGTGATCGTAAAGGATGAGATACACCTTCATGCGGGAATAGACCTCTTGCATATCGCCGAGAGCACGGTTTGCAAGATCGGTATAAAGGCCGGAATAGCTCTCTGTTTTTACCTTTTTAGTGCAGTAGCGGCAGGTGCAATAGTTTCCGTTATCGCAGATGGAGAAGGACATTGAAGAGATAACGTAATCCCACTCGTATCTGAAAACGTGGCTCCAAGTCTGGATCATTGCCATTGTATCGAGCATACCTGAAATGAGTATCTGATAGGAGCTTTCGGTCGAAGCGCAGGGCTGCCACTTCAAATTATCCTGCTGCACTCCCGAATTCCACTTCTGCCAAAGCCTGTCGCCGTAGGAGCCGTAGCTTTCATCAGGCATAGTTCCCGTTCCCATTCTCCAATAGTAGTCAAGAGAATGGGCATTGATGAAATGAGGGCCGGTCAGCGTTCCATACCTTGTATCATAGCAATCGTAAAGCTGAGATCCGTTTGCCTTTCTCGGAAAATAATATTCCCGGGGATTATGGTTGAAGGTCTGGCCTACAAAGCGAAAATCAAGAGGAGCGTCATAATAAACGTAAGTGTCCTCGGGAATATCCACCGTTCTGTTTTTATAAACGTAGGTGTAATCTCCAAGATAGAACCTGAAGCCTAGATGGTTTTCAAGTATCTCGTAGGTAGCGTACATATTGCCTCTGAGAGTTCCCCATATATGAAGGTCTCCATCCACTACCTCATAGATATAGTTCTCAAGCTCAAGGCCCTTTTCCTTGGCCTCTGCGCTGTCTATCTCAATATCATGATAGCGGATAACGCGCTCCGTTTCAGCCTCTCCGATACAAATGGGGAGAGTGATGCCCGTAGCTTCCTTCACGTATTTCTGCATCTCCTCTGCAGAATACTTGGTGTTCTCCCAATACTCGTCGTTCTGCTCGGGGATAACTATTGAATACTCCGAGATATCAAAGCCGCCAATTGTCAGCTTATATATCTGATATTCGCCCTCAAGAGAGTCAAAGGAATTGGTGCCCGAAAGGCAGGTCTTCATAAGATAGGAGTCCTTGGCATCAACGACTCCGTCGCCGTTGAAGTCGGCCGCATCCTCTACGAGAGAATATCCCTCAAGCCCTGCCACCGTCGCCTTGATGGAGAGGGCATCCTTTCCGTTCTGCTCTCCGTCGCCGTCAACGTCGCCGAGGGTATAGGTCTCGTCGCGAACGAACCAACGGTCGCCGTAGGTAGGCTTGGCGCTGACAGATATGCATACGGCGCCTAAAAGCATCGAGATGCACAAAAGTGCGCAAATGATCTTTTTCATACTGTTCTCCTTTCTCCTACGGCGTCACGCCGGGACGGCGGGAGCCGTATTCATAGAACTGGGTCATAGGATTGACGCTGAAATCAATACTTTCGGGAAGCATATAATAATCCGGCTCTGAGAAGATAACAAGCCCGTTATCCTTTATGAAATTATAGAGCCACGTATATCTTTCCTCATAGGTCGCTCTCGACTTGCTGTCGCCGTTTGTATACATATCGTCGTACACGCTGGAAAGACCCATAAACTCACAGCACATAAGAAGCTTTTCCACAGCA
>JAZQAS010000128.1:0-16093 GCA_045545335.1 Candidatus Avispirillum sp. | reverse complement strand
AGATACTATCATATGCGAGAGAAAACGATCTCCCTCTTCGCTTTTTCTCCCTTGATGCCAATGCTCTGGAGACCCTTCGCAAGGACAGTCGTATTAGATCGGTCATGGCGGCCTGCGAGCGCAAATGGAGTGATTACGTCTATTCCTTTGAGGACGCCTCTACCTTCAAGGGGAGAAGATTTGCAGGTCAGCGCAACCATATCAATAAATTCAAGCGCCTTTACGGAGAACCCCGTATCAGCCTGATCAATGGGGATGATATACCTCTCATAGAAGCGATGCTTTCGGAATATGCTCTTGAGCACGCTGACAGATCACGGCTTGAATCCCTTGAGCTTGAGCGTACGAGGGCTCTGCTTTCAGCTGCCTCAGAGCTTTCTCTCTTTGCCTGCGCTCTTCGGGTCGAAGACGGTATCGCCGCTTTTTCCATCGGCGAGGTCGTTTCGGATACTCTTATAATCCACGTGGAAAAGGCTTTGAGAAAATACGAGGGCGCATATCCCGTTATGTATTCGGGGGCGGTCAGCCTTGCGGCAGAGACCCTTGGCAAGCCCCTCAGATACGTTAACCGCGAGGATGACTCGGGAGATACGGGAATAAGGACCTCCAAAATGCAGTATCATCCCATAGAGATGATAGATAAATACTATGCCTGCGTTGATTCTCCTGCCGCAGAGATAGAGGATATACCCGTAATATCCGCCCCTCCCGTAGTTCTCACAAGGATACGAGAGGAGGATAAGGCGGCATACCTAAAGCTTAATACCGACGTTGAAAACAATAAATATTGGGGATACGACTACCGCGATGACCCGTGGATCACCTTGCCCGTTGACGAAAACACCTTTTACGATTCTCTGATGCACGATATAAAAGCGGGAGAGTCTGTGAATTTTGCAGTTCGCGAAAGAGAGGATGGAGAGATGATAGGGGAGGGGATACTCTGGAATTTCTCAATTAACGGCTCCTGCGAGGTAGGTCTGCGTATCACCCCCGAGCACCACTCAAAGGGCTACGGAAGGGTAGCATATAAGGCCCTTTGCGATTATGCACAGAAGTCTCTCGGCCTCAGGATATGGGCGCGCTGCTATCACCAAAACGCCGCCTCCGAAAGGATGATACTTTCCTGCGGACTTAAAAAGACAAGAAGTGACGGGACCTTTTACTATTTTGAAAGTAGAAAATAAAAAATGCTGTTGCGCTTTCGTGCAACAGCATTTTATTTTTTGAGTGATTACGCGTTAGCGGCCTCAGCAGCCTTCATAGCGTCGTGCTCACGGAGGAATGCACGCTTAGCAGCCTTATCGGCAGCGCGCTCCTGAGCGTAGATAGTCATCTTCTCAGTTGCGTGGTTGATGTCGTCGCAAGCCTTGTCAACGTCAGCGCCGTAGTCAACGGAGAAGCGGAGAGCATCTGTGCCGTCCTTAAGCTTAAGAACGAAGTAGAATACATTAACCTCTCTGCCTGCAGCCTTGATCTTGGTGGGCTCAACGTAAGCGCGGTCAACCTGCTCGTAGGTAACAACGTTGGAGATCTCGTAGTTCTGCTCCTCAGAATCGTCTACAAGGCAGATGTGCTTGCCGTAGATGTAGATCTTTTCCTTGGTGAAGTAGAGCTGAGCTGCGTTGTAAGCCTGAGTTCTGAACTTGTGGTCAGGACCCTTCTTGCAAAGGAGATCCTCAGAGGAATAGTCAAAGCCCTTGAGGAAAACGGGGTTGATGATCTTGAGGAAGTGTCTTTCGTAAACTTCGTGCTTGATCTGAGCCTGCTCGGGAAGGTCCTTAACGATGCCGTGGATCTGGTTGTCGATCTCAGCCTCACCGGACTTTGCACCTGAGCCGAAAACTGCAACAGCACTTCCGACAAGGAGGATAACAAGGCCGAAGGGACGTGTATTCTGCTCGAAGAGAAGAACGATACCAACGAGGCAGATAACGAGGCCGACGATGAGGATCACGTTGATCCCCTTAGAAGCAAAATACTTCTGGTTGCGTTTGGTTTCCATACATTACACTCCGTTATATAAATTTACTAAATTAATATCAGTCAACACGGACTATCCAGCCCATATCGTCCTCGGTCTTGCCCCACTGCATAGCGGTAAGTTCGTCATATAGCTTCTGAGAGATAGGACCGATCTTGCCGTCATTTATGGTCATAACGCAGCCCTCGTCGTTATACTCGCCAACAGGGGAGATAACAGCCGCGGTGCCCGTTCCGAAGGACTCGGTAAGTGTGCCGTTTTTGTGCGCAGCGATAACCTCATCGATAGAGATCTTTCTTTCCTCAACGGTGTAGCCCCACTTCTTGAGAAGCTCGATGCAGGAGCGGCGGGTAACACCGGGAAGGATGTTGCCGTCTGCAAGGGAGGGGGTAACTACCTTGCCGTCGATAACGAAGAAAACGTTCATGGCGCCAACTTCGTCGATATACTTTCTTTCAATACCGTCAAGCCAGAGGACCTGAGCGTAGCCCTTTTCCTCTGCTTCCTTCTGGCCGAGAAGGCTTGCGGCGTAGTTTCCGCCTACCTTAGCCTCACCTGTGCCGCCCTTAACGCAGCGGACGTACTTTCTCTCGATCATGATCTTGACAGGGTCAAGGCCGCCTGCGTAGTATGAGCCGACGGGGGAGAGAATGATGATGAACTTGTAGGACTTGGAGGGGTGAACTCCGAGCTGGGGCTCGGTAGCGATGATGAAGGGGCGTATGTAAAGGCTGGTGCCCTCGGAATGGGGAACCCAATCCTTTTCATATGCGACAAGTGTTTTGATTGCCTGCAGAGCATCCTCCATAGGGATCTCAGGAACGCACATTCTGCGGCATGTATTATTCATACGCTCAATGTTCTTGTCGGGGCGGAAAAGCTGGATGTGACCGTCTGCACATCTGTAAGCCTTAAGGCCTTCGAAGAGCTCCTGAGCGTAATGGAAAACCATTGCTGAGGGTTCAAGTGCTATGGGACCGTAGGGGACTATTCTGGCATCGTGCCAACCTTCGCCGAGGGTATAATCCATGATGAACATGTGATCGGTGAAATAGCGGCCGAAGCCGAGAACGTTGTCTGAGGGCTTTTCTTTTTTGTCGGGTGCAGCTGTGATTTTGATATCAAGCATAGTAAAACCTCTTTCTGAACAACTATTCTATTAAATTATACACAAGATTTTACACAAAATCAATATATAAGGGACAAATAATATGAAATTTTAGTGAATAATTTTATAAAAAATCCCCCTTTGCTTATAGGTTTTTGCTTTTTTGCAAAGAATAGCATCGTAACATAAAGAAAGGAAAAAGCGAAATGATCAAAAAAGCTTTTATAACGGTTATTGCCGCCGTAATGGCAGTGCTTTTGGCGTGCGCGGCAAGCGCCGCAGTTCTCTCTCCCGGCCTCGGAGTTATTGCAGGTGAAATGGATATGACGGTAAACGGTCTGAAGGATGAGAGAGTCTCCTTCAGCGCCGAGGAATTTACCCTCGCAACGGGAAAGGAGGCCTGGAAAAAGATAAAGATCGAGTCTCTCCCCGATAAGAGCGAGGGCACCCTCAATTTCGGTGACGTATCCGTGACCGAGGGGCAGGTCATCGCAAGCGAGAGCATCTCAAAGCTCTGGTTTGAACCTTGCGAGGGGGCAGACAGGGCAAGCTTTGATTTCGTATTCGACGGGGACTATAAAATGACCTGCAACGTAGTTCTCCAAAGCAGCATCAACAAGGCTCCCACAGCCATCGGCGATGCTGAGCTTTCAACCTTTGTAAATACCTCCTGCAAGGGTGATATGCAGGGCTATGATGCAGACGGAGACTCGCTGAGATACGAGGTGGTCGACTATCCCGAGGAGGGAAAGCTCGTGTTTGACAGCCAGACGGGCGAGTTTGTTTATACGGCCGGCAGCCGCGTTATGGAGGACAGCTTTACCTATAGGGTGAAGGACGCGATGGGCGATTATTCAAAGGTCGCAAAGGTCACCGTGAGCATTCTTGAGAACAGAGCGGAGAAGGTCTTCTCCGATATGGAAGACAGCACGGCATATACTGCGGCAAGCGTTATGACCGAGGCAGGATATATGACGTGCGTTTCAGATAACGGCAAGGATTATTTCTCTCCGGAGAGCAAAATGTCAAGAATTGATTTCCTTGTGACCGCCATGAACGTTTTCGGCGCCGATAATCTCCCAAAGGTGGAAAGCACGGGCTTTACCGATGACGAAAGCATTCCCGAAAAGTATAAGAGCTACGTGTACAGCGCCGCAAAGCTGGGTATCGTAAACGGCGTTGCCGACGGAGACGGTATGCGCTTTGATCCCAACGCCTATATCACACGGGCCGAGGCCTGCGTGATGCTCAATAATATTATCGGCTACGAGGCAAAGACCGTATCTGAGGTGGAAGGGGCGCCCGCATGGGCAAACGACAGCGTATGCGCAATGTATGAGCTCGGCGTGTCCTCAGACGATGCTCTCGCATCCTCTCTTACAAAGGAGGACTCCGCCGATATGCTTTATAAGGTCTCCTGCCTTTTAGGTGAATAATTCCTGAAAAAGGGGAAATAATAAAGCTGTGGGCCCCGTCAAGCGCGAAAGCGTAAATCCAAATGGCAAGGTCCCGACCCAAGGGTCAAAAAAGAAAATTATGAATCAGAACCAGAATCAGCAGAACCAGAATCAGAACAAGCAGAACCAGAATAAGCAGAGCGAGCAGAACAAGGCAAAAAATCAGCAGGCAAAGAATCAGAAGAAAGAGCCTGACGCTGAAAACAAGAGATAAGAAAACAGCCATTGCGGTCTCCGCAATGGCTGTTTTTCAGATCTTAGCCTTTGAGAACATATTTTTGATAACGTCGCGAACCTTGTAATCCTCTCCTTTGAGGATCTTTTTGATATTTTCAAAATGCTTGGCAAGAAGAAGCGCGCTGACGGATACGGCGATAATGAAATAACCGATGCTTTCGTTTCTCCAAAGGCTGAGGAGCGGAAAGAGGATGCCCGCGCTGTAAACGAGGCCAACGCCGTAATTGACTATAAGCATAATGATAACGCAGAGAATGAGGAGAAACAAGAAGAGAAGTGGGTCGAGAGCAAGGACCATTCCCGCATAGGGAGCAAGCCCCTTGCCGCCCTTGAATTTAAGATAGAAGGGGAAGATATGACCGATAACGGCTCCCGCCCCCGCAACTATGCCTGCAAGGGAAAGGTCGTGAAAGAAAAAGGATGCCGCGCGAACGGCGAGAAAAGCCTTTGCAATATCAAACGCCATTACGACGGCGCCGCAGGCCTTGCCGAGAACGAGCATTGCGTTGGTTGCGCCGAGATTTCCCGTTCCGCTTTTGCGAAGGTCCTTCTTTTTGATCCTTGCGAGAAGGGCCGCGGGATTAAGTGTTCCTATAAAATACCCTGCTGTAAGACAGATAAAAAGCTTTATGATACGTGTCAAGATAATACCTCTGTTTTTTTATTTATTATAAAGCAGGAATGTTTCAAATATGTCATTTTATTGTTTATAAAATGTTAACTGAGCAGTTATATTTTGCAAAAGCGCTCATAGTATTAGTCATAAGAAAAGAGAAAGAGGGATAGATGATGAAAAGAGCTTTGGCGCTTTTTCTTGCTTTTGTATTGACATTCGGTATTGTAACGTCGGTGGGTGCTGTCGGAGATAAGATGCCCTTTGACGTGGAGGCACAAAGCGCTTTACTTATGGATGCAGAAACGGGAGCTGTTCTTTATGCAAAGAATGCGGATATGCCTCTTCCTCCCGCATCGGTGACCAAGGTGATGACCCTGCTTCTCGTTATGGAGCATATAGACAGCGGAAAAATGAAGCTTTCCGACAAGGTGCCCGTCAGTGAATACGCCGCTTCAATGGGCGGCTCTCAGGTCTTTTTGGAGGCGGGAGAGGAGATGACCTGCGAGGATATGCTGAAAAGCGTTGTTATCTCATCGGCAAACGATGCGGCGGTGGCTCTTTGCGAGGCTGTTGCAGGCAGCGAGGAGGAGTTCGTCAGGCGAATGAACGAGCGGGCAAGTGAGCTCAATATGAAAAATACGAGCTTTGAAAACGTTACGGGTCTTGACGACGACACGAAAAACCATAAGATCAGCGCATACGATATAGCCGTCGTTTCCCGCACTCTTATAGTAAAGCATCCCAATATCCTTAAATACAGCTCAATATGGATGGATACAATAAGAAACGGGGAGTTCGGTCTCTCCAATACGAACAGGCTCATCAGATTTTATAAGGGAGCAACGGGGCTGAAAACGGGCTCCACCTCAAAGGCAGGCTTTTGCATCAGCGCAACTGCCAAGAGAGACGGAATGCACCTTATT
Source organism: Candidatus Avispirillum sp. (assembly GCA_045545335.1). Lineage (GTDB taxonomy): Bacteria > Bacillota > Clostridia > Oscillospirales > CAG-272 > Avispirillum. The sequence goes on along the minus strand of JAZQAS010000128.1, from coordinate 9,768 downwards.
TGCGTCATTATGGGAAGCAAAACGAGAGACGAGCGAAATAACGCGGCCAAAAAGCTTCTTGACTACGGCTTTGCAAATTACTGCAGCTATGAAAGAGAGGCACAGAAGGGAAAGAGCGTTAAAGTCGTCGGCGGAGTTAAGGATAAGGTAAAGACCGAGATCTGCGCCTTTCACTCTATTCTCGAAAAGGGAAAGACCGAGAACGTCAAGGTGAAATGCAAATACGAAAAGAGCGTAAAGGCCCCCGTAAAGAAGGGCGATGTTCTCGGAAAGGCAGAGCTTTACAGCGGCAGCACTCTTATCGGCACCGTTGATATAAAAGCAGGAGAGTCGGTAGAAGAGATAGGCTTTCTCGATATACTTATAAGAATGACGAAAAGCTGGTTTTTGAGATAAGTAAAAGAGGAAAACATTGTTATAAATTTCAATTTTTTGTCAAAAAAACGGAGAATACTATTGAATTTTAAAAAACATTATAGTAATATGAATAAGTGATTTAATTATCGGAGGTCAGACACATGTCTATCAAAATCAACGACAAATATATAAAGCAGTTTGTAACTGAGGATGAGTTCAATGCCATCGTTCCCGAGGTAGAGGCAGCTCTCAATACAGTTAAGAACAAGACCGGCGCAGGAAACGACTTCCTCGGCTGGTACACAAGACCCGTAGACTATGATAAGGACGAATATGCCCGTATCAAGATCGCGGCAAAGAAGATCCAGGGCCTTTGCGAGGCGTTCATCGTTATCGGTATCGGCGGCTCTTATCTCGGCACACGCGCAGCTCTTGACTTTATCAAGTCCAACCACTATAACAATCTTCCCAAGAACACACCTGATATCTATTTCGCAGGCTACAGCCTTTCCTCCTCTCACCTTGCGGATATTCTTGAGATCTGCGAGACAAAGGACGTTTGCATCAACGTTGTTTCCAAGTCCGGAACAACAACCGAGCCCGCAGTAGCATTCCGCGTTATCCGTGAGTTCCTTGAGAATAAGTACGGTAAGGAAGGCGCTGCAGAGCGTATCTTCGTAACTACCGATAAGTCAAAAGGCAAGATGAAGGAGCTCTCAGACAGAAACGGCTATGAGACCTTCGTAATTCCCGATGATATCGGCGGCAGATACTCCGTTCTCACAGCAGTTGGTCTTCTTCCCCTTGCTGTTGCAGGCGTAAACACAGACTCTCTCCTCGAGGGCGCTGAGGACGCAATGAACGAGTATAAGTCTGCATCCATTAAGGATAACCCCTGCCTCCAGTATGCGGCATACAGAAACATTATGTACCGCAAGGGCAAGGTAACTGAGATGCTCGTAGTATACGAGCCCTTCTTCAGAATGTTCTGCGAGTGGTGGAAGCAGCTCTACGGCGAGAGCGAGGGCAAGGACGGCAAGGGTCTCCTTCCCGCATCCGTGATCTTCTCCACAGACCTTCACTCCCTCGGTCAGTATATTCAGGACGGTCTCCGTAACCTCTTTGAGACTGTTGTGGATATCAAGGAGTCCAAGCACACCATCACCGTTCCCGATGATCCCGAGAACGCAGACAGCCTTAACTACCTTTCCGGCATGAGCTTCAACCGTATCAACCACAGAGCAATGAACGCAACTCTCTTTGCTCACGTAGACGGTGACGTTCCCAATATCGTTGTTGAGGTTCCCAACAGAAGTGAGTATTCCTTCGGTCAGCTCGTATACTTCTTCGAGCTTTCCTGCGCAATTTCCGGATATACTCTCGGAGTTAACCCCTTCAACCAGCCCGGTGTTGAGGCATATAAGAAGAATATGTTTGCTCTTCTCGGTAAGCCCGATCCCGCACTTGACGAGCTCAAGAAGTCTCTCGCAGAGAGAATGGCTCAGGACTGATAGACAAAAAGCTGTCGCAGAGCGACAGCTTTTTTTAATGAATAATGAATGATGAATGATGAATAATGAATAATAAATAATAAAAAGGGATGCTTCAATCATCTGAAAGCATCCCATTTGTGTTATTTCGCAAGAGTATTAAACAATTCTTCAAAAAGATTATCTCTGTTAATTTTATATATATACTTTATAAAATGCCTGTGGTCGTTAAATGCATAATGACCGTCGTATTCGGGAATAGGGGCGGGAATAAGCTTTTCACGCATAAACCGCTCGCCATCGTTGACTATCCACGCAACGGCGCAAACGTCCCAGATAGGACGTGACCAGGGACGGCCCTTGGCATAAGACTCGGCTTCCTTTACCGTATTATCGCAAAGATAATCGCAAAGAGGATTTTTGCCGGAAAGCCAGTAGCGAAGCTCGGGACCCGTAGTTGCAAACTGGTCGACCACACCCACGCAGGGAAGCTGAACGAGCGGAATTTTGCAACCGAAAACGATCCGGGCACCTGCAATATCCTGCTGCATATTGAATTCAGCCACTCCAAAGGGCATGTGAGTTGCGTGTCCTCCAAGCCATACGAGAACGCAGTTTTCACGCATGGCGGGATTTTTTAGTATTGCCGACGCTACGTTTGTAATAGCGCCTATGGCAATAATGTATAAGGGATCCTCAGGGGAGTATCCCTTTGCCATATCTGCCATAAGATCGGCGGCAGGGGACTCAACGGGAGTGTTTTCGTCGGGAAGATATCTTTCGGAGCCCTTGTATACGATTTCCTTTTTCTCCTCCATTCCCATAAGAGAGAGAAGCTTTAAGATCTCATCATAGCTTTTCTCCATACCGTCAGCGGGGGATGAGGATCTTTTGTTTTTAAAGGGTGCGGCGCATATGGCGCGGACGTTAAAGCGCTCAGCTTTTTTCATCATATAGCTGATGGCAAACTGATCGTCGATCTCATTGAAGGCGTCCGTATCGAGGATAACGTCTATGCATTTTTTCGGAGAAGAAAGATTTTTCAATAATTGTTCGCTTGTCATAACGGTAACCGGGCTTTCTTTGGGTTTTGTAATAGGATATCTTGTGCGTACATATTATGTATATCATAGATCGTTTGTAAAGTCAACGGAACACAGAAATTTGAAAAGGATTATTTTTATTGCGATTTTACTAATTTTTTTCAAAAAAAACGTCAATCCCCTTGCAATTGTAACATAAATACTGTATAATTGTAGCATCAAAATAGCATATTGCAAAAAAGTTTATATCTAAGGAGGATATTACTATGCTTGAATTGATTATTGGTGTTAAGGGTACAGGTAAGACAAAGCAGCTTATCGAGCTCGTTAATGCAGCCCTCGCAACTTCTGACGGAAACGTTGTTTGCCTCGAGAAAGGTGATAAACTGAGATTTGACCTTAGCTATCGTTGCAGACTTATTGATACAGAACATTACGGTGTTGACAATGCTGAAGCTCTTTACGGAATGGTAGCAGGTATTCTTGCAAGCAACCACGACGTAACAGATCTCTTTATCGACTCTGCTCTCAAGATCTGTAAGGACGATCTTTGCGCATTCGAGCCTGCTCTTGATAAGATCGCAGCTCTTTGCGATAAGTGCAACGTAAAGTGCGTTATCACATCCTCTCTCGACGTTGCAGCAGCTACCGATACTCTTAAGAAGTATATGAAATAATCAAAACAAAAAAAGTAAAAGCATTGCAAGGAAAAACTTTGCAATGCTTTTTTTGTTGCGCTTTTGCTTTGATACTGATGATTTTTTCAATGCCGCCCTGATGCGCTCATACGGAGACGGGATGCACGAACAGATCTTCGGTATGGCAGTGAATGAACGGACTAAAATGCTTCTTTAATAATAATTATATTGCAATTATTTTATAATGGTTGTATAATATTGTATTACCAAAACAGGAGGGAGCTCAGATAATGAATGAGATCTTATACAGAAGCATAAGTGCAGAAGAGCTTACTCTTGATTTGAGCGAGATTGCGGGCAGGCTGAAGGTACCACGCGATTTTGATTTGTCGCTTGCAGATAAATATAAGGCAGAGCTAAAAGCTGTCATAGACTGCAAGGCCTCTGCCGTCAAGGTCCCCGTAGCCTATGAGGATGACAGGATAACCGTCGGTGGAATGGAAATATACAGTAATTCCCTCAGAATAGCTCTTAAAGAGTCCAAAGAGGCCTTCATTTTCGCCGTGACTCTCGGCGCAGGCGTGGACAGACTTCTTATGAAGTATTCTAAAACATCTCCGTCCTCAGCCTTTATTGCGGATGCAGTTGCCTCAGCCTATGCGGAGGCGGCGGCAGATAGGACGCAGGAGATACTTGAAACGTTAGCAAAAACAAGGGTGCGCTTTTCCCCGGGATACGGCGATCTGCCCCTTGAGCTTCAGCCAAAGGTGCTGGAGACAGTCAACGCCCAAAGGCTTCTCGGCGTTACCTTAACAGATTCCCTTTTAATGAAGCCCCTGAAAACAATAACTGCCATTGCAGGCATAGTATAAAGAGATTGGTATGAAAAAAGATATCAGAGAATTAATAAGAGAAAAGAGAATATTTCTTGACGGAGGAACGGGCACCGTTCTTCAGTCCTTGGGCCTTCCCTCGGGAACAGCCCCCGAGGAATGGAACCTTCTTTATCCCGAAAGGGTGGAGGAGCTCCACCGCGCATATTTCAATGCGGGCAGTAATATCGTATGTACAAATACCTTTGGCGTAAATTCTTTAAAATATGAAAATTATGCCGAGTATATAAGGGCGGCCGTTTTGGCGGCAAAGAATGCGGCCGAGGATAGAGACGACCGCTACGTTGCCTTTGATATGGGTCCCACGGGAAAGCTCCTTGAGCCCCTCGGCGACCTTTCCTTTGAGCGCGCCGTTGAGGTGTTCTCAGAAAACGTTCGTGTTGCAGCGGGGTGCGGAGTCGATCTTATCCTCATTGAGACCATGAACGATAGCTTTGAGACGAAGGCGGCAGTTCTTGCAGCAAAGGAATGCTCAAGTCTTCCCGTTTTCGTTACGAACGTATACGATGAGAGCGCAAAGACCATGACAGGATCATCTCCCGAGGCAATGGTAGCCCTCCTTGAGGGTCTTTCTGTTGATGCTGTCGGTATGAACTGCTCCCTCGGTCCCGATAAGATGATACCCATAATGGAGCGAATGGCAATGGTAGCCTCCGTTCCCCTTATAGCAAAGCCCAATGCAGGCCTGCCCGTTTCAAGAAACGGAAGGACCGAGTTTGATATCGGCCCCGAGGAGTTTTCGGCTTATATGGAAAAGCTTGCCTCCCTTGGAGCAACTGTCCTCGGCGGCTGCTGCGGAACCACCCCCGAGTATATTGAAGCGACCGTGAAGGCGACCGCGAGCATACCCTTTGTTCTTCCTTGTAAAAAGGATATCACCGTCGTCTCCTCCTATACTCATACCGTTGAGATAGGGGCAGACCCCGTGCTCATCGGCGAGCGCATCAATCCCACGGGCAAGAAAAAGGTAAAGGAGGCACTCCGTTCGGTAGATCTTTCATATCTTCTCTCAGAGGCGGTAGGTCAGGCTGAGTGCGGCGCCCATATCCTTGACGTAAACGTCGGTCTCCCCGAAATAGACGAGGAGGCTATGATGATCTCTGCAGTAAAGGAGATACAGGCTGTCACCGATCTGCCCCTGCAGATAGATACGACAAATAAGGATGCTCTCGCCTCAGCCCTCAGAATTTATAACGGCAAGGCTCTCATAAACTCCGTAAACGGAGAAGAGGAGAGTATGGCACGGGTCTTCCCCCTTGCAAGGAAATACGGCGGTGCAATTATCGCTCTGACGATGGATGAAAAGGGCATTCCCGAAACTGCAGAGGAGCGCGTTGCCATTGCAGAGAGAATAATAAATAAGGCCGCAGAATACGGTATAGATAAAAAAGAGATAATAGTGGACCCCCTTGCGCTGACAGTTTCCTCCGATGCAAACAGCGCAAAGATCACCCTTGAGACCATCTGTCTTCTTAAGAAAAAGGGTATTCTCACAAGCCTCGGCGTTTCAAATATCTCCTTCGGTCTTCCCGAAAGAGAAAGAATAAACTCCGCCTTTTTCACAGAGGCCCTGAAATGCGGCCTCAACTGCGCCATTATGAACCCCTATTCAAAGGGAATGATGGACAGCTACCACGCATTCAGGGTCCTTGAGGGCCTTGATAAGGGCTGCGCTGATTATATTGCATACGTCAGCGCTTCTCCAAAGGCAGAAGCATCTGCGCCTTCAAAGCTTCTCACTCTTTCTGATGCAATATATCGCGGAATGGTGAAGGAGGCAGGAGAGGCCGCACGCAGAGTCCTTGAGACTGAGCAGGCAACTGCAGTTATAGACGACCATATCATTCCGGCCCTTTCTAAGATAGGCAAGGATTTTGAAGAGGGACGTGCATTTTTGCCTCAGCTTCTTATGAGCGCTGAAAGCGCAACGGCGGCCTTTGACGCTGTGAAGGAGAAGCTTCCCGCAGGGGGCGCTCAAAAGGGAAGCGTAATTCTTGCAACGGTCAAGGGCGATATCCACGATATCGGCAAAAATATCGTAAAGGTCCTTCTCGAGAGCTACGGATATAAGGTCTATGACCTTGGCCGTGACGTTTCAAGTGAGACGGTCCTTGCAAAGGTCAGAGAAACGGGATGCCGCCTTGTGGGACTTTCCGCTCTTATGACCACCACCGTACCCGCAATGGAGGAGACTATATCACTCCTCCATACTGAAGCTCCCAAGGTCAGTGTAATGGTAGGCGGCGCAGTTCTGACAAAGACTTATGCCGACAGCATTGGCGCCGACAGATATTGCAAGGATGCAATGGAGGCTGTCAGCTTTGCAGGCGAGTTTTATAATTAAGGAGTGATCGGATTGACAGATAAGAAAAACGAAAAAGCAGTAACGTGGAAAAATTGCCTTAAGATAGGCATTTGCGCCTTTTTGCTTTTTCTTTGCATCTATTATTGGAAGGGCATTTCCGCCTTTCTTGCTTCGCTTCTCGGTGCTCTCACGCCTGTGATCGTCGGCTTTGTCATAGCTTACGTTCTCAATATTCTGATGAGCTTTTACGAGCGCCATTATTTTAAAAAAAGTAAAAACAAATTTATAAACCGCTCCCGCCGCCCCGTGTGCCTTACGGGAGCCGTTCTCACCCTTGCGGGCATCATTGCTCTCATTATAATACTCGTTGTTCCCGAGCTTGTGCTCTGCGTAAAGTTTTTGATCTCTGAGATACCTCCTCTTATTGAGAGGCTTCTTGAAACAAAGCTCGTTCGCGAGATCATCCCCAAGGATATTCTTTCAAAGCTTTCCGATATAGACTGGATGAGCTACGTTTCAAAGCTTATCGGCACCGTGGGCTCAGGCCTCGGAAACGCTCTCGGAGCTGTGGTCAATGCGCTCACAGGCGTAGTTTCCGTAATTGTAACGGGCGTTCTCAGTATTATCTTTTCTCTTTATCTGCTTGCAGGCAGAGACAGATTTGTCAGTCAGACAAAGAGAGTTTGCAAGAGCTATGCTTCCGAAAAGGTCAATAAGAGAATAGGTTATGCTATTTCCGTTTTGGATGATTGCTTTCACAACTATATCGTTGGTCAGTGCACCGAGGCCGTCATCCTCGGCGTTCTCTGCACCCTCGGTATGCTTATTTTCCGTTTTCCCTATGCTCCCATGATCGGCGCTCTCGTTGGGTTTACAGCCCTTATCCCCGTTGCGGGCGCGTATATCGGAGCAGGCGTCGGCGCCTTGATGATGCTGACAGAGTCGCCCCTAAAGGCTCTTTTGTTCCTCGTTTTCATAATAGTTCTTCAGCAGCTTGAGGGTAATCTTATCTATCCCAAGGTGGTGGGCGACAGCGTAGGCCTTCCCGCAGTTTGGGTGCTTGCGGCGGTAACCGTGGGCGGCGGTCTTTTCGGCGTTCTCGGTATGCTTGTGGGCGTTCCTCTTGCGGCGGCAATATACCGCCTTGTCAGAGAGGACGTTTCCCGCCGTGAGGCAGCTTTAGCTCCCAAAGAAGAGGAAAGCGAGGCATAGGAATGGATCTGACAGAGGCTGTAAAACTTCGTCATAGTGTTCGCCAGTATAAGGATATCCCCATAGAAGAGGATAAAAAGCAGGCCATCCTTTCTGAGATCGAAGAGATAAACCGCGAAAGCGGCCTTTCCATGCAGCTTGTCTGCGATGAGCCGAAGGCATTTTCCGGCTTTATGGCCCATTACGGAAATTTTGTCGGCGTTAAGAACTATATCGCCATCGTCGGAAAAAAGGCATGCGACCTTTCGGAGGCCATTGGCTACTACGGCGAGAGGCTCGTTCTTTTCTGCCAGCAGCTCGGCCTTCATACCTGCTGGGTTGCCCTCACCTATAAAAAGGTCCCCGAGGCTTTCAAGGTTGAAAAGGGCGAAAAGCTCTATATCGTCATTTCCGTCGGCCACGGCAGAAACCGCGGCCTCCCCCGCCGTTCAAAGAAAGCTGAGGAGGTAAGCAACGTGACCCCTGATTCTCCCGATTGGTTCAAAAACGGCGTTGAGCTTGCCCTCCTTGCTCCAACTGCAACAAATCAGCAGAAATTCTATCTTGAAAGAAAAGGTAATATTGTCAAAGCAAGGGCCCTCGCCGGATTTTATTCCAAAATGGACCTTGGCATCGTCAAATACCATTTTGAGATAGGTGCAGGATGCGAAAGCTTTGAGTGGGAGAAATAAAGCATTGACCTTTTTATTTCTTGTGCTATAATTTAATAAGTTGTATTAGTATCAGACAAAGGAGTTATTATGAGCAGTTTTGAAAACCTCAGAATAGTAGATAATTTTTATCAGACCTCTCTCTATTTCCCAATGCCAACCGTGCTTATCAGCACTCTCTGCGAGGACGGAACAACAAATCTGGGCCCTTACTCCCTCATTCAGCCCTATTACGTTGCGGGAAAGGATTATTATGCAATGCTCCTTTGCTGCCGCAATTCCTCAAATACAGCTCAGAATATTCTGAGAAACGGTAAGTGCGCCCTTAATTTCATTGACGACGACCCGAGAAACTTCAAAGAGGCGGTAAAGCTCTCCTGGCCCGGAGATAGACCGAGCGAGAAGATGCCAAAATGCAATTTCAAGCTTGAAACGAGCCTTGTGGAAGAGGAAACGGGAGAGAAGAGACCCCTCGTTATGACCGATGCGATTCAGGTCATCGAGTGCACGTGGATGCGTGAGCTTGACGGCGCTGATAAGGATGTGGCAGGCGAGCTCAACGGATATGAGCCTCCCTATCACGATTTTAACGGTATAACGAGCAAGTTCGGCGCCCATTTTATTCTCCGAGTAGATAAGATACTTATGAAAAAGAAGTATAGCGATGCTATAATCAACGGAGTGCGCGCAAAGGATTTCCCCCCTCTTCCCGTAGATTACGGCTATCGCGATTCCAAGAACTTCTGGTTCCATAGAAAGAGAAGAATGAGAGCAGAGCTTCTTCAGATGAGAGAGGCGTCTCTTGAGTCTGTGAGATACGCTGCCGACCGCGCGGACGATAAGGTAAAGTTCACCGATGAAGCGCTGAAGACCGTTCTTGCAGTACCCCGCGTGTTCCTGCCCTTAGTGCTCAAGGGATGCGTTGATTGGGCAAAGGAGAATAACGTAGAGCTCATTACAGATGAGCATATGAAGATCATCAACGATAAGCGCGCAAAGGAAAAGAATAAAAAGTAAAATAAAAGACCTTGCATTTAGTAGGTTGGTCTTAAGGATAAGACCAACCTACAATGAAATAGATTTGCGATGCAAATCTGTGATATTCGTCGATCGCGGCGCCACATAGGCTTCGCCTGTGAAATATTTTCTTCGAAAATGTTAAGGAATAAAAAATATCCGC
>JAZQAS010000127.1:0-2318 GCA_045545335.1 Candidatus Avispirillum sp. | reverse complement strand
CCCTCAAACCGTAATTTGCCGTCAAAAAGGCTGTCGAGAAGGATGCAGAAGCCGTGAATTGTCCGTCGTCGGCGTACAAAGTACGACAGAGGGACAATTCGCGGCTAAAAAGCCGCATATAACAATGAAATCCGCCGATTTCGCGGCGGATTTTCTTGTAATTTTTCTTTTTAAACTGTTGAAACGGGAGGGAAAAAGTTATATAATATGTAGTTGGTTAAAATATATAGAAAGGTCAGAAATGAAATGATAAGAGAAGACCTCAGAAACGTAGCTATCATCGCCCACGTTGACCACGGCAAGACCACCCTTGTTGTCCAGATGCTCAAGCAGTGCGGCGAATATCACGAAAATCAGGTGGTGCAGGACAGAGTTATGGACTCCGGCGACCTTGAAAAGGAGCGCGGAATCACTATCCTTGCAAAGAACACCTCCGTTGTTTATAAAGACGTTAAGGTAAATATTATAGATACCCCCGGACACGCCGACTTCGGCGGCGAGGTCGAGCGTATCCTCAAGATGGTTAACGGAGTTATCCTTCTTGTTGATGCGGCAGAGGGTCCCATGCCCCAGACCCGCTTCGTTCTCGGCCGCGCAATGGAGCTTGGCCATCGCGTTATCGTAGTTATCAATAAGATCGACCGACCCGACCAGAGAGTGCTTGAGGTTATTGACGAGGTGCTTGAGCTTCTTATCGACCTTGGCGCAACGGACGAGCAGCTTGATTCTCCCATGCTCTTCTGCTCAGGCCGCGCGGGAACCGCAAGCATCGACCCCGATATCCCCGGCGAGGATTTCCTCCCCCTTATGGATACCATTCTTGATTATATCCCCGCTCCCGAGGGCGACCCCGAGGGACCTATGCAGATGCTCGTTTCCTCTATCGACTATAACGAGTACGTAGGCCGTATCGGCATCGGCCGCATCGAGCGCGGAACGATGAAGGTGAACGGCGAGGCCGTTATCGTGAACTACCACGAGCCCGACGCCGCTCCCAAGAAAACGAAGATCGTTTCCCTTTATCAGTACGACGGCCTTTCCAAAAAGACTGTTGAGAGCGCAACCGTCGGCGATATCGTATGCTTCTCAGGTGCTGAGAGCATCAATATCGGCGATACCATCACCGCTCCTCAGGCTCCCGAGGCTCTTGAGTTCGTAAAGGTCAGCGAGCCCACCCTTGAGATGACCTTCTCCGTAAACGATAGCCCCTTTGCAGGCAGAGAGGGCAAGTTTGTAACCTCCCGTCAGATCAGAGAGCGCCTTTATAAGGAGACCCTCAAGGACGTTTCTCTCCGAGTGCAGGACGGCGAGACCACCGATTCCTTCAAGGTAGCGGGCCGCGGAGAGATGCATCTTTCCATTCTTATTGAAACAATGCGCCGCGAGGGCTTTGAGATAGTGTGCTCAACACCCCACGTGCTTTATAAGGAGATAGACGGCGTGAAGTGCGAGCCTATGGAGCGCGTCACCGTTGAGGTGCCCGAGGAATACGTGGGCACGGTCATTGAGAAGCTTGGCGCCCGCAAGGGAGAGCTCCTTGAGATGAACCTCCGCGGCAACCGTATGAAGATAGAGTATTCCATTCCCGCCCGCGGCCTCTTCGGCTACAGAAGCGAGTTCTTGACAGATACCCGCGGCGAGGGAATCATGGCTTCTATCTTTGAGGGATATCAGCCCTTCAAGGGAGAGATCAGCACCCGCTATACGGGCTCTCTCATCGCAAGCGAAACGGGCGAGTCCACCTCCTACGGCCTCTTTAACTGTCAGGATCGCGGACAGATGTTCATCGGCGTGCAGACCCCCGTATACGAGGGAATGATCGTCGGCGAGTGCCCGAAGCAGATAGATATCGCACTCAACGTTTGTAAGAAAAAGCATCTCACCTCCATCCGCTCCTCCGGAGCTGACGAGGCGCTCAGACTTGTTCCCCATAAGGTGCTGAGCCTTGAGCAGGCTATCGAGTTCATCGGCGAGGACGAGCTTATAGAGGTAACACCAAAGTCTCTCCGCCTGAGAAAGAAGATACTCAATACAGAGCTTCGCCTCAAGGAAGAAGCGAAGAGAAAAAAATGATTTTTCTCAGGTAAGAGAGAAGAGAGAAAAGAGAAGAGAAAATGTAGAAAACCGACGGTCTCCGTCGGTTTTCTGCTTTTTATTTTAAAATGAGGTTACGGCTTCAAGCGTGGGGAAGAACTAAACCAAGCCTTCCCCCATGATTGGGGGGAAGGTGTCACCGATGCAGTTGCTTACGACTTGGTACAAACGATATTCTCAGAGATAAACGTGAAGCTATTGCTGTCTTCATAGGCGGTGACGGA
>JAZQAS010000126.1:0-7100 GCA_045545335.1 Candidatus Avispirillum sp. | reverse complement strand
TGCTTATCGTTCATTCCACGGGAGCACGAAGCCGAGGGTTCCCTGAAAATGAGCTTGCGAATTTTTAGGGGTTTCGAAGTGGCTCCCCTACGGGTTTGCGGGGATTTTTTCTTTTTTATTTCGCCGTATAGCATTGATCTTATCCCTCGTTTCCTACACGGCGCATATCTTTTTTTCTGCATTTTATCTTACTTTTTTCCCGTTCAAAAATAAAAAAATTATAAAAAATTACGTCAATTTTCGCGGGGAAACGGTGGGGATTTTGAGGTAGATACGGTTCAATTTTGAAAGTTGATTTTTGTTCTCATATATTTTACGGGCGGGGCAGGGTCGGCTTGTATCCCCCACGCTGTGCGCCCCTTTGACCTCTTATTTTTCGTTTAACCGCAAAATAGGAGGTTTTTTGTTTTTTTGAATGTAATTTTTTCGAAAATTCGCATCAAAAGCTCTCTAAAAACTATTGAAACTATTGACCGTTTATGCTATAATGTTCTGTGGATTATTATATAATAGGAAAATATTTCGAAAGGACGGTAAAGCTGCTTGACTGAAAAAGAACTTGAAATGTATTACCAGTCCATTTATGCGATGCTCGAAGAAAGATCCACCATGTCAAGAACGGCTTTTGACCTCTGGTTTTCGGATTTTCACCTCGTTTCCATAAGTGACGAAAAGGTAGTTCTCGCAACACCCGAGAATCTTAAAAGAAAAATAATCGTTGAAAGATATATGGATTTCATAAGGGAATGCGTCTGGGAGGCGCTGGACTACAAGCCCAAGGTTGAGATCATCTGCGACGGAATAAAGGAATTCTCCGAGGCTATGAACCCCAACACTAAGGTCAAGCTCTCAAAGGGCCGCTTCGGTCAGGAGCCCGAGGAGGAGCCTGAGGAAAATATCCGCTCCACGGGCCTGAACCCTGAATACACCTTTGAAAACTTCGTCGTCGGCTCCTCAAACCAGCTTGCTCACGCCTGCTCCATCGCCGTTTCCAACAGCCCCGGAGGAGACCTTGGCTACAACCCCCTCTTTATCTACGGACCAAGCGGTCTCGGTAAGACCCACCTTATGTACGCCATTGCAAACACGGTCCACGCAAGGGAGCCCGAAAAGGCTATCGTTTGCGTGAAGAGCGAGGATTTTCTTAACGAGCTTATCGACTGCGTTTCCAAAAAGAATATGAAAAAGTTCCGCGACAAGTACAGAAGCGCGGATATGCTGCTCATAGACGACGTTCAGTTCATCGCGGGCAAGACCTCGACTCAGGAGGAGTTCTTCCACACCTTCAACGCCCTCTACGAGGCGAAGAAGCAGATAGTTCTCACCTCCGACCGCCCTCCCAAGGAAATGTACACCCTTGAGGAGCGTATCCAGACCAGATTTTCTCAGGGTATGATAGTTGACGTTCAGCCCCCCGAATACGAGCTTCGCCTTGCCATTCTCAGAAAGAAATCCGAGAAGGGCAATATCCAGATACCCAACGAGGTCATCGTTTTCTTGGCGGAAAGGCTCAACTCCAATATCCGAGAGATAGAGGGCGCTCTCAAAAAGATCGGCGCCGTTGCCCTTATCAGCGGCAAGCCCGTTACCCTTGAGATGGTCAAGAGCTCTATCCCCGAATATTTCCGCGAGAACAAGCCCGTTGCCGAGACGGTGGACACCATCCTTGAGATCACGGCGAGAAAATACGACGTTTCCGTTGAGGCTATCCTTGGAAAGAGCAGAACAAAGACTATCAAGACCGCAAGAAACGTTGCGATGTACGTTATCAAAAAGGTGCTTGACCTTTCTCTCAACGATATCGGCAAAATGATGGACCGCGACCACGCTACCGTTTTCAGCAACATCAAGACCGTTGAGGCGGATATGAAAACGGACGACAAGCTGAATAACGATATCTTTGAGATCATGACGGAGATAAAAAGCTGATTTTCAACAGCCACGCCCCTAATTTTCAACACCTTAAAATTCCTTTTGAAAACTTGACTCATATCCTGTTGAAATCAAGGATATTTTCAATGCTGCAAGGGAAGTTGAAAATTCAACCGACTTTTCAACAGCATGTTGAAAACTGAGTTCGTTTCACCAAAAATCCACTTTTCAACAGCAAAAGACCCTGTTGAAAAATCACCCGTTTTCAAAAATTTCGCTCTTTTGCCCATTGTTTGCATTTTTACCCCTTTTTCAAAAGAGCTTTTCAACCGAAAGAAACTGCAATTCAACCGCCACCGGCTGAAAACAAAAGCCCCGCTTCCCTTGACGGTAAAGGGAAGGGCGGGTTTTCAACAGTTTCAACAGCCCCTATTATAACTTCTGTTTTTATTTATTATATTATTTATTCTATTTATTGTGTTCTGAACGGCAGAACGGAAAGTGTTACGCTATGAAAGTTGTATTTGACAGAGATAAGCTTCTTGCGGCTATCGGCCCCGCTGCAGCTATCGCCCCCGGAAAGAAGACCATCGCCTCCGTTGAGGGTATATTCTTTGAGTGCCCCGGAGAAGAGCCCGGCACCTGCAGACTTACAGCTTACGATATGGAAAAGGGCCTCCGTACCTTCGTTGAGGCAAAATCAATGACTGACGGAAGCTTCATTATAAACAGCCAGAATATTCTTCAGATCGTCAGAAGCATGCCCTCAGGCGATATCACCATTGATATCGACGACAAGAACCGCGCAAAGATCACCGGCGGCTCAAGCTTCTTTGAGATCGGATCCATCCCCGGAGAGAACTACCCCAGCCTTCCTCTCCTCTCGGGCGACAGAAACTATACTATTCCTCAGTATATCTTCAGAAGCCTTATCTCAAAGACCGCGTTCGCCATTGACCAGAATGCTCAGAAGCCTATCTTCAACGGCGTTTACTTCTGCGTTGAGGAGGGAACTCTCAAGTGCGTAGGCTGCGACGGAAACAGACTCGGCTACGCTGAATACGAAATCGGTGACGATGCTCCCGAGGCATCCTTCATCGTTCCCGGCAAGATCCTCTTCGAGCTTATGAAGATGATCCACGATACGGAGGACGATATCACCATCTCCGTTGCAAGAAAGCACTGCATCTTCAAGGTTGGGGATTATACCTACTTCTCCCGCCTTATCGACGGAGAATACCTTAACTATAAGCGCATCATTCCCGAGGAGTTTGAAAAGACCGCTTATATCAATACGGATATGATGATGAGCGCTGTGGAGAGAGCATCTATCGTTACTGAGGATAAGCTGGGAGGCAGCTCATCAAAGACATATGTAAAGCTTGATTTTGAGGACAACGTTCTCAAGATCTCCTCTGCATCCACAGGCGGCTCCGTTTACGAGGAGCTTCCTATCGCAATGACCGGCGAATCTCTGGTCATCGGCTTCAAGTGCCGCTTCCTTC
Source organism: Candidatus Avispirillum sp. (assembly GCA_045545335.1). Classification (GTDB taxonomy): domain Bacteria; phylum Bacillota; class Clostridia; order Oscillospirales; family CAG-272; genus Avispirillum. Next base: position 3,723 of record JAZQAS010000126.1, on the reverse strand, counting down.
TTGACGCGCTGAAGGCCTCCGATGGCTGCGAGACAGTTAAGTTCAATATGAACGGTTCTCTCATGGGCATCTGCATCGAGAGCGGCGACAGCGAGGAGACTGAGGAAAAGAAGCCCGTTAAGTATAAGCTCTTCGTTATGCCTATCAGAATGAATGGCAGATGATCTGCTTCTTTACCCATTCTTTCGCTTTAAGCGAAAGAGGAGCTTCTTAAAGCTCAGGCATTATGCCTGAGAAAAAAGAAAAAACGTCCCTTCCGTTCATGATGAACGGAAAGGGAGAACGAAAGAATATTACTTCCCCCCGCTCCGTGTCGGAGCGGGCGCGGAAAAATTAAAATGGGAGATCACCGCAGCCGAAGGCTGCGGCGAAAATTGAAATGTTTTTACACGTTGGCGCAAATACCGTTATAAAGAAAAAAGAAATAATCGGTATTTTTGATATAGACTCCCAGAATACGCCGGAAACCACGAAAAAATTTCTCCGCCGCGCAGAAAAGGAAGGCCACAGCGAGATGGCAGGCTACGATCTGCCGAAATCCTTTATCCTTTCAAGCGATAAGGATGGGGAGAGAAGAGTTGTTTTTTCTCACCTTTCCGCAAAAACTCTGGCCCAGAGAGCGGAGATACCCCTGACATAAATTACGGATAATGCATAACCTTTTGCATAGTTCTTTTGCTTCTTTTCTTGAGAGAAAAGAAGATACAGAGAAATGGAGTTTAAAATGGCAGAAAACTTGACAAACGAAGTGCAGTCTCAGGCAGCTTATGATGAAAATCAGATACAGGTACTTGAGGGACTTGAGGCTGTAAGAAAACGTCCCGGTATGTACATCGGTACGACCTCTCTCGGCGGTCTTCACCATCTCGTTTACGAGATAGTTGACAACTCTATCGACGAGGCTATGGCAGGACACTGCGATAAGATCGAGGTCACTATCCTTGAGGACGGTACCGTTTCCGTTCAGGATAACGGACGAGGCGTTCCCAGCGGAATACACGCAAAGATGGGCATCCCTACCCTTGAGGTGGTATTCACCGTACTCCACGCGGGCGGTAAGTTCGGCGGCGAGGGATATAAGATCTCCGGCGGTCTTCACGGCGTTGGCGCATCCGTCGTTAACGCTCTCTCCGAATGGATGGAGGTCGATAACTGCCACGACGGCAAGCGCTATCAGATGAGATTTGAGCAGGGTAAGACCGTTGGCGAGTTCAAATGCGTTGGCGACGCGGGAGACAAGAAGGGTCTTTACGTGCGCTTTAAGCCCGACGCTACCATTTTTGAGGACGTTAACTTCGATTACGCTACCCTCCAGAAGAGGCTGCGCGAGCAGGCCTTCCTTAACGCGGGCATCCGCATCGTTCTCAAGGACCTGCGCCCCGGCCACACCGACAGCGACGGCAATCCCCTTTGCGACGACTTTATGTTCGAGGGCGGTATCAAGTCCTTCGTTGAATATATCGGCAAGAATAAGGGCGAAAAGCTTCACAACGACGTTATCTATATGAAGGCCCAGAAGGGCGATATCACCGCTGAGGTTGCTCTCCAGTATAACGACAGCTACAACGACCTTATAGTTACCTTTGCAAACAATATGTCCACCATCGACGGCGGTACTCACGAGATGGGCTTCAAGACTGCTCTTACCCGCGCCATCAACGACTACGGTAAGAAATGCGGCATCATCAAGACCAACGACGATAAGCTCTCCGGCGAGGACGCAAGAGAGGGTATCTGCGCCGTCGTTTCAGTTAAGCTGCCCGACGCTCAGTTTGAGAGCCAGACAAAGGCAAAGCTGGGTAACTCCGAGATCAAGACCATCGTTGACAGAATAGTTTACCAGAAGCTTGAGGAGTATTTTGAGGAAAATCCCGCAACAGGTAAGCTGATCATAGATAAGGCAATGACCGCGAGCCGCGCAAGAGAAGCGGCAAAGAAGGCAAGAGAGCTGACGAGAAGAAAGAACGTTCTCGAGGGCTCAACTCTTCCCGGTAAGCTTGCGGACTGCCAGGACAGACGCGTTGAGTTCACAGAGCTCTATCTCGTAGAGGGAGACTCTGCGGGCGGTTCTGCAAAAAGCGGACGAGACAGCCATTTTCAGGCTATCCTCCCCCTTCGCGGTAAGGTGCTCAACGTTGAAAAATCAAGACTTGACAAGGTATACGCAAATCCCTCCATCACTCCCATCATTCAGGCGCTGGGATGCGGTATCGGTGAGGATTTCGATATTTCGAAGCTTCGCTACGGCAAGATAATCATTATGGCCGATGCGGACGTTGACGGCTCACACATCAGCGTTCTGCTTCTTACCTTCTTCTTCAGACATATGCGTCCCCTTATTGAAAAGGGACATATATACCTTGCCCAGCCTCCTCTCTACAAGGTTTACAAGGGTAAGCATCAGGAATACGCATTCTCCGATGCAGAGCGCGACGAGATCATCGCAAAGCTTGGCGGCAACGCTGAGGCTGAGCGATACAAGGGTCTCGGAGAGATGGATGCATCTCAGCTCTGGGAAACTACTATGGACCCCGAAACGAGAACCATTCTTCGGGTGGAGATGGAGGACGCGGTTGCCTGCGACGAGGCCTTCTCCCTCCTTATGGGCGACAAGGTAGAGCCCAGACGCGAGTTTATCGAGCAGAATGCCCGCTTCGTTGAAAATCTTGACGTATAATGAAGATCATTACAGTTACGCTTAATCCCTGTATAGACTGCGACTACAAGCTCTCCGCACCCTTCAGGGCAGGTGAGCTCAACCGTGTTCCCGCCCCAAGCGTTACTTACAGCGGCAAGGGCATCAACGTTTCAAAGGCCCTTCTCAAAATGGGGCGCGACAGCGTTGCAATGGGTATCTTCGGCTCCGACGGCATTGACGAAAGGCTCAGGGCTATGGGTCTTGAGGTATCGGCCGTCAATTGCCCCGGCAGTCTTCGCAAAAACACGTCCATAATCGACTCTGAGGGCGTGCAGACTCAGATAAACGAGCCCGGCATCAACGTTTCACCCGATAAGAAAAAGGAGTTTATAGGCCTTTACAAGTCTGAGCTCAACTGTCAGGGCGGATGCGTTGTGGTGCTCTCAGGCTCGGTTCCCCCGGGAATTGACAAGGATATCTATAAAAAGCTTATAACCATCGCGAGAAACGCAGGGGCTTACGTTATCCTTGACTGCGACGGAGAGGCCCTTTCTCTCGGTATGGAGGCTATCCCCGACCTGATAAAGCCAAATCAGGAGGAATTTGAGGCTCTCAACGGCCGTCCTCTTGAGGGCGAGGGTGAGGACCTTCGCATAAACGCCGCAAAGGAGGCCCTCAGATTTCACCTTTCAAACCATTCCTCGGTCCTTCTCACTCTCGGAGAGGACGGAAGCGTTTACGCAGGCCCCGAGGGCTGCTTTATGACAGAGGCCCATAAGGCTGATATCAAGACCTTTAAGGGCGCCGGCGACAGCTTTCTTGCAGCATTTATCCTTGAGCATATAGTTAAGGATACGGACTGCGAGACTGCCCTCGTTATGGCTTCCGCCGCCTCCGCAAGATATCTTTCGGAGTAGGAAGAGGGGAGACGAAATGCAGAAACTTTTTTGGAAAAAAGTTTCCGCACCTTCAAAAAACTTTCAAAAAAGAGAAAATATATAAAAATTCAATTTGATGCGAATACGTAACGTTTCTTTGCTTCTTTCTTTTCAAAGAAAGAAGAGAAAAAAGTGGGGTAAAAAATG
>JAZQAS010000125.1:0-12967 GCA_045545335.1 Candidatus Avispirillum sp. | reverse complement strand
GTAATTTTCTTTCAATTTCGATGTTCATATTAATTCCTCAGTTGTTTTTCTATATTATATCACACCTTATACAGCAGGTAAATACAAAGTTTCAAGTTGAAAAAGGAATCATTTTGATGCCTTTTCCTATTTAGATTCAATAATATTTAAATTATCCGGATGAACGCCGGCTTGCTCATATACGATCTCGCTGATCTGAGCAACCTCGTTTGCAAGAAGACCGTCTGTCCTTACTATTACGCTTGCAGTATCTCCGTTAACGACGGCTACACATTCATCGAATCCTTTAGCCATAATGAGGCTCTCTATATTTGCTTCACATTCAATGTCAACAGCGATCTGCTCAAGCTCTGCCAGTGCTTCTTTTTTCATTGATTCTATGGCCGTGCTGCTTTGTGCCACATCCGAAAGGACCTCCACTGCCTCGTCTCTTGCTTTTCTGCGGGACATTGTCATTTGAGCAAACATATCTTCGCTTTCATCTTTGGAAACACTCTCAGGCTCCTTTTCTTTATCTGCCAGCGCCGCTGAAACATCTGAAAGATCAATGGCTACGTCAAGTTTTCCGTTCTTCTTCTCGATGTCTTCGGGAACAAGCAAAAAATTCAGAACGACCGCACCTGCAAGTACAATCACTGCTCCAAGCGCGACTGCCGCTTTTTTATTGATCTTTTTCAAGATCTTCTTAGTTAGGGACTTTGCCTTTTTGAAAAAATTTTTGATCTTTTCTTTCATAGTATATTTCCTTTCAATCATTGATTCTTTAAATAATATTCATGTTAGATGTTTCGTATTCCTATCCGGATACTGCAATTTTATTTGTCGGTATTCCAAGGGCTGCCGCTATCAGCTCTGTTACTCTTTTTTTAACCCCTACATCTCCCCCTCCTTCGCAAACTACCGCAACTCCCCGTATTTTCGGGTAAAGCTCGCCGATAGTAACAGGCTCTTCACCGTTCTTGGTATTTACAATAACATATTCAGCCGCACTTGCCTTTTCACTTTTCGTTTCATTTTGGGCAAAAACATATTCTCCAGCCGTGTCAAGAGTGACTACCACCTGCGATTTTCCCACCCCGTCCGCGCCGGAGATAAGCTTTTCTATCTTCTCCTCTATTTTATCGCTATAGTAGATCACCTCGGTTTCTTTCTGCTCTTCTTTTGAATCATCTTTGCTTATCAGATGCGGCAGAACAAGCAGTATAGCACCGATTATTGCTGCAGCAATAATCAAATAATTTTTTAATTGCGTTTTTTTCTCCCTGTCACTCATACTGCTCCACCCTTATATTTTTTTCGTATATCTCGGAGAGTATATCCCCCGCTTCTTCCGTATCGTAGGTAACGTTGCCTTTGACTAACAGGGTTATACTTTCAATCGTACCGTTATCTTTGCATTCTACCCGCGCCGTCAGCTCTTCAGCGTTAGTTCCGTATATTTCACAGAGCGCCATTCCCGCACTTTGTGCATAAAAGCGATAATTCTCCGTTTCCGTTTGCTTTTCAGGCTCGCTTTCTTCCCTTTGAGGAATATCTGCTTTCACAAGATACGACGCAACAGGGCCAAGCATAACAAGCGCCATTATCAAAGCTCCTGCAAATGCAACGTATTTACTCAAAGTGTTATTTTTCGGTGTAAGTGCGATTATTACTGCCACAAATACTGCGGCGCATATCAAGGTATATACGTATTCCCCCATACTTATCCACTCCTACCCTATGGCAACGGGAGTTTTGCAAAATATTCCCAAAGCAACGATATACATAACAACTGCACCTGAGCATACCGCCAAAAGCAGAGTACACGTGCTCTTACACTCAGAAAGCAGCTCTCCTTCGCGCTCACATCCAAGTACCGACGAAAGAGCTCCCGCTCCTCCTACTGCAAGGTGGCTAAGCAGGATCACTGCAAAAGGCGGAAGAAAAGCAATTATAATAATAACTATTCCCACTATTCCGCACGATTGCTTTATAACACTGAGACTACCTGAAAGAACTGAAAAAGAATCGGCTACGCTGCCTCCGACTATAGGCAAATAGCTTCCAATTGCAAATTTCACAGTTCTTTGAACAAAAGTATCAGCGGCCGCCGTTCCGGATGACTGCAACGCAAGGACAAAGGTCATAACAGTCATAATGACGAGAAGGCCTCCCGTCAGCATTCCCCGTAAGGTTTTTGACATAAATGTAATGCCGACATTTTTTGTCACTACCGCTACCACAGACAAAATAAACACCGCATACACAAGCGGAGATATTACCCTTGAAAATATACCTTGAGTCAGGCTTATCATAAGATTGATCCCCGTAGAAGTTACCGCTGCGGTTGTAAGATTACCCGACGTTATATATATACCCTCCATTACAGGCACAATTATGAGCATCGTATCCGAAAGGGTTCTAAGAAGCGACTCAACGGTATTGAACACGCTTTTCATTGCTGAAAACACCGACAGAGAAACACATATGGATGAGCAAAAAGAAAATACCCCTTCAAGTGAAGACGGACAAACCGTTTTTGATAGTATATTAAACACAGCCGAAATAATGACGGTTCCGAGCAAAATTGCGACGACCTTGAATGCAGGAACAGCGGCACTGCGAACAGACTTTTCTATAAGCTCCTCAAAATACTCAAAATCAAATTCTGAAATATCCGTCCCTCGTCCTTCAGGCAGCTCGTCCTTTATTTCTTGGGGAATAGACTCTATAAGCTCGGAAAGCATACCCTCTGCGCTTTCCTCAGCTCCCTCGGAAAGATCATATTCATACACTTTCACCGCAACAGATGCAACACTAAGCGAAGCTAATAGCCCAACAGCCATCAACACAGAAATTATTATTCTCTTCATTGCTCTAAACCAGCTCCGAGGCAATATCAAGTAATGAAAAAACCAGAGGCAAGGACAAAAGTATCAATTGAGCTTTTCCAAAAAGCTCAACTCCCCCCGCTATTGCATTTTCTCCCGCCTCGCTGCACAGCGACTGCGTTATAGTAGTTATATATGCAATACCCAATGCCTTTAACAGTATTTGGGCATATTCGGAAAAATCCGAATCCTCAACAAAGCTAAAAACAGCGCCCACAGATTGCGAAACTCCGTTATTTATCGTATAAACGCATACAAGTACTATCACGCAAGCTACAACTGCAAAGCCGATGCTCTTGTATCTCTCCTTCAGTATTATGGCGGAAAACACGCCTATCAGCGCGATGCCCGAAATACGCAATACATCCGTCATCACAGCTCAAACACGGTTCTTACCGTATCAATAAGCCCGCCCACTTCACCTACAATCATTACAAGAACGACTATTATACCAACTATGGTGACAAGCATTGCATGCTCGTCCCTGCCCGTTTTTTGAAGTATCTGATTTGCTACTGCCACAAGTATGCCTACCCCGACAGTTTTCAATATCAGAGAAATATCCATAATGACCTTCCTAAAATATGCTACAAGAATAGGATAACAAGAGAAAGCACAAGTAAAAGCGGAAGAAGTCTATACATTCTCACCTTATCGCCGAGCTCCTCCTTTATACTTTTTACTGAAGACTCGATAACCTTTGCAGTATAAGAGCAAAGCTCTGCCTGTCCCTTTTCGTATCCTGCGCCGATGCCTTTAGAAAAACTATACATTTCCTTCGCGAGTGCTTCCGGAATCTTATCTTCTATCTTTTTCAACGCATCGGTAAGTCCCTCAGACTGAAGGATACTGCAAAAGCCTAACGCATCAAGCCCTTCATCATAAAAATCGGAATATATACGCCCAAGCGGAGTTTTGAAGCTTTCAATCTGCCGCCCAACGTACACAACAAAAGCAAGCAGGCCCTCGGCTATTTTCAGCTTTTCCCTTTCCCGTCGGCTTTTTTCCATTCCGAAAAGCAAAGCACACAAAATTAGGATCGACCCTCCGATCAGGGTATATCCGATATTACTTATCATCATCCAAAAGCTTGTCTGTTTTCAATTCGAAGGATCCGTCCCTCTTCTTAAGGCCAACCGCATGAGAGAACACCCCAAGCTCTATTAGCCTGTTTATGTATGCCTTTGATCTTACCTCACAAAGGCTTGCTCCGTGAACGGTTGCGATGATTGGAACCCCCGAACCAAATCCCTCGAGGATCGCCGTGCTCTCCTCCATACTGCCTACCTCATCACATATGATAAGTTCCGGAGAAAGAGTTCTGAGCGCGATCTCTATGCCCTTTGCTCTGGGATAGCCCAAAAGCACGTCCGCTGTCAGATCCCCTCCAAGACCTCCGCAAATCTCAAATCTTGTATCTATAACGGCAAGCCTCATAGAATACGGTCTTGACCCCAGCCTTGCGGTAAGCTCCCGCAAGGCTGTTGTCTTTCCCTCACCGGGAGGAGAATATATGATCATCCCTCTGAAACCATCTGACATTACGAGCTTACATATACCGTCGGCCGCGCCGGGAATTCTATGAGGTATTCTTATAGAAATACTGTTTATATCCGTTACCGCTGTTATCCTGGCACCTTCAATTATCGCTCTTCCGCAGACACCTGCCCGTATTCCTCCATCAGTACATATGTAACCTTCTTTTATAGTTTCACTATGTGAATACAATGAGTTACCGCAAAGAGCTCTAACAGTATACAACAGATCCTCATACGTACATTTTATGGGAGTTAAAATGCTTTTTCCTCTCGTTGTTACAGCAAGAGACATTCCCTGCCTTAGTCTTATCTCGGATATATTACCGCGAAACAGTGCACCGCTTCTTCTAACCGCTTCTGCAAGATGATGAGGCAGATAGCTTAGGGCCGTTTCTTCATACAAGGTATTTTTAAAATCCATATTACGGTATCCTTTCCTTTCTCAGGTACAGTAATATATACTCGGACAAGGCTATTTCTATTCCACTAAAGCCGTTCAGCTATGCTTTTTTTCAATTTCTCTGCCATTTTATCAAGACCATTGAAATCCATTGCTCCTTTATATATGCCCTCAAGGACGAAGTGGATATCTCCTGCATCCCTGAAACATTCAAGAGCGCCTTCTACCATTGAAAAAAGACATTTGGACGTGAATATACGTCTTTGCTTTACTGTTGCTGCTTTTTCTGCGTTTGCAAAACGTTTAAGATTTATGCATTTGCCATATTCCCTTCCTTTTTTGAAAGGTACAAAGGCTGCATCGGCAGAAGGAATGCATATTTCACAAATACCGAAAATCGGCGATTCCGAAACGATCACATCTAATCCCTTGCCTAAAAGCTCGTTTTTCAGCATTTCTAAAAAATACGGAGATATGAAGCAACAATCTGCAACACCATACTGATTTTTGCATCGTTCAAACGAAGATAGCCTGTATGCACCCTTCATTGAAATGCATTCCGTTCTTCTGTATATAAGCTTTCCCTTACCGTTTTTATTTCCAATATTTGCAACCAATCTTTCGATTGATTTTTTCATTTTTTCTTTTTCAAGACAAAATGCTCCTATGCTTTGCTGAATCTCAAAGATCTCGCTTGCTGCCGCCAGATAACGGTATGCCCTTTTATACGCAAGAGATTTTCTTTGAGCAAGGCTTGCTATCTCATCCTTTTTATTCTCAAGAAAGCTTGCATTCCAATGATCCCCGCAATTTATGATCTCGCCGCAAGCGCCTGCATACTGCGGCTCTTTTATATGGGGAGCTGTTCCATCTATAACAGCAATCTTCTTATTGCGCTTCTCTATTATGACACCGTCCAGAGAATCGGGATCGGATGAGCACAGTATATATGTAATTTCGGCGTTCTTCTTTTTACCTGCCTCTGCGGCCTTTTTTATCAGCGTGCTTTTTCCCGTTCCGGATCCGCCCTTAACTATATATATCTTTTCGAAATCCTCCTCTGACATCAGCCCATCGTAATCACAAACAAAGCCTTTGCCCGTATTGGCACCTGCAAAATAACTGTTTCCTTTTGATATATCTTCAAAGTAATCTGAATATGAAAGCATATTGAACCATCCTTTCCGCTTTTTAGCAGTATATGCCCTTAACGCTTTTTTGACATTGCAAAAAACGACCTCAAGCACCGACAAAATATTTGCGTTTCAAGGTGTATAATCTGCTGGCACGAAGAGAAAGGAATGATGAATATAAAAACTACCGTTTACGCAGACGTTCTTTTTCTTGTTAATTTCAGCATGGATTTTATAACTCTTTGGATATCGGCCGTCCTCACGTCCCGACCGAGAAGGGCTCTGCGTATGAGTCTCGGTGCATCTGTCGGAGCCTTATATGCCTTTATATCCTTATTTATACCGACCCAAGCTTTTCTGACGTATATTATTGCGGGAGGAGTGAGCATACTTATGTGCTTGATTACCTTCGGATCTTGCGGAGGCTTATTCGGCCTTATTCGCCAAAGCGCACTGATCTGGGGATGCGGGGCTCTCCTTGGAGGCACTATGACTGCGATACTCTCTCTTTCCGATTACGGCTACAATGATACTTCAAAAGGCGGAGGTATTCTATCCATCGTCTGTGCTGCATCTGTTGCATCAGTTTACATAATCATACGCATCATTTGCAACATAAAAAACAAGCGCACAGTTTCTGTATCTATCATATGGAAAGATACTGCGGTCAGCTTTTCCGCCCTTTGCGACAGCGGAAATCTTATGCGAGATCCTATAAGCGGAGATCCGGTAATGCCTGTTTCAGAGGAAATAATAGAAAAGCTTTGCGAAAAATGCGCCCTTGATGCGCTATATAGCCTTGACAGCGATAAATTGGCTGAGCTGCAAATTAGCCCCCGTCTCATTCCAATAAGAACGATAGACAAGGAAGGAATGATCTGCGGATTTGTTCCCGATCGGGTCACCGTCATATCAGGCAGTAAAAGAAAAGACGTTCGCTGCATAATTGCACCGAAGAAATGCAAAAAGGATTATTTTGCAGGACACAGCGCAAGTATTCCCGCTTCACTTATTCCTTAGGAGGTTTTATGAACAAGATCAAAAAACAATTTACTTCCGTTTGGCAAAAGCTAAAATATATTGCGGCGCTTCTCGCCATGAAAGATCAGTCCGCGGATTTTTACATAAACGGCCCCGAGTCACTTCCTCCACCTCTTTCACCCGAGGAGGAGAGCCGAATTATTGCGCTTCTCGACAGCGATCCCGGCGCACGAAAAATTCTGATAGAGCATAATCTTCGGCTCGTCGTTTACGTTTCACGAAAATTTGAAAGCACGGGCACGGGAATTGAGGATCTTATCTCCATAGGAACTATCGGGCTTATAAAGGCCATCAACACATACAGAGCGGACAAGAATATAAAGCTTGCAACGTATGCATCACGCTGCATCGAAAACGAGATACTTATGTACATAAGAAAAAATGCCTCTCACAGAGGAGACATCTCCATAGACGAGCCGCTGAATACTGATTGGGACGGAAATGAGCTACTGCTCTCCGATATTCTGGGAAGTGATACCGACTCTGTCAGCCACAGGCTTGAAAAGGATGAGGACGAGCGTATACTCAGAGCCGCTGTTGCGACCCTTAGCGAGCGCGAAAGAAAGATCATCAGCTTAAGATACGGTCTTTCGGGCGGAAAAGAAAAGACGCAAAAGGAGGTTGCAGATATGCTGGGCATATCACAATCCTACATTTCACGTCTTGAAAAGCGGATAATCGGAAGACTTAAGGATGCTATCGGCTCAAAGATTTAGCTTTTTTTCGAGTTTATGCGCAAATTGAGAAAACTTTTTTCGAAATGCTATTGACTTAGAAAACCTTTTGTGTTAAAATTCTTTGTACTGTAAAAATAACCTCAAGGAGAATGATAACAATGAAGGCTGGAATTCATCCCAACTATAAAGAAGTAACTATCCGTTGCGCATGCGGCGAGACAGTTGTAACTCGCTCTACCAAGGGTGATGCTAACGGCGAGATCCGTGTTGAAGTTTGCTCCAAGTGCCATCCCTTCTTCACCGGCAAGCAGAAGTTTGTTGATGCAGGCGGAAGAGTTGACAAGTTCAAGAAGCGTCTTGAAGCTGCAAACAGATAACTTGTATCCTGACCGAATCCGGGTAAGAACGGGACACCGTTCTTATCCGGTTTTTTCATTGAATAAGAGGTATTATGGAAGATAACAAAAACTACGAGGGCCTTCCCTTTTATATTGAGCTTACAGAAATATGCGAAGAGCCTGTTGAGGAAAAGGAAAAGCGCGAAGTCATGCACGAGGTCGTTCCCGCTGACAACAGACGGGCTGTTTGCGTTTCCATTTACAAGAAGGGCGAGGAGGGCGAATGCCTCCGCGGACTTGAAGAGCTTCGCCGTCTTCTTGACACTGCAGGGGCTGAGGTTACCGCGCTTATTACTCAGATGAGAGAAAGCCCCGACAGCCGTTACGGTATCGGCAGCGGTAAGATGCAGGAGCTTTCCGACGCCTGCAAGAATACGTCGGCTGAGCTCGTTGTTTTTGATTTTGAGCTCTCTCCTTCACAGATAAAAGCCGTTGAGGACAGCATTGACTGCGACGTTTCAGTCCTTGACAGAAGCATGCTTATACTTGATATCTTCGCCTCCCACGCACAGAGCGCAGAGGGCAGGCTCCAGGTTGAGCTTGCACAGCTTAAGTATACTGCTCCCCGTCTTATGGGTAAGGGCCGCGATATGTCCCGTCTTGGCGGCGGTATAGGTACCCGAGGCCCCGGTGAATCTAAGCTTGAGATCGACAGACGACGCCTCAAATCAAGAGTTGCTCAGCTTGAAGAGGAGATACGCAAGATAGAAAAGAACAGAAGCGTTATCAGAGCATCGCGCGACCGCTCCGGCATTACGAAATGCGCCATCGTTGGCTATACGAATGCAGGAAAGTCCACTCTGCTCAACACTCTTACAGATGCAGGCATATTTGCAGAGGACAAGCTTTTTGCGACCCTTGACCCTACAACAAGACAATACTCCCTTCCCTCAGGTGAAAAGATACTTCTTACGGACACCGTCGGATTTATAAAAAATCTGCCCCATCATCTCATCAAGGCTTTTAAGAGCACACTTGATGAGGCCGTATTTGCTGATATTATCCTCATTGTGGTCGATGCTTCCGATAGAGATTTTGCATCCGAGCTTGAGGTCACGGAGGATCTTCTTCGCGAGCTCGGCGCTTCGGGAAAGCCCACGCTCTATATTTTCAACAAGTGCGACAGGATACCCGATTCGGAAAGGCTTCTTGATATGAAGCGCATTGCGGCCACCTCAGGCGCAAAGTACGCCTTTATCTCAGCGGCAACGGGTGAAGGTATTGATGAGTTTATTAAAATTCTCGAAGAGCTTTGCTCTGCGGGAAAGAAGACCGTTACCCTTTCTCTTCCTCAGTCCGAGGGTGCGCTTCTCGGTCTTATATACAAGGACGGAGAAAACGTTGAGGTTGAGTATACTGCCGATGGTATTGACGTTACCGTTACATGCGATGAAAAGCTTTTGGGAAAGCTCAAAAGGTTTATAAAGGAATAATACTTTCAAATTAAGTTAGGAGGTATGCAAATGAATATTATATGGTCAAAATACGTACAAGGAACAAAAACATTGTACTATACGCGCAAGCTACGTTTCGACGATATTTTTTCAGATCAATATAAAAAGCTTTTCGAGTTAAACGAAAACAAACCTCTTAAAATTCTTGAAATAGGTTGCGGCCCCGGAGCGTTGGCAGGAGCTTTGCATCGCTGGTATCCTAATGCTGAAATAACAGCAATCGACCGAGACTCAGAGTTTATACGCTTTGCAAAAGAGCATGAATCAGGGGTTTCTTTCAATGAAGGAGATGCAACAGCTCTACCATTTGACGATAATACATTTGATGTTACCATCTCAAACACTGTCGCAGAGCATATTGAACCTTCAAAATTTTACGGTGAACAACTAAGAGTTTTAAAAGCTGGAGGAATATGTCTTGTTCTTTCCTCTCGTAGGGGAATCAATGTTGAGCCGCCCTGCATTACTTTTAGTGAATATGAGCAAGAGTTTTGGAACAAAGCCCAAAGGTATGATGATTCAATTGACAGATTCTCCGTATGTAAATATCCTATGAGTGAAGCAGAAATGCCAGTTTCAATGGCAAAGTACGGATTTTCAAACATCAGAACAGGTTTTGCTACTATTGACTTAACACCGGACAATCCAAAATATCCACCTTCATTAGCACTGGATATGATAAATGCAAATAGGTATACAGCTTTAGATGGAATTGAATCTGTTTTATGTACTATGCCTGAGCATTTCACTACCCAAGAAGTAGAAGAAATGAGCCGACTTACAAATATAAAGTACGATTCTCGTATGGAGCAGTACAAAAACGGAGAAAAGCATTGGGATACCAATGTATCAATTATTATGATACTAAGAGGTATCAAGTAGTAGAGGAATAAATGGACAACGAAAAGAGAGTTACTCTTGCCTCTGTTGGTGAGATAGAATACGAAGAGAAAAAGTCAATATTTATCGGCTATGCCGCTCCGGTCAGAACAGAAGATGAGGCAAAGGCTATCGTTGAAGAAAAAAAGCGCGAATACAGCGATGCCACCCACAACGTATGGGCATACTATATTGACAACGGCGCGCGCGCTCGGTATTCTGACGACGGAGAACCTCAGGGTACTGCGGGTATGCCTGTTCTGAACGTTCTCAAAATGTCCGGAGCTACGGATATGTGCGTTGTTGTCACCCGTTATTTCGGGGGGACTCTTCTTGGTGCCGGCGGCCTTGTCCGTGCATATTCCGCCGCTGCAAAGATGGCTATTGACGACGCGGGAATCGCCGTCAGCGAAGCTTTCGGTATCTATTCCCTTTCCTGCTCATACTCCGAATATCAGCGATTGACTGTTCAGCTAAAGGCTATGAACGTTACCGAGGACGATACGGAATTCGGCGAGGGAGTTACGGTTACGGCCGCCATTGAAGCTGACCGCGGCGACGAGCTTATCAATCTTATGCGCGAGCTGACCAACGGAAAAGGCAGCGCTATTCTTTTGCGAACCGAAGAGAGAGCGAGTAAAAGATTTAAAGAATAAATAACAGATTTAAGCAAAAATGAGCATAATTACATACAACGAAGCTATTTCAATTACGAAAGAGTTTGGAAAAGAACTATCACAGCGCTTCGGTAAGCAGATCCTTGCAGTTTTCGCCATAGGATCTCTCGGAGCTGATTATTACCGCCCCGGCCAAAGCGACATTGATACAGCCGTAATCGCAGATATTCCAAGATCAGAGCTCTGGGAGTTAAAGGCAAATATTCGTGAAATAGCGAATAAGTACTGTGAACAATATAGCGTTCCTAAAGGGTTCGGTGCTGTTGTTATTTCCAAAGAGCAGCTATCCCCGCCCTATATAAAAAACGAAGAACTGATCTTAGAAATATTGCGTCTTAAAACACAATCCAAAGCCATATACGGCATATTTGATACAGAGTCAATTCCAACTCCGAGCAAATCAGCAATCATTGAGGATGCCCGAGCCTTTGAAGAGTGGGCAGAAAATATGAGGAGAATTGATCCTTATTTCGGAATATCCGACACTGTCTCTCTAGTAAACTCAACGCTGATGATACTGAAACGGTATCTGATGATAGAGCGCGATATTATAGAATTTAACAAATTCAAAGTTTTGCAGCTTTACCTAAAAAACGATCCGCCTATCGTCTATGATGAATTATTTGAGTATATAGATGCATCTCTTTACGACCATGCTCCTATAGTCAGTACTGAGCGATTAAAAGAATTGACCGCTATGCACGACCTGGTGTATGAGAAGATCAATAAGATATGTCTATAAACCTAACATTAAAAAGGACGCATTGAAAAGCGTCCTTTTTAGCTTTAAATACGGAAACATCTCGTTTTTCAAACGATTTCTCAACTCACGTTAGAAAAATTCTCCCCACATGAGTTATTGTTTTCTTGCTATAATGAGCTATAATATAATCAAGATCAGCGCCGATCCAACATTATTTTGGAGGAAAACAATGATAAAACTTGGAGAAAAGATCAAATCATTGAGAAAAGAGAAAAATATCTCACAAGAGGTTTTTGCAAATTATCTCGGCGTATCGTTTCAAGCAGTTTCCAAGTGGGAAAACGGAAATACTATGCCTGACGTAACGATGATACCCGCCATTGCTTCATTTTTCGGAGTTTCAACAGATGAGCTTTTTGATTTTAATCTTTATCAAATTGAGAAAAACGTAGAAGCTATCGTTGATGAGCACAGCAAGTACTGGTATACGGATATTGCAAAGTCAGAGCAGATCATTCGCGACGGGCTGAAAAAATACCCCGGCAATGATATCTTACTGACTTGCCTTATTGGTGTCCTTTCGGAAACGGGCAAGAACGACGAGGTTATAACCATAGGAAAAGCACTGGTAGAAAGTACCAGATCTGATGATCTGCGCTTCGATGCATACCGTATTATGGCAATGGCGTACAAAGATATGGGAGAATACCGGTTGGCCAAAGAAGCCATAGAGCATATTCCCGAATTGTACTTCTCAAAGCTTGAGGTGGCAGCAAAGCTTCTTGAAGGTGACGAGATGTATGAAGCTGCTCAGAAGCAGAGAAATCTCTCTGCGCCCGATCTTATAGATATGCTGATAATCATCGGCAGATATTTGAAGGACAGAGGTGAATTTAACAACGCCGCATCTCAATTGACAATAGCACTAAAAGTTATAGATGCATTTTTAGATGATTATATTGAGAAGCAGTGCTTCAATTCAATGCTTTATAAATATATGTGTGAACGAAAAAAGGAAGTTTTGGAACTGTTAAATTAATCAAGACCGGATGCGAATATAGTTAAAGAGATACGTACAATAAATATCCCCCCGTAAAACGGGGGGTATTTCATTTTCGGGCATAGCCCTAAACACTACTGGCGACGCACAAGTGCGTTTAGTATTGGCCTGCCAGCCGTGCAATTGTTACTTACTAC
>JAZQAS010000124.1:0-13492 GCA_045545335.1 Candidatus Avispirillum sp. | reverse complement strand
GACCTGCACGCAGGTCGGTCTTTTATGCTTTTAAACGGACGCACGCGAACGAGACGGAATTTGATGCACAAACGAACGGGAAAGACACACGTTGTTGTAGGGACAGGCGTCCCCGACTGTCCTTTTAACGAAACGATATTTGCAGGTAAGCGTTACGTCTGTAATTAGGACAGTCGCAGGGGTTCCCCGAAAGCGAGTCTTCGAGCTTTTGGGGGTTCCCGTCGGGGACGCCTGTCCCTACAAATATAAATATCGTTTTTCCGTTGCCGTATCGTTTGCTTTTACCATTCGTTCTCAAACGGGAGCACCGAGGCGCTCCCCTACGGGTGGGTCTGCGAGGGCGTTTTATATCTCGCCGTAACGGTATCAACAACCGTTCATTTTCATGAGGACGACCAATGGTAGCCCCTACGGAATCGCATATGCTTTGAAATCTGTGTTAAATCTGTTTTGCATGGGAAATAGCTCTTCCTTTTTCCAAATATTTGTGATATAATGTTAGTTGGTCAAGTCTGACCAATAAGAAAACCCCAAAAAAGGAGACTCCCATGGTATTCTCATCCCTTGAATTCCTGTTTCTCTTCTTTGCGGCGACGATACTAATTTATTATCTCGTCCCCAATTTTCTCAGGAATTTCGTGCTTCTCATCGTCAGCCTTGCGTTCTACGGCTGGGGTGAGCCTGTCTACATCTTCATAATGCTGTTTTCCATTTGTCTGGACTACACCTGCGGATATTTTGTAGGCAAATACAGAGAAACGAACAAGAAAAAGGCCACGGTATTTATGCTTATCAGCGTTATCGTGAACCTCGGTATTCTTTGCTTCTTTAAGTATTACACGTTTATTATTGAGAACCTTCAGCTCATTCCTCTGGATTTTCTCCAGCAGATACCCACCCTTGCAGACGTTGAGCTTCCCATAGGCATCTCCTTCTATACCTTCCAGACAATGTCCTATACTCTGGATATCTATATGGGTACGGCTAAGGTGCAGAAGAATATTGCATCCTTCGGCGCATACGTAACTCTGTTCCCTCAGCTTATCGCAGGCCCCATCGTACGCTATCAGGACGTTGACGACCAGCTCCGCAAGCGCCCCCATAATATAGATATGTTTGCCTCCGGTATGCGTACCTTCGTTTGCGGCTTTGCAAAGAAGATCCTTCTTGCAAACTGCGCAGGCGAGCTTTGGGATGCCTTCCGCGCAGGAACCGAGACGGATGCCACAGTTGCGGGCGCGTGGCTCGGAATCATATTCTATTCCTTCCAGCTCTATTTTGATTTCTCCGGTTACTCCGATATGGCTATCGGTCTCGGAAAGATGCTGGGCTTCACCTTTAAGGAAAACTTCTTCTATCCCTATATTTCAAAGAGTGTTACGGAGTTCTGGCGCCGCTGGCACATCTCCATGGGCACCTGGTTCCGTGAATACGTATACATACCCCTCGGCGGTAACCGCGTAACGAAGTGGAAGATATACCGCAATATCATCGTAGTATGGCTTCTCACGGGTCTCTGGCACGGCGCAAGCTGGAACTACGTTCTCTGGGGAGTATATTACTGCATCCTTCTTCTTATCGAGAAGACCTTCCTTCTCAAGCTTCTCAAGAAGCTTCCCGCAGCGGTTTCACATATTTATACCCTTATCGTCGTGCTCTTTGGCTGGCTCCTCTTCGTATTTGAGGACCTCCACGCAGGTATGATACATCTCGGATATATGTTTGGCGTGGGAACCGTTGGCTTTACAGAGGCGGGAGCGACCTTTGACCTTGTTCGTTCTCTTCCTTTCCTTGCCATCCTTGCCCTCGCATCCACACCTCTTCCCAAGAAGCTTTATTATAAGTTCTACACAACGGGAAAGCCTGCCCGTATTGCTATCGCAGTGGGCTGTCTTCTCATAATGGTGGTATGCACCGCATATCTTGTAGACTCCTCCTATAACCCCTTCCTCTACTTCAGATTCTAGTGTGAAACCTAAGTAATCGGTAATTGCAGCTTTAATTTGTTTCACACACAAACTCTCCCTAAAAATGGGACCCAACCCATTTTTGTTCCTACGGAACACGGTCGAGTTTCAAAAAATATATACCGCCGCTTTGCGGCGAAATGGAGAATTATAAAAATGGCTAAAGAAAAGATCAAGTCAGCAGATGATGTTTCTGCCGAATATATGGAGCTGCAGCTTTCCCGCTCCAAGGAGAGCCGCTTTGAAAACTGGCTCGTAACCGTTCTTATCCTCGGATTTGTTTTCTCCTTTGCCATCCTTTTCTGGGTGCTTCCCGATAAGGATAAATCCGTTGATGAAAACAGAACTCTCGCTTCCTTCCCCAAGTTCACCACGGAGGGCTTCCTCCACGGCGGCTTCACCGCAGATTTCGGAACCTATATGGCAGATCAGTTCCCCTGCCGCGATTTCTTCGTAGGCATCAAGGGCTTTTTCGAGGCGGCGCAGCTCAAGGGTCAGAACAATGACGTTATCATCGGAAAGGACGATTATCTCATCGCACGCTTTGACTATCCCGATGAGGGCGTGCTTTCAACGAATATCACCGCCGCTTCAAAGTTTATCGAGGTGGCAGAGGCAAACGGTCTTAACTGCACCACTGCTATCGCAGGCAGAAAGATGGACGTTGTCTCAGAGAAGCTTCCCGCGCTTTACGGAACCTATTATTCCGACCGCATCTTCAATATCCTTGACGAAAAGTGCGAGGCGGGCGGCATCGAATATCTGAACCTTCGCGATCATCTCTCAAATATCGAGGCCAAGGGCGAGGAGCTCTATTATATGACCGACCACCATTGGAGAAGCATCGGCGCGTATCACGCGTATCGCGAGATCGTCACCGAAATGGGCATCACCCCCTACGAGCTCTCCGAATTTGATATCGAGACCGCAAGCGAGGAGTTCTACGGAACGACCTGGTCAAGCGCCGGCGTTAAGTGGACCGATCCCGATTCCATCGAATACTTCCGCTGGGAGGGCGATGAGAGCCTGAGCCTTAAGATAGAGAACCCTGCGTATAAGTACGAGGGCTGCGAATATATTGAAGAAAACGGCAAGACCTACGCTCTCTTTGAGGGAATATACGTTCGCGAGATGCTTGAGGGCAAGGATAAATATGCATCCTTCCTCGGCGGCAATAACAACAGCTACGTTGAGGTGACAATGGAGGGCGAGGACAGAGAAACTCTCGTTATCCTTCGCGACTCCTTTGGCGATAGCATTGCTCCCTTCCTTGCCCGCCACTTTGACCTTATCCTCATAGACCTGAGAACAAGCGCGCCCGATACCATCGGCATCTGCCTTGAAAAGGGTGTTGATAACGTTCTCCTTCTCTATAATATGGAGACGCTCACTACGTCAAACGACCTTGGCAAGCTGAATAAGGGCCTCTCCTCTCACAGAAAATAATAATATGTACCAACAGGAGGTATTTCTATGAAAAAGACCTGTATTACCGTGCTTTTCGCTATGCTCCTTGTGCTTCTCTGCGCCTGCACTCCCCCGGGGGACGGCACGGATACAACGAGCGATACCACCATCCCCGTAACGAGCCCCGACGGCTTTGAGGACGTAACGGCTCCTCCCGTTGCCGATACCACCGATGCAAAGGCAGAGGACACTACCGATTCAAAGATCGAGGACACCACCGAGGCTGAAAAGACAGAGGATACCACTGCCTCAGAGGGTATCACCGATGCGGACAGCGCTCTCGCAAAGGCAAGAGCCTGGCTTGGAGAGTCTGATCCCGATACGGGCTATAAGTATGCCTTTTCCTATGACGGAATGATGACCGAGGGCGGCGTGGATTGCTATAAGATCCGCGTTTCCTGGTATATCGAGGAGCAGGAAAGATACTCCCTTTGCGGATATCTCTTAGTCTCTCCCGACGGCAAAGTATCCAAATACTCCTGGTAAAAGAATTATAAAGGAAAAATAAAGAATGGCTAAAAAGAAAGAAACACAGCAGTACGACGATCAGTCCATAGAAAAGCTGGAAGGCGCCGACCGAGTAAGAAAGCGCCCGGGAGTTATCTTCGGCTCCGACGGCATTGAGGGCTGTGAGCATTCCTTCTTTGAAATACTTTCAAACTCCGTTGACGAGGCCCGCGAGGGCTACGGCAGCACCATCGGCGTCACCTATTATAAGGACCATTCCATTGAGGTGGACGACCGCGGCCGCGGCGTTCCCATGGGCTACAACGAAAAATATAAGTGCCATAACTGGGAGCTTATCTATTGCGAGCTTTATGCAGGCGGTAAGTATAATAATAATGCGGGCGGCGGAGCATATGAGTTCTCCCTCGGCCTTAACGGTCTCGGTGCCTGCGCCACTCAGTATTCCTCCGAGTTTTTCGAGGTGTTCTCCTTTAACGGAGAGATGGAATCCCATATGTCCTTCAAAAAGGGCTCTCCCGTGGGAGAGCTTGAGGTGCGCCCCCTTGATAAAAAGGAGCGCAGAACGGGAACGGTGACCTATTGGCGCCCCGACCTTGAGGTGTTCACGGCTATCAATATTCCGAAGGAATATTTCTGCGACGTGCTTGAAAAACAGGCCGTTGTAAACGCAGGCCTGAGATTTACTCTCAAGTATGAAAATGAGGACGGAAGCTTTTTCGAGCAGGAGTTCCTCTATCCCAACGGCATTTCCGATTACGTTGCCCGCCTTGCAGGTGAGACTGCAATGACTCAGCCCGTCCTTTGGAAAATGGGCGAGACCGTGGGCCGCGACCGCGAGGATAAGCCCGAATATAAGCTTATGGCAGAGGTATCCTTCTGCGTATCCAATACGGTGAACGTTCTCGAGTATTATCATAACTCAAGCTTTCTTGAGCACGGCGGCTCCCCCGAGAGGGCCGTTAAGAATGCCTTCGTCTATTCCGTGGATAAGAAGCTGAAAGCGGCGGGAAAGTATAATAAGAACGAGTCTAAGATAACCTTTGCGGATATTGAGGACTGCCTCGTTCTCGTAACGAATTCCTTCTCCACACAGACCTCATACGAAAACCAGACCAAGAAGTCTATAACGAATACGTTTATAGCTCAGGCGCTGACTGATTTTATGAAGGAGCAGCTTGAGATATACTTTGCGGAGAACCCTGTTGAGACAGATAAGTTTATTTCTCAGGTCCTCGTCAATAAGCGCAGCCGCGAAACTGCGGAAACGACCCGTCTGAATATCAAAAAGAAGCTGACTGCGTCTACCGACGTTGCAAGCCGTGTTGAAAAGTTCGTGCCCTGCCGCTCAAAGGACCCCGAGAAGCGTGAGCTCTATATCGTAGAGGGTGACTCTGCTATGACCTCCTGTAAGCTTGGACGAGACGCTGAGTTTCAGGCTATCATTCCCGTTCGCGGAAAGACCCTCAACTGCCAGAAGAGCACCTATGAAAAGATATTCAAAAGTGATATTATCGTAGATCTTCTCCGTGTTATCGGCTGCGGCGTTGAGATCAAGGCAAAGGTGAAGGGAGATTTCCTTCCCTTTGATATAAACTCTCTCCGTTGGTCAAAGATAATAATCTGTACCGATGCGGATGAGGACGGATTCCATATCCGCACAACGCTGCTCACTATGTTCAACAGATTGCTTCCCACGCTTATCAAGGAGGGAAGAGTGTATATTGCAGAATCTCCTCTCTTTGAGATAACCACCAAGGACGATACCTATTTTGCTTATAACGAGCAGGAAAAGGCGGATATCCTTGAAAAGCTGGGCAACACGAAATACGTGCTTCAGCGCTCAAAGGGTCTCGGCGAGAACGAGCCCGATATGATGTGGAGGACCACAATGAACCCCGCAACCCGCAGGCTTATCCGCGTAAACGCGGCAGATGCCGCTGAAACAGAGCGTATTTTAGATGTGCTTATGGGAGACAACCTTGCTGAAAGAAAGGAATACGTTTCCCGCTTTGCCGCGCAGTACGCCGCTCAGGCAGACATATAACAAAAAACCGCCTTTCGGCGGTTTTTTGAGTTAAGAGATAAGAGAGAAAAGAGAAGAGAAAAGGTTGAAAACCGACGGTAGTCGGTTTTCTTCATTATGTGTTTTAAAATTGATTTTGCATAGAGCATACGGCCCTTTTAACCGTATGCTTATTTATATTATCATCTCTCCGAGGTATCCCCATCCGATGCCGATGGCGGCGCAGATGCAGATGATGAAAATGGGGTGAAGCTTTTTGAAGGAGAGCAGAGTGGATACAGCGAAAACTCCTGCAAAAACGTAGAAGGAGGGGGAGGCGAGGGCCGCAAGGGAAATGCCGTCGGGGAAAAATACCGTTTTTGCAACGGAGAGAAGAGCCGCACCGATAAGGCCCACAACGCAAGGGCGAAGGCCCGTCATCGCCCCTGAAACGCCTGTGCTTTTCTTGAATTTCTCATAAAAGCGGGCGATGATGAGGATTATTATAAACGAGGGAAGAACAACGCCGAGTGTTGCCGCCGCCGAGCCGAAAAATCCGCCCACCTCCCGTCCGACGTAGGTGGCAAGGTTAACTGCAATAGGCCCGGGGGTGCTTTCGGAAACGGCGATAAAATCAACGAGGGCCGCCTCGCTTATCCAGCCGTTTGCCAATGCCTCCTCTCTTATGAGGGGCAGCATTGCCATTCCGCCGCCGAAGGTGAGGGCTCCGATCTTTAAAAACGAAAGAAAAAGCTCAAGATATATCATTTCTCAGCCCTCCTTTTTGCCATAAGTGAGAAGACGAGCCCCGCCGCGGCGCAGGCGAGGATAACTATGGGAACGGGAACGGGGGCAAAGGCGCAAAGTCCAAAGGCAAGAGCCATGATGATATAGGAAAAGAGGCTCTTTTTGCATTTCTTGTACATACCGAAAAGGGCCTTGACGATGAGGGCGAGAACTCCTGCGCGGATTCCCTCAAAGGCGTATTGCACGGCCTTTATCTCTCTGAACTGGGAAAGGACCGAGGATATTGCAAGAATGATGGCAAAGGAGGGGAGAACTACTCCAAGGGTAGCAGAAAACGCGCCGAAAAAGCCCCCCACCTTGTAGCCGATGAAGGTGGCGGCGTTTATGGCGATGGGCCCGGGGGTAGACTCCGCAAGGGCGACTATATCAAGGATATCCTCGTCGCTTATCCAATTTTTCTTTTCAACCGTCTCCCGCTGGATGAGGGGGATCATTGCGTATCCGCCGCCGAAGGTGAAGGCGCCGATCTTCATAAAGCAGAGAAGCAGGGAAAGGCAAGCTTTAAATTTATTTTTCATATTCCTCGTTTTTGTGACCTTGTCACAGAATTTGCGTTATTTTAGGGGTATAATAAAGACACAGTAAAAGAAAGGAAATAAATACTATGTCAGTTAAAGTAATAAATAAAGAAAATTTCAATGAGGTGCTCACAAGCGAAAAGCCCGTTCTGCTCGATTTTTTTGCAACCTGGTGCGGCCCCTGCCGTATGGTCTCTCCCATCGTTGATGAGATAGCAGAGGAGCATCCCGAGTTTTTGGTGGGCAAGATAGACGTTGATGAGGAGCCCGAGCTTGCGGCAGAGTTTGATGTCTCCAGCATCCCCACTCTCGTTGTGCTCAAGGGGGGCAAGGTGGCAGAGGTGTCTGTGGGCGCCCGCCCGAAGCCCCATATCCTCAAAATGCTTGAGGGCTGATGCAAAATTCAATATAGCTATTATAAACGATACCACCCGAAGAAACTTCGGGTGGTATTTTTTAGTTTAGGTCCCGCTCTGGTAGCCGCCCGTGTATTCCTTGTAGGGAATATCCGCGTCGTCGGACCATTTGCTCTCAGTCCAGGAGCCGCGGCCGTAGAACTGAGTTATGGGCGTTTTCTCAAAGCTTATGTCGTTGGGCAGCTCGTAAATTCCGCCGCCGTACCATATCTCAAGGCCATTTTCCTTAATGTAGTTGTACATAGCCGTATATCTCTCGCAGTAGACAGCTTTCGTCTCCTCGGTGCCGTTTTTATACATATGGGCGTGGGAGGCGGAAAGGCCGAGAAAATCGCAGCCTGCAATAAGGCGTCGGATGCGCTCCTTGTAGGTATCTCCCTCTGCCTTTTCAAGAGCGGAGAGGAGCAGGGCGCGCATATCCTCGTAATTTGCGCTGATATAATCGTAGGAGTACATATCGCCGGGGCGGTTATGATTGTTGATAAAGCAGCCCGTGGCGTTGCCCGCCTCCTCCATCATGGCGATATAGAGTGAGAGCTCCTCATATCCGTCGCCGTAATAGAGATAGAGAAAATCCTTCATCTCAGAAAGGAAATCCTCAAAGGAAACGTCGGGGTCGTACATCATCCATGAGAAAAGATGATATTTAAGGTCCTCAAAGTTATAATCGTTGCCGCCGCCCTCGCAGTAGATGCCCGTAACGTTGCATTCGTCAACGAGGTATTTCACGTCGTAATAGATATTGTAGATATTGGGGCAGTAGGTAACGGAATAATTGATGATGGTGCAGTAGGACCACCACCAAAGCTCAGCTCCCGTCTCGCGGCATATCTCGCCCCACTTGGGGAGCGCCTCCTCGTCGTGCTTGTTTGAGGAATTGAGATAGGAGAGGCCGTCGCCGCAGTCGCCGCTGCCGAGGTAGTGGTTGTTGCAGCCGTTTCCGCAGTACATAAGAACTATGCGTCCGTCGGGGCGCACCGTATTGGGAATGGTATGATCGTAGAGGATCATATAAAGCTTGGTTCCGGGGTAGTATTCCTGAATATCGTTGACAGCCGCGTTTGCCATATCAAGATAGAGGCCTGAGTAGCTCTCCTTTTGAGTAACGGCGAATTTTCTGCAGTTTCTGCAGGTGCAATATGCCTGATTGTCCTCAATGGAGAAGGATGCCATTCTCTGTCCGTCAAAGGAGATATCGGGCTCTCTGCCCACCCAATCGGCTCTTGCAAGCCTTGAGGCGATATGATCTCTCAGTCCCTCGAAGATAATTTTGTAATCTCCGAAGCGGCAGGGCTGCCAGGTGTTGTTTTCGTTCTTGTTCATGCCTGACTTGAGCTTTGCCTGATATCTTTCGTAGAGGTGTGTGGTTCCGTCATCCTCGGGCATAGTGCCGCTTCCCATTTGATAGAGGGTGGACATTGAATGGGCGTTTGCAATATAGGGGCCGACGAGGCGGCCGTAGCGGGTGCTTTCCTCATACATGGAGAGCTGGCTTCCGTTGAGCTTCTCGGGGAAAAAGTGGTAAAGGGCGGTGGAGGATGAGAGGGAGTTGTTTCGCGTAAAGCGGAAATTCAGCCGAGGAACAAAGAAGCGGTCTATCCCCTCGGGGATATCAACGGTCCTGTTTTTGTAGATGAAAACGTAGTCCGTCGTTGAAAAGCGAATGCCGAGATACTCTCTGAGGATATCGTAAACGGCGTACATGGTTCCGCGGTCGGTGCCCGTGATTAGCATATTGCCGTCAAGAGTCTTCACCTCGTAGCCCTCGCGGCCAAAGCGCTCGCCCTCGGCGCTTGCATATTCGTATTGAGTGATGTATATTCTGCGGTCGGAGGTGGCGTTCTCCTCTCCCGCGCATATCTCAAGGGTAGCGCCGCAGGCCTCTCTGATATAGGTGCGAAGCTCCTCTGCCGCATAGTGGGAGTTAGCGTTCTTGTCGGTGTCGCTGCCGAGAACTATGCAGAAATCGGAGATATCGGCGCCGCAGAGAGTAAGCCTGAAGATGGGGCGGCCGTTATCGTAATCCTCTGCGCTCTTCGTTCCCGAAAGAACGGTCTTTAAGGAGTAGGAGTCCTTTGCCGTGCAGTCGCCGTCGCCGTCAAAGTCGGCGGCGTCGGTAATAACGGTGTAGCCCTCAAGGCCGGCGACCGTGGCCTTGAGGGAAAGGGCGTCCTTTCCGTCAACACTTTCGTCGCCGTTTACGTCGCCGAGGGTGTAGCCATCCTCATAAACAACGGGGAAATCAAGGGCCGCGGCAGAGACCGCGCCCGCAAGCATACATAATAAAGTGAGTATTGCAATGAGCTTTTTCATATTTGACCTCCTTTTCGCGTATCGGAACAGATAAAGAATTTATAGAGCCAGCGCTCTCAGGCGGCTTTTGTTTATAATTTTGATGCCCTTGCGGGATACCTCCACCATTCCCTCCGATGCGAAATATTTCAGCATTCGGGAGACCACCTCGCGGGCAGAGCCCATATATTTGGCTATCTGCTCGTGGGTCAGGGCAATGGTGTCCGAGCCAGTTCTTGCGGCCTCGTCAATAAGGAAAATGGCGAGGCGGCGGTCCATGCTCATAAACATGATCTGCTGCATTACCCACATAACGTCGGAAAAGCGGCTAACCGCAGTTTCAAGGGTGAATATCTTTATATCGGGATTGTGGTTTGAAACGTAGGAGTAGGCGGCGCCGCCGATAACGTAGCATTCGCTGTTCTCCTCCGCATCCACGTGAACGTCAAAGGTGATGGTCTGCAAAACGCAGGAGGCCGACAGCATACAAACGTCCCCGTCGTGGAGGCGGTAGAGAGTGATCTCCTTGCCCTCCTCGGAGAGGATATAAACTCTCAGGCATCCGCTTTTTATAAAAATAACTCCGGAGCATTCGTTGCCGTCGTGGGCCTTAGTTCCCTTTTTATAGGTCAGGGCGCGGGTGTTCTCGCAGATGTAATCTCTTTCCTCTTCGCTGATAGTGTCCCAAAAGGGGAAAAGCTCGCGAAAAACCCCCTCAAACATTGCACGTGCCATAGCTTCCTCCGAAAAAATAACTCTATTATGAGTATATCACGCTTTTTTCTTTATGTCAATAAATGCAAAAATGTGATAAAGTCACATTCAAGGAAAGAAAAAGGTGGTATAATAAAGAAAAGGAAAGAAGGTACGCATATGGAAAAGATCTACGATATGATAATAATAGGCGGAGGCCCAGCGGGATATACCGCGGCCCTTTACGCCTCCCGCGCGGGGCTCAGCGTTGCCGTTATCGAGAGGATGGCGGCAGGGGGACAGATGGGTCTCACGGGAGATATAGAAAACTATCCCGGCTTTCCCGAGGGGATAGACGGTCTGACTCTCGGTATGAATATGCAGGCGGGAGCCGAGAGGAGCGGATGCGAGACCGTGTATGCTGCGGTCGTGTCCGTTGAGCTTTCGGATAAGATAAAGAAGATAGTAACGGACCTTGGAGAGTATCATGCAAGGACCGTGGTCATCGCCACGGGAGCAGACCCGAGAAAGCTTGGACTGCCTATGGAGGAAAAGCTCACAGGTCGGGGAATTCATTACTGCGCTCATTGCGACGGGCGGTTTTATAAGGATAAGACCGTTTGCGTGGTGGGGGGCGGAAACTCTGCGGCAGAGGATGCCCTCTATCTTTCAAGGCTTGCGAAAAAGGTGTATCTCATCCACAGAAGAGATGTCCTGAGAGCCGCAAGGGTATATCACGGGCCCATTGAAAAGGCAGAGAACATAGAGATCCTCTGGAACAGCGCCGTGGCCGACGTCTCCTATGAAAAGAGGCTCACGGGGGTGACGGTGGAGGATCTCAAAAGCGGAGAGAAGAAGAGCATCGAGGCAGACGGGCTTTTTATCAGCATCGGCAGAACTCCCTCAACGGAGCTTTTCAAGGGAATACTCAGCCTTGACGGCGGCTATATCGTAGCCGATGAAACGACAAGGACCACGCTGCCCGGTGTGTACGCCGCGGGAGACGTGAGGACAAAGGCTCTTCGCCAGGTGGTCACCGCCGCCGCAGACGGCGCCGTGGCAGCTCACTTTGCAGAGGAATATATAAACGGAAATTTTTGAAAGGAAGTAAAAAAATGTTGGAAGTCGGAATGAAAGCGCCTGATTTTGCGCTTAACGATAAGGATGGAAATAAAGTATCCCTCAGTGATTTTTTAGGAAAGAAGGTAGTTCTCTATTTCTACCCCAAGGATAATACCCCGGGCTGCACCAGGCAGGCCTGCGCCTTTGCGGGGGCGTATTCAAGCTTTAAGGAGAAGGGCGTTGAGGTCATCGGTGTCAGCCGCGACTCTGCCGCATCTCACGTAAGGTTTGCAGAGAAATATAACCTCCCCTTTATCATTCTTTCAGACCCCTCTCTTGAGGCCATCAAGGCTTACGGCGTCTGGAAGGAGAAAAAGCTCTACGGAAAGCTCTCCTTCGGCGTTGTCAGGACCACCTTTATTATAAACGAAGAGGGAATTATCGAAAAGGTGATGGAGAAGGTAAAGCCCGATACCAATGCCGCGGAGATCCTCGCAGAGCTTTAAGCCTTTGATATCAAGGGCTTGGAGATTTCGGCAATTGCAGATAATACTGCTCATATCGACAAATTTAGACAATTGATTAAAATAAAAAGCAAGTAAATTTCAGCGTATTGGGAACACTGTTGATATACGCAGAAAGGTATGGAATATATATGAAGATCGCATTTTTTGATGCAAAAAGCTATGACAGACCCTCCTTTGAGAAATACGGCGAGAAGAGAGGGATAAAGTTTAAATTTTATGAAACGAAGCTGACCGAGGATACGGCGGCCCTCGCCCGCTCTTGCGACGGCGTTTGTGTTTTCGTAAACGACGAGGTCTCCGCCCCCGTTATAGACAGGCTTCGGGAGGCGGGGGTAAAGCTCATCGCCCTCAGATGCGCGGGATATAATAATATTGATTTCAAGCACCTTGGCGACAGTATGCCCGTTTTCCACGTGCCTGCATATTCTCCCTATTCCGTTGCGGAGCACGCAATGGCAATGCTCTTAACCTCTATCAGAAGGATACACAAGGCCTATATCCGCACCCGAGATTTCAATTTCAGCCTGAACGGAATGACGGGGTTCGATCTCCATTCAAAGACCGTGGGCGTTGTGGGAACGGGTAAGATAGGCCGTTGCTTTATAGATATCTGCCGCGGATTTGGAATGAAAGTTCTTGCATACGATAAGTTTCCCGCAGATATCGAGGGGGTCACCTACGTTGATACGGACACCCTTTTCAGAGAGAGCGATATAATCTCTCTCCATTGCCCCCTGACTCCCGAGACCTATCATATGATAGACGATACGGCAATAGAAAAGATGAAGGAGAGAGCCATCGTTATCAATACGTCAAGAGGCGCCCTCATAGATGCGGCGGCCCTTCTCTCGGCCATCAAGGAGAGGCGTATCGGCGGCGCCTGCCTTGACGTTTATGAGGAGGAGTCCGATTTCTTCTTTGAGGATTATTCAAATCATATCGTCTCCGATGATATCCTCGCCCGCCTCATCTCCATGCCCAACGTTATAGTAACCTCCCATCAGGCCTTTCTCACGGAGGAGGCCCTTGATGCCATCGCCGAGACCACCGTTGAAAATATCTACGGCTATCTCACCGAGGGCAAGCTTGAAAACAGAGTGAAAATATAAAAAAAGCCGCATCTTGCGGCTTATTTGACGGGAAAATACGGTTTGTGGAGAAGGCTGAAGCTAACACCGTAGGGGCGATTCACGAATCGCCCGATAAATAAACGACCGGAAATTCCGATTATCTATGTTGGCTCTGTTGCTGATGGGCGGGCGATTCGTGAATC
>JAZQAS010000123.1:0-50135 GCA_045545335.1 Candidatus Avispirillum sp. | reverse complement strand
AGTTGTCAGGAGCTTTTGTCTTCCTAAGACCGCTTGGCCTCCGACTTGATCAAGATCTACGCTTGCAAGGACGCTAAGGATTGCCCCTGGGGCGAGCTCGGCGTTGACGTTGTTCTCGAGTGCACAGGCTTCTACTGCTCCAAGGACAAGTCCATGGCTCACATCGAAGCAGGCGCTAAGAAGGTTGTAATCTCTGCTCCCGCAGGCAACGACCTCAAGACAATCGTTTACTCTGTTAACGAGAATACACTTACTGCAGACGACGTTATCATCTCTGCTGCATCCTGCACAACAAACTGCCTCGCTCCTATGGCTAAGGCTCTTAACGACTACGCTGCTATCCAGAGCGGTATCATGACAACTGTTCACGCTTACACAGGTGACCAGATGATCCTCGACGGCCCCCACAGAAAGGGTGACCTCAGAAGAGCTCGTGCAGGCGCTCAGAACATCGTTCCCAACTCCACAGGCGCTGCTAAGGCTATCGGCCTCGTTATCCCCGAGCTCAACGGCAAGCTCATCGGCTCTGCTCAGAGAGTTCCCACCTGCACAGGTTCCACAACTATCCTCGTTGCAGTTGTTAAGGGCGAGAACGTTACTAAGGACGGCATCAACGCTGCTATGAAGGCTGCTGCTTCTGATTCCTTCGGCTACAACGAAGAGGACATCGTTTCTTCTGACGTTATCGGCATGCGTTACGGCTCTCTCTTCGATGCTACTCAGACAATGGTAGCTAAGATCGACGACGATACCTATCAGGTTCAGGTTGTTTCTTGGTACGACAACGAGAACTCCTACACAAGCCAGATGGTTCGTACAATCAAGTACTTCGCAGAGCTCAACTAATCAAAGCTTATCTGAAAGCTCCACCCGAAAG
The DNA here is from genome assembly GCA_045545335.1 of Candidatus Avispirillum sp. Lineage (GTDB taxonomy): Bacteria > Bacillota > Clostridia > Oscillospirales > CAG-272 > Avispirillum. Next base: position 49,258 of record JAZQAS010000123.1, on the reverse strand, counting down.
GTGGAGCTTTTTTATTGAAAATCAGGTTATAATATATTTTAATAATCCACTTGACAAAACGTTCTTATCAGTATATAATATAAACTGTTCATGGAGGCATAGCTCAGCTGGTTAGAGTACTTGCTTGACATGCAAGGGGTCACTGGTTCGATCCCAGTTGTCTCCACCAACAAAAAAAGAACCTTTGTCTACCAAGACAAAGGTTCTTTTTTTGAACTAAGTATTCCGCTTACTCGGAACGTGAAGTATCCTTCGGACGTGAAGCGCACTTCGTGCGTGAAGTGTGCCTTCGGCACGATATACGGAACACTTAACTTCACTTTGCGCCAATGGCGCAATACTTCACTATGCCGCAAGGCATAACTTCACTGCGGCTTGCCGCAACTTCACTAATTATTGAAATCTAAAAAGTTTTTTAGTCGCTCTTTCGCATTAAAAGGCACCTTCCGAGGAAGGTGCCTTATTTATATAATTATTTATATAATTATTAGTAGGGATCAACGCCGGGACGGCGGGAGCCTTCATCATAAAGCTGCTTCATGATGTTTACTTCATAGTTCTTTTCCGCGGGTAACATATAGAGGTCACTTGAGAATACATCAAGATCGTACTTTACGATAGTATCGTACATATAGTCAAATCTTGCCTTATAGTCCTCTACTCTGTTGCCTTCAAGATACCAATCGTTATGAACGCTTGTAAGACCCATAAAGTCGCAGCATGCGATGAGCTTTTCAATTCTCTGCTTATGGATGCCTCTCTCTGCCTTTTCAAGAGCAGTTTCAAGGAGAGCTCTCATCTCGTCGTAGTGCTCTGCGAGATACTCATAGGAATACATATCGCCGGGACGGTCGAAGTTATTTACGAAGCACGTGCCGCACTGGTCGCCCGCCTCTGTCTGCATCTCTATGTATCTGTAAAGCTCCTCGTATCCGTCGCCGTAGTTCATATAGAGATATTCCTTAACGATATCGCAATACTCCTCGAAGGTCATATCCATATCCCACATATACTTAACAGCAGCATACTCCTTGAGAGACTCAAAGTTATACTCGCGTCCGCCGCCCTCGTAGAAGAAGCCGGTTACGTTGCCCTCTTCATGGAGCCACTTCATATTCCAATAGAAGTTGAATACGTTGGGGCATCCGACGAGGTAATAGTGATAGGTTACGGGGTAGATCCAGAACCAGATCTCGGTGCCTGTTTCTCTGCAGACGTTGCCCCAGTATGTGAGAGCCTCGATATCATCGTCGTTCTTCATACCGTTGAGCTGGCCGCCCTTTTCATAGCACTCTTCCTTGCCGATCATATGGTTATCGCAGCTTACACCGCAATAAAGAATTACGAAATTCTTATGGGGCTTGATGGTCTTGGGGAAGTCCTTTGCATAAAGGATACCGTAAAGACGAACGCCGGGATAGTATGCCTGAGCATCCTCTGTTGCTCTGTTATAGAGGGAGAGGTAGAGGCCGGAGAAGCCCTCTTCTCTCTTAATCTTATTACAGTTACGGCAGGTGCAGTAGTTCTGGTTATCTGCAATGGAGAAGGAGAAGAGTGTCTGTCCCTCTTCGATAAAGATGGGTCTGCCCCAGCTCATTACCATGCGGTTACAGTCGATCATGCCGCGGAAAAGAGTATCATAATCATTCTGGCTCGTAGCGCAGGGCTGCCAGCTGTAGGGATCGGGAGCTATACCGGACTTGAACTTTGCATCATACAGAGAGCTGTTGTACATGTACTTGGACATTTCCTTAGGATCGTCATAGTCAACGCTTCCCTCGGGCCATGATCCTGTTCCCATCTGCCAATACTCAAGGAAGGAGTGAGCATTACTGTAAAGGGGACCGAGCTTTGAGCCATAGAACTTTTCATAGCAGGAGTAGCCGCCCTCACTTGCGTTGAGCTTATTTGCAAAATAGTGGCCGCACATACCGTTTCCGCAATGTACTCCGTCCTCGTTATTATCGCCGTTATACTGACCGAAGGTCTGACGTGCGTGACGGAAGTTAATGGTGGGGATCTTCTCAACAGAAACGCCCTCGGGAAGGTCTACTATTCTTGACTTATACTGATAAGTCTCATAGCCCTTATAGAAGCGGAAGCCGAGATAATCCTCAAGGATATCGAACACGGCATAGCCGTTACCGCGGTAGGTACCGTATACGTGGAGCTCGCCGTCTGTGATATCGTATCTGTAGCCGTCGATACCGAGGTACTGTCCGTCCTCGCTCTTGAGGTCGATCGTATTGAAGTATACGCCCTTGGCAGTTGTCTTTTCGCCGAATACGATGGGAAGCTCAACTCCTGTTGCCTGTCTTACGTACTTCATAAAGTTAAGAGCGGCAAAGTAGGTGTTTTCCTCCTTTGTGGAATCTGCGGGAACAACTATGCTGTAATCTGTGAGCGCGTTGCCGCCGATCGTGAGCTTATAGATCTGAACAAGCTTATTGTTTACAGTCTCAAATTCCTCTGCTGTCTTTGCGCCGGAGAGCACAAGCTTCAGAGAATAGGAGTCCTTTGCACTTGCCTCGCCGTCAGCGTCGAAGTCGGAAGCCTCAATATCAAGAGGATATCCCTCAAGGCCTGCAACGTTTGCCTTAAGGCTGAGTGCGTCCTTACCGTCAACGTTTTCGTCGCTGTTGACGTCACCCATCATATAAGTTTCGTCATAGATGAAGTCCTGCTCGAGATAGAGCTCGCCTACGGCCGCATCTACAACACTTACAAGTGTGGGAATGAGCATTACTGCGCAGAGAAGAACTGCAAGTAATTTTTTCATTTGTTTTCCGTTCCTTTCAAAAAATATTCGCATTTGCGGATAGTACCGCTTATTCAGTTTATTATATCATTTATATAATATATTTTCAAGTGTTCAGTTATCTAATATTCCCCCTTCCCTTTTAGTGATATTGACTACTGACGGTATAATAAGTAAAGAAAAAATAATCGCTCTCTGTGACAGACTTTACGCATTTGTTCTTTAAATTTTGGTTTGGTAATGAACGGAGATATTGTAGGGACAGGCGTCCCCGACTGTCCGCGAACAGAAACGATATTTACAGAGAGGCTATACGTCTTCAACGGACAGTCGTAGGGGTTCCCCGAAAGGGAACTCGTGAGCTTTTTGGGGGTCCCGTCGAGGACGCCTGTCCCTACAACAACGTATATCTTTTGTATCCGTTTTTGCATCAAATTATATTTTCTTCGTGTGCTGGACTCGGACGAGCGATGCTCGCCCCTACATTGATTCATCTCCCCATCAATCCGTTATTTTACGTAAAGACGTCAAAAGGGCTGTTGCATTAAATGCAACAGCCCTTATCATTTTATGCTATATTAATAATTCTCAGCCTTTACGCAGAAGTATGCCTTGGGATGAGCGCATACGGGGCAGACCTCGGGAGCCTGCTTGCCTACTACGATATGACCGCAGTTCATGCACTTCCAGATAGCGTCGCCGTCCTTGGAGAATACAAGGCCGTTCTCTACGTTCTCAAGAAGCTTGAGGTATCTCTCCTCGTGCTCCTTCTCGATGGCTGCTACGCCCTCGAAAAGGAATGCGATATGATCGAAGCCCTCTTCCTTTGCTACGCGGGCAAACTCAGCGTACATATCTGTCCACTCATAGTTTTCGCCCTCTGCAGCATCCTTAAGGTTCTCGGCTGTTGTGCCGATGCCGCCGTGGAGAAGCTTGAACCACAACTTTGCATGCTCTTTTTCGTTATTTGCTGTTTCCTCGAAGAGCTCTGCGATATGATTATAGCCTTCCTTTCTTGCCTTGGATGCATAATAGGTATACTTGTTTCTTGCCTGAGATTCGCCTGCGAATGCAGCCATGAGATTCTGTTCTGTTCTTGATCCTTTGAGTTCCATTTTAGTTCCTCCGTTATATAAAAAATTTAATTATTTTTTGCCTTACATTCGGCACATATGCATTTTGCCATTACGTCAAAGCGGATGAGCCGGACCCCCTCAGGGACGCACTTTATCTCTACCTTGACATCCTTTTCCTCTATATCATATATCTTACCGCATTTTACGCAAAGTATGTGCATATGATCGGAAATATCTTTATCAAATCTATCGGCCCCGTCGGGCACGGGGATCTTTGTCACCTCTCCGGCCTCTGCCATTTTGGTCAGATTTCTGTAAACCGTTCCCAGGGCGATGGACGGCAGATGACGCTTTGCCAATATATAGACAGTTTCTGCGGTGGGGTGGGTCCTGCCCGCTTCCTCCAGCGCTCTGAGCACTGCCATTTTCTGAGCTGTCATACTGTCCTCCTTTTTGGTTTTAGGAATAGTTCTTATTCCTGCTATTATTATACTCTATAATTCTCCATTGTCAATACCTTTTTGTAAAAAAAATTTGAACAAGGCAAATATCACAAATTTATTCTTGCTATAAAGGGCTTTGTGTGGTAAAATCTACATAATGGTATTATTATAACCATTTTTACGTGTTAATTTTTTTCAGGAGGCTCCATATAAATGAAGTTCGATTATTCAAACGCAAATGCTCAGAAGGCTGAAGAGGCCAATGAGCTTATCCAAAAGCTGATCGCTGAGGTCGAAAAGGTCGTTATCGGCAAGCATACGGAGATCGTTATGCTCGTTACTGCCCTTCTCGCAGGCGGACACGTTCTTATCGAGGATGTTCCCGGCGTTGGTAAGACCACTCTTGCCGCCGCTCTCTCCAAGGCCTGCGGACTTAAGTTCAACCGCGCTCAGTTCACACCCGACGTAATGGCTTCCGACATTACGGGCTTCTCCATCTACAACCGCCAGAAGGAGGAATTTGAGTTCAAGAACGGTCTCGTTATGACAAATATCCTTCTTGCTGACGAGATCAACCGCGCTTCTCCCAAGACTCAGTCTGCTCTTCTTGAGGCTATGGAGGAGGGCGCCGTTACCGTTGACGGCACCACCTACGAGATGCCGAAGCCCTTTATGGTCATCGCAACTCAGAACCCCACGGGATATATCGGAACTTATCCCCTGCCCGAGGCTCAGCTTGACCGTTTCGTGCTCCGCCTCTCCATGGGATACCCCAATCAGGCAGAGGAGATCACCCTTATTGCCGACAGACAGACGAAGAATCCTCTCCACCTTGTTAACGCCGTTACCGATGCTGACAGCCTTAACGACATCCGAAAGATGGTTTCCGAGGTGAAGGTATCCGGCGAGATCGCAAAGTTCATCGTTCAGCTCGTTGGCGGCACCCGTACCTCCGAGAAGATCACCCTCGGCGCTTCTCCCAGAGCCTCCCTTGCCCTTATGAAGCTCTCTCAGGCTTACGCCTTCATCCGCGGACGCGACTACGTTCTCGCTGAGGACGTTTCCGCCCTCTACGCTCCCGCTGTTGCTCACAGGATTATGCTGAGCCAGGCGGCCCGCCTTGAAAAGAAGACTGCACCCGAAATTCTCGCAGAGATCGCAAGAACTGTTGAAGTGCCCTACAGAACGGCAAGATAAGGTAAAATATGGCTGACAAGAACAAACCAAAGCGCGAGCCTCTCATAAAGCTCCAATGGGGCGCCGCTGTCTACTTTGTCCTGTACTGCTACGCTATCCTTATGACCCAGCTTCTCAGAAATCCCATCTCTCACGTGTTTTTCTGGTTTATGGTCACCGCCGCGCCTCTTTGCTTTATTATAATGCTTCTTGGCCGCGCGGCTATACAGGTCTACGTTATGACAGACAGGCAGGTTACGGAGAAGCTCTCTCCCATTGAGTATGAGATACGCGTTATCAACAACTCCCCCCTGCCCTATCCCTTCGTTGAGGCCATTATGTCAAAGCCCCGCGACGACGGCGTTCGCTGTCTCCACCAGCGCCTCGTTCTCTCTCTTATCCCCTTTGGAGGCTACAGCGTTAAGAACTCCGTTTCCTTCCGCTACAGAGGTCTCTACGAGATAGGCGTTCACGAGCTTTACATATGCGATCCTCTCCGCATCTTCAAGATGAGGGTGGATATAAACAATTTCTCAAACGTTACCGTTTATCCGAGAAAGCTTGAGTTTGAAAAGGACACACAGAGCGCCGTTTCCGACGTTCCCTCCCCCACGGTCAGAGTGCTCGACTCCCGCGACAAGTCGGAGATCTCCAACATCCGCGAATACCGTATGGGCGACTCACTCAAGACTATCCACTGGAAGCTCTCCTCTAAATCAGAGGAATGGCAGGTAAAGGACTACAACACTAACAACGACAGACACACCTACATCTTCGTTGACCTTGCCGCCCCCACTCCAGCCCCCGAGGTGAAGAAGGAGGAGGCAAGAAAGCTTCTCAAAAAGCTCCGCTCAAAGAAGAAGATAGAGGGCGACGGCGACGGCGAGAGCGAGGAAAAGATCACTCTCCGCGGGCGCATCGAAGCCTATTTCGAGGAGCTTGAGGAAAAGAAGAAGGAGCGACGCTACAGACGCCGCAGACAAAAGGGTACCTCCAAGAGAGATATTGAGACTATTGATATGATAGACTCTCTCATCAAGGAGACCTCAGGCAAGAAAAAGAAAAAAGACGACAAAAAGAATAAGAAGAACGCAGACGCAGCGTCTGCAGACGCTCCCGCTACGGAAAACGCACAGAGCGCCGAGGAGATGATCGCCCGCCTTACCGAGATCGTTGGCGACGACAAGAAGGGCTTGGGGGCTGACGAGCTTCTCGAAGCTAAGCGCGCCTGGGGCGGCATCGTTCGCCCTGAGTTTGAGGACGAGCTGCCCGAATTCTGCGCTGACGGCGTTGTTGAGATAGCAGTTGCCGCAATGAACTCCGAGATCCGCCGAGGCAACAACTGCACCGTTGTCTGGTACGACTCCCGCGACGACCGCGGTATGTGCACCGTTGACCTTTGCGATCTTGCGGATTTCGACGACACCTATCTCCGCTTTGCATCTGCAAAGGTGGTTCCCGAGGACCGTCGCATCTGCGATCTTACGGGCATTATCGGCGAGGCGGTCAACGTTACCATCAAGATAGTTACCGCAAACATCGACCCCGAGTCTGTTGCCCAATACTGCACCGTTCCCACTATGTTCGGCGGCGCAGGCACGGGCTGTGTTACCGAGATACTCTTATTCAATCCCGAAAACAAGTACTTGTACCCCACGGAGCGTATCGAATACGCGGGCAACGCAAGGCTTCAGCTGAAGATGAGCGGCCTCTCCCTCAGCGATATCAAGGAATCTGAGCAGGCTGACGGCAGGACCGTGCTTATCTGCAGCGATAATCTTTAAATACAGAAAGGAGCCGCTACGGCGGAAATATCCTTTTGAAAAACAGGAAAAAACTGCTCGCATCAAGCGCGGGCGCAAAGAAGATAACCAAAATAAAGCCGAAAAAGCCGGATAATATCTATTATTCTCCTGCTGACGATATGTCCCCCCTTATGCTTTACATCGGTCTTGCTCTCAGGACCCTTGTGCTCTTCGTGGGCGTTTTCGGCATCTCCACCTTTATTCTCGCCGCCGCGGGACTCACTGAGTCTGACTACTGGCAGGCGGCCGTGGTCTCCCCGGGCTTTATCGCTCTCCTTTCCCTGCCCGTGAGCCTTGCCTGCGCCGCGGCATCTCTGGGAAGGATACCTGCAATTATCACTCCCTTTGCTTATACGGGACTGTATTTTGCAATTACGGCCATAGCCTTCGGAAACCCCATCGACTTTACCGTTAAGAGTGCTCTCAGGGTCTACAACTTCGCCCTTTATCACGTTTCCTCCTTCGGATACTACTCCCTCGGAAACTTTATGATAAACGACGGATACGATTACACCGCCGCAGGCACCGTTCTTTACGACCCTTACCGCTTCGGAGGAGCCTTCCTCCTTTGCACGCTTATCGGCTTTATCCTTTACTTCTGCATTGCGAAAAAGACGCGCATCACCCCCATCGTTATTCTTATGACCCTTGTGTTTGCGCCTATCCTTACCTACAACATTGCCGAGGGCAATGCGGGTATCGCCTTTTGCATAGTATTTATCTGCGCGGCAATCGCTCTCAAGGTCTACGACCACCGCTACGGCGGCAGAGCCGAAAGAACTGCGGAGAAAAAGAAGAAAAAGGAAGAAAAGAAAAAGCAGAAACTTGAAAAGCGCGCCGCAAAGAAGGCAGCGAAAAAGGCCCTTAAGGACGAGGCGAACCAAGTTTTTGACCGCGCAATTGACGCGGATATGACTCCCGCCGTTGCAAGAAAGGCAAAGAAGGCTGTTTTCAAGACTCACAAGGCCTCAAAGAAGGCTGAGAAGAAGAAGAGAAAGCAGGACAAGAAGCTTGCAAAGCTTGCCGCAAAGCAGGCAAAGAAGGACAAGAAGAAGAGGCTGAAGGCTCTCTCTGCAACCCTTTCCAAGGCGAAAAAGAAAAAGGACACTGCAACCGTTGAGGCGACCCTTGCGGCTATCAGCTTGGAAAACGCCGAGCAGGGCGCAAAAAAGACTGCCAAAAAGGAAGCCCTCAAAGAAAAGAGAAGAAAGAAAAAGGAGCTGAGAATAAGGCTCTCAAAGATCTCAATGGCAGGCGGCTACACGGGCCTTGGCGTTGGTCTTATAGCTTTTCTTGCTCTCTGGATCCCTCTTGCCGCCGTCAGCCAGCCCTTTAAGATAATCGAGCCCATCAACGACCGCGTGCAGACTGCCCGCGCGTATGTTACGGCTTATCTGAGAGGCAGCGACGTTGACCTGAACGACCCTTACGTTTACGGCATTGACGACCTTGCCCCCCGCGAGGTCACCTTCGATCCCCTTGAGCTTTCCGACAGGCTTCTCTTCAGAGTTGACGCTGAGGGCACCTCAAACGTTTACCTGCGAAGCTGGATCGCTACCGACTTCAACTACGACACGGGATCCTGGTACAGCGCAACCTATGACGACGTTCACAAGTACCGCGAGACCTTCGGCAAGGACTTTACCCCCGACTCTATCAAGACCTCTTACTACAGCTACGTTTACCCCGCATCCACCGTTATTGAGGATGCAAACACCTACAAGAACTTTACAAAATACGGCTTCACTATGCAGCAGATAGACGTTTGGCGAGTCCGCGGACAGAGCCTGCTTATATTCGCCCCTGCTCATATGAACACCGATATGGGTATCCTCACCTACTCTGAGATCATACCCACCCCCTACAAATATCAGAACTATTTTGAGGGCACCTACTCCTCCTTCCAGTTCAGATACGGCAGAGGCTACAGCACCGTTTCCTATATTACGGCGCTTAACCGAGCTGACACCGCTGAGAGTATAGATATGTCCCTCAGATATTACGAGCTTTGCCGCGATGCCATCCTACAGTCTCCCGATGCTACCGACGCCGATGCTACGGCTATCGTTTTTGCCCTTGAGGAGCAGTTCGGCGCCGAGGGAATTGAGTATCAGGGCACCAGCATTGCCGACAGATACTACTTCTCCATGACTGAGGAGGAAAAGGCCGAGCTTATCGAAAGCTTCAAGCTTGAAGAAAAGTACCGCGATTACGTTTACGACACGTACACGAGAAAGGCTGACAGCGAGGCTATCACCCTCTATGCCGATGAGCTCAAGAGCGAGGCTCTTGCCTCTGACGACGACGGCGAGCTCACCGTTCACGAAACGGTCAACGCAATCGTTAACAGATTCAGAAGCGACTACACCTACACAGAAACGCCCAACGGCGATCTGACCGTCGGCACAAAGCCCGTTGTTGAAGCCTTTCTCACAGAGGTGAAGGAGGGCTACTGCACTCACTTTGCAACAAGCGCCGTCACGCTCCTTCGCGAATACGGTATTCCCGCAAGATACGTTGAGGGCTACGTTGCAAGCGATTTTGAATCCCTTGGCGGAAACGATGCCAAGAACCGCTCCGATATCTACGGAACGGACGCTCACGCCTGGGTGGAGGTCTATATCGACGGTATGGGCTGGATGCAGTACGAGGTTACTCCCGGTCAGTACTGCGAGGATATGTACGACCCCAACAGCGATACTATGGACCCCTCTCTTCTTGACCCCAACTTCGGTCTTGAGGAGGAGGACGACGGCGGTCTGAAGCCTCCCTTCGTTGGCGAGGAGCCCGACATCGACGATCTTATAGGCGAGGACGACTATGAGGTTCCCGAAGAGGTCTCCGATCTCGAATGGTTCCTCCGCATTATGCTTATCGCTCTTATCGTTGCCGCAGTTTGCGCCCTTATCTACCTTATCATCCGCTTTATAAACAAGAGAGCGGGAGAGGCGATGAAGGCACGCTACGAGGTCATCGATACGGCGAAGAACCAGGATGCGTATACGGACAAGAGCGTTGACTCAAGGCAGGTGACACGACGGATCACCGACTACATCCTCGAAATCTACGACACCGTCGGCTGCGGTCCTCGCCCCGGCGAGCTTCAGCGCGATTTCGCACAGAGGATGAGGGAGGACTACGGCAACCTCTCCGGTATTGACGTGGGCCTCGTTATCGAGTATATGGAAAAGGAGGAGTTCGGACACGGACTTACCTACGCCGAGCTTCACGCAATGGCTGAGTATCTTGAGGATATCATCGCCTCCATCTACTCGGGCATGAACCCCTGGCAGAAGATAGTTAACAGATATTTCAAGAGGAAGATCTAATCACAATGGATGCAAAAGACGTAAATCAGCTTTCCATCGCTTCCCTTGCCTACCTTGGAGACAGCGTTCTCGAGGTCATGGTGAGAGAGCGGCTTATCCTTGACAAGAAAGGCGATATCCACACCCGCGCGCGGGAGTACGTTACCGCCAAAAGTCAGGCAAGGGCAACGGAGCGCCTCGTTGATATTTTCACGGACGAGGAGCTTGCCATCTACAAGAGAGGCAGAAACCACACCCACTCCTCCCCCAAAAGCGCCACCCACGCGGAATACAGCCGCGCAACGGGGCTTGAGTGCGTTTTCGCTTACCTCCACCTGACGGGCGACAAGGAAAGGCTTGAGTATATCTTCGATCAGGGATTTGACACGAAATAACAAAAAGGAGCAACCTTTTGGTTGCTCCTTTCTATATTCCGTATTAAATGAACTGAGAGAAATATTTATCTGCCGCAGAGGCGAGAAGCTCGGGGGCACGGGCTATGGACTCCTCAAGGGGGATGCCGCGGCCGATCTCAATAACGTCCACTCCATCGGGAACGGACTCTGCCTCTGAGATGCCGCAGAAGATGGCGCATTTTTTGCCCTCTGAGGCCTTGAGAACGCCATCTACAGCTTTGCCCATAAAGCTCTGCGAGTCAAGCTTTCCCTCTCCTGTGACCACTATATCCGCATCCTCAACGTGCCTTTGATAATCATACATATCAAGCATTAAGTCTATGCCGCTGCAGACCCTTGCGCGAAAAAACGCCATCGCCGCAAAGCCGATGCCGCCTGCAGCTCCCGCACCGGGGGTGGACACCTCATTCGTGCCCGTGACTCGGCTCATTATCTGAGAGAGCTTCTCTGCTCCCCTTTCAAGGCGCTGTACCGCCTCGGGGCTCGCTCCCTTCTGGGGAGAATACACCGCCGCCGCGCCCTCGCTGCCGAGGAGGGGGTTCTTTACGTCGCACATCAGCACGAATTCAATGCCGCGATACTTTGAAAAGGCCTGATTGAACTCCACCGTTTCGACTCTCAGCATACTTCCGCCAACGGGGGTGAAATGATTGCCGCAGATATCAACGAACTGTACGCCCATTGCGCTGAGCATACCTGCGCCGAGATCGTTCGTTGAGCTGCCGCCGAGAGTGATAATGATCTTCTTTGCGCCCCTTGAGGTTGCAAAGGATATCATCTGACCGACGCCGTAGCTGGACGTTCTCTCAGGGTTTGCTCTCTTGCCTGCAAGAGGCAGACCTATTGCCTGCGCGCTCTCTATAATGGCAGTATTCCCCTTATCAACAAAGGCAACGGACACCTTGCACTTTTTACCGAAGGGACCCTCTACCTCACAGGTCTCAACGGTGCCGCGAAGAGCCTTTGCCATAAGAAGAGCAGTTCCCTCGCCGCCATCGGCCAAGGGTAGCTCGCATATTTTGCAATCGGGGAACGTGCGCTTTGCGCTGTATCTGATAATTCTGCAGATCCGCTGGGAATCAAGGCTGCCTTTAAAGGAATCAGGCGCTACCAAAATTTTCATTTGCTCACCGACCTTCTATTTTACTACACATCAATTATACCATACTTTTGGTTAATTTCAATAGCAAATTTGTCATTTTCCACAAAATTTAAATACACAATTAATATAACATGATTATTTTAACAAAATTATTGACAAATTTCACAAAATAGGGCAAAATATGAAAGTAAGGATTATTTCTCGGCACTTTGGCACTTTGCACCTTGGGGGTGAGCTTCTATGGCAAGAAAACACGAACAGGAAAGAAACGAAGCCATCAAGAAACTGATCATTGATGCAGCTCTCGACATCTGTCTTCAGGAAGGCTACAAGGAAATTACCGTTCGCCGCATCGGTGAGCGCATCGGTTATTCTACGGGCGTTATCTATTACCATTTCAGAGACAAGCAGGATATTATGGATTCTGTTGACCGTCTTCTCGACGAGGAGACCTACAGGACCGTTTTCTCCCTTATTGATCCTGAAAAGCCTCTCAGAGATAACCTCTCTACCCTTTACGACTACACCTGCAACCTTGCATACAATAACGTAGAAGCATACAAGCGCGTATTTACCGTCAGCCGTATCGAGGACAACGATTATACCCGTAATATGTGGCTCAGTATGATTGAAAAATGCCTCGTTCGGGCAAAGGAGCGCGGAGAGATCGCAAACCCCGACACCGCGCTTCTGGCAAGATGCCTCCTTTCCTACATAATGGGCTACAATCTCCTCTTCTTTGAGATCAACAGAACCTCGGTCGCAGAGGCCTTGAACGCTAAGGAAACGGCTATAAACGCAATTATTGAAGGTATCACTAAATAAATATAAAACTGATGCTGTTTCAGCATCAGTTTTTTTATATGTAAATTGGAAGGCGAATATAACTGAGGCACACTTCCTTAAGAAGTGTGCCTCAAGCATAGCTCTTTTCTTATCAGATCTCGCCGCAAAGGCGGGAGGTGAGAAATCTTCTGAACTTTTCCTTATCGCCCCAGCGGAGAGCAACGTTCATCTCCTTACCGCGTTCGGGGTCTATAAGGGTCTGGGCTGCCTCGTTTGCATACAGAGGGAGAGTCTCAAACTCAAGATTCTCATGAGTGAAGCAAGAGTATACGGCAACGGTATCGAAGAGGGCGCTGGTGCCGTGATGATAGTCCATATCAAACTTGGTCATCCAAAGGTCCGTATTTTCAATAAGCATCTTTATTACGGGGTCCTTATCCTGGCACGCGCGGATCTTTGCGTACGCTTCACCGTTAAGCTTAAGATTACCCGTTACGTCAAGGGGGAGAAGCTCTACCTTATAATCGGACTCTACCATTGCTCTCTGCCATGATCTAACGTCGCACTTAACGTTCCAGTCGGCTCCGAGGGGAGGATACCAGCCCTGGCAATGGCCGTTATAGATAACGCCGCCGATCGCTATGATGCGGCACTTCTTTGCAATGCGGGGCTCCTGAGCGAAGGCCTCTGCCACGTTCTTTGAAGAGCCTACAACGAGGATAACGATCTCCTCATCAGACTTCATTACGAGGTCGATTATAGACTGCACGGCATTTCTCGAAAGATTGGGATAGCTCTCAACGTCATAGTCGCCGATCCACTCCTCCTGATAGCGGGGATCGGACATACCTGCCTCGCCCTGCGCTACGATAACGTCGGTGCGGCCGCAGACCTCCATCATTTTTGCTGCAAGAGCTGTCTGATACTCGGTCTCGTATCCGTTTGTCGTTATCATCTTAAGGTCGATCTCGGGGCTCTTGAGGATCATGGCAAGCGCCCAGGTATCGTCAATATCGCTTCCGATGTCTGTATCGAATATTACGGGGATGGGTTTCTTCATTGTTTTCTCCGGACCTTTCAATATAATTTATTTATACTTCATTTTACCATATTTTTTCACCATTGTACATAAGAAAAGAAATATTCTTTTTACTTTTTTTATAAAAAAACCATTGACTTTTCCACTTCACTGTGATAAAATACACGAAAAGCAATGATAGGGATAAAGCTTCATTTCGTCCTTTACAGAGAGATGCCGTTTGGTGCGAGGCATTACCGACCCGGAAGCTACTCACCCTTGAGCTGTCGGCTGAATTCAGTAGGCTTGACCGGTTGCCCCCGTTATCTTGGGACAGGGTATGTAAGTACCCCATGAGCGGACATCTTCTGATGTCAATAAGAGTGGTACCGCGGAAGTTAGCTTTCGTCTCTTGCATTCGGCAGGAGCGGAGGCGTTTTTTATTTTGCTCCTGCATACTACTTTACCACAGAAAGGCAAACACTATGAAACTCGCATTTTCCACACTCGGCTGCCCCGACTTCTCTTGGTCGGACATTTACGCTATGGCAAAGGACTTCGGCTTCTCCGGAATCGAGCTCCGAGGCCTTGGCGACAACATCTTCTCAGTTCACGCGGAGCCCTTCTCCGATGGGAACATTGAAAAAACAAAAAAGAACCTTGACCGTCTCTCTCTTGAGATACCCTGCCTTTCCTCAGGCTGCGCTCTCCGCTTTGCAGACAGGAGAGCTGAGACTGTTGCAGAGCTCAAGGAATATATAAGCCTTGCTGAAAAGCTCGGCGCTTCTTACATCCGTATCCTCGGCGACCTTACCGCTGAGCCTACCACCGACTTTGACGACGCCATCGTTATCGACACACTCAAGGAGCTTGCCCCCATTGCTGAGGCTGCAGGCGTTACCCTTCTCGTTGAGACCAACGGTGTTTACACAGACACCGCCCGCCTTGCAGACGTTCTCAACACCGTTGGCCACGACAGCGTTGCCGCTCTTTGGGACGTGCATCACCCCTACCGCTTTGCAGGGGAGTCTGCCGCAAAGACCGTTGAAAACCTTGGCGCTTACATTAAATACACCCACATCAAGGACTCCGTTATGAACGGAGACTCCGTTGAATACAGAATGATGGGCGAGGGCGATCTCCCCATTGAGGACTTTATGATGGCGCTTCGCAGCATCAACTACGAGGGCTACGTTTCTCTCGAATGGCTGAAGAAGTATATGCCCGACCTCCAGAGCCCCGGTATCGTATTCCCCCACTACGTTAACTACATGAGTCAGTTTACGGGAGTACAGAGCCGCTCCGGCAGGCTTCAGTCCTCTATTGACGGCAAGGGACAGTACATCTGGCCCAAGGAAACTCTTATCGACTACACCTTTCCCCAGATACTTGACCGCATTTGCGATGAGTTTCCCGATCAGTATGCATTCCGCTACACTACCCTTGACTACACACGCACATATCCCGAATTCCGCGAGGACGTTGACAACTTTGCGCGCTCTCTTATCGCTCTCGGCGTAAAGCCCGGAGATCACGTTGCTATATGGGCAACGAATATCCCCGCATGGTACATCACCTTCTGGGCAACGGTGAAAATCGGCGCCGTTCTCGTTACGGTCAACACAGCCTACAAGATCCACGAGCTTGAGTATCTGCTCCGTCAGTCCGACACGCACACCCTTGTCATGTGCGACTCCTACAAGGACTCCGACTACGTTAAGATCATCAACGATCTGCTCCCCGATCTTAAGAACGCCCCCAAGGGTATGCCTCTCCACACAAAGAAGCTTCCCTTCCTCAGAAACATCATTACCTGCGAATCTACTCAGCCCGGCTGCTGGAACTGGGAGGAGGCCTGCGCCGCAGGAAAGGACGTTCCCGTTGAGGAGGTCTACCGCCGCAGCGCTATGATCGACAAGCACGACGTTTGCAACATGCAATACACCTCCGGTACTACCGGCTTCCCCAAGGGAGTTATGCTCACACACTACAACGTTGTCAACAACGGCAAGGCCATCGGCGACTGTATGGACCTTTCCACCGCTGACAGAATGATGATACAGGTTCCCATGTTCCACTGCTTCGGAATGGTGCTGGCTATGACAGCCTCCGTGACCCACGGCACAACAATGAGCCCTATTCCCGCATTCTCCCCCTCAAAGGGTCTTGCCTGCATCACAAAGGAAAAGATCACCGCATTCCACGGCGTTCCCACTATGTTTATCGCAATGCTCTCTCATCCCGACTTTAAGAGCACCGATTTCTCCAATATGAGAACGGGCATCATGGCGGGAAGCCCCTGCCCCGTTAAGGTTATGGAGCAGGTCATCAACGAGATGAATATGAGGGATATCTGCATCACCTACGGTCAGACCGAGGCATCTCCCGCAACTACCATGTCCAAGACCACGGACTCCATTGAGACCCGCGTTAACACCGTTGGCGGTCCTATCTTCGGCGTTGAATGCAAGATAGTTGACCCCGAGACCGGCGAGGATCTGCCCGACAACTGCGACGGCGAATTCGTTGCCCGCGGCTACAACATTATGAAGGGCTACTACAAGATGCCTCAGGCTACTGCGGCGGCTATCGACAAGGACGGCTGGCTCCACACCGGCGACCTTTGCCGCAGACTTCCCGACGGAAATTACAAGGTTACGGGCCGCATCAAGGATATGATCATCCGCGGCGGCGAGAACATCTACCCCAAGGAGATCGAGGACTTTATCTACACCCATCCCAAGGTTTCCGACGTTCAGGTCATCGGCGTTCCCGACAAGGCCTACGGCGAGGAGATCATGGCCTGCGTTATCCTCAAGGAGGGCGAGACCTCCACGGAGGAGGAGATCAAGAAATACGTTCTTGACCATATGGCAAAGCACAAGGTTCCCCGCTACGTTGCCTTCGTTGACTCCTTCCCCATGAATGCTGCGGGAAAGATACTGAAGTACAAGATGCGCGAGGACGCCGTCAAGATGCTTGATCTCGGAGATGCAAGCAAGATAGTTACCGCTTGAATTTGATATTCATAATTAAAGGCTGTCGCATTGCGACAGCCTTTTCTGTAGTCAAATTCCGGTTTTACGGGCAGATTAACCATTATAGGGACGAGCATCGCTCGTCCGAGATCAGTACGCGAAGAAAAAAATTGATACAAAAACGAATACAAAAGATATACGTTGTTGTAGGGACAGGGGTCCCCGCCTGTCCTAATAACGAGACTATATTTACGGAGAGTCGTTATGTCTGTAAAGGACAGTCGGGGACGCCTGTCCCTACAATATATCCGTTCATTCCACCGACAAAATAACGGTATGCTAAATTGTCCGCAATCGTGCAGATATGTGGACGTGGACGCCCCTACATTAATGTAACTGCAAATCTCCACCTCAAACCAAAATTTGAGATCAAAAACTGCAAAGGCTTCGTATTTGCGCCTGCCCATTTATCTTTGAACTTCCATTATACAAAAAAGACCGTTGCTCTCGCAACGGTCTTTTAATCGCTATAAAATTACCAGTTGAGGAACTCCTCACCGTAGATGCTTACGCAGTATTCCTGCCACATATAAGCAAGGGAGCCTGCTGAATACCAGCCGTTTTCCTCTGTTCTGCCCTTTACGGCATCGGAATCGGAGGGCATATAAGTGAGCTTCTGGAATGCATCGCTGTTTGCAACCTCAGCCTGGAACTTACCGATGGAGGACTGGAACTCCTCTGCGGTCATAGACTCCATACGGGTGTAGATGCTCTTGCTGAGCGCATCAAGCTTCTTGAAGTTCTCTACGTTATACTCGTTAACGTACTCTGTGAAAGGAAGGGTCGCGGGCATATAGGAGTCAAGGTTCTGGCCCTTTGTTACGTCCCAAGCCTTGATAGATACGCCGTAGTCAGCGTGGGTCATATAAACGTTACCTGTCTCGTTGAGGTTCATGTTATATCCGTCTGCCATCTTAACGATGATATCGGAATCTTCCTCGTCATACTTCCAGTGAACGCCCTCTGCGCCGTACTGAAGGATAGTGCGGAGACGTGTATCTGTATTGAGGAGAGTGATGACCTCCATGGAACGGGAAACGCTCTTTGTAAAGGTGCTTACCGCAAACATGCTCTCAAGATAATCGGCCTTTGTGCCCTCGGGTCTCTTGAACACGTTGATGTGGTAATCATCTGCATACTTTGCGATCTCTTCAGCTGTGCAGGTTACGTAGCCAACGCCGAACTTCTCGGGAACCGTTGCGGAGTTATTTACGTATCCCTTCTCCTTGAAGAGCTTATAGAGATAGTAGTTGGATGTGAAGTTATTATAAGCGAAGATATTATCAAAGGTTACGTCCTCGGGCTTGGAGCTGTAGAGAACGCGGGATGCGAGAACGGAGAACTGATCCTGATTTGCGCTTCCGTTCCAGTACTCGTAATAGCTGGGCTTATACTCACCGTATACGGGAACGTAGCCCTCGTGATACTCGGCAACGTCCTCGATGAAGTCCTTACAGTCGGAAAGGCTTGTAAGGCGGGTGGGATCAAGATATTCCTTCTCAACGAGCTCCTTGTTTACAAGGAAGTATGTATACTCGCCGACAGCGTGGTTATTGGGGATACCGTATACGGCACCGTCGATCTTTGCTGCGGAAAGGAAGTCGGGATAGATAAAGTTATTGAGAACCTTGGAGGCGCCTGTGAGCTCCTCGTTGAGGTTTTCGATCATAAATGCATCAGCATACTTCTTATAATCCTCTTCGCCGCGGATAAGGAAGATATCAAGCTGATTTCTTTCAACGTTTGTGTATCCGGTAGCTCCTCTTACAACAAGGCTGTAGTCGCCGTCCATATTGGGGTTAACGTACTCGGTCGTACCCTCAACGTAGGTCTCGCCCTTCTGAGCTGCCTCGATCTGCTCCTGTCTCTTGTTGATAGCCTCCTGCTCTTCCTGCTCAACACGGGTAGCAATGGTTGTAAGGCGCTCTTCCATTACCTTCTCGTATTCTGCGCTGGGAATGCCGTAAAGCTTGATGGCGGTATCAAACTCAACCTGAGTTACCTGGTTGATAGCCTCTTCAACCTGCCAGAGAGCCTCTTCTGTCGTGCCTTCTTCTGTGGGAACCCAGAGTGTGAGGGTCATACTTGTACGGCTGACCTCGACCTCATCGGTACCCGTTGTATCCGTTGACGTGCCGCTGCCGAGACCGGAACAGCCTGTTGCCATTACGGCTGTTGCGAGCATTACTGCACAAAGCAGGATACATACAAGCTTCTTTTTCATTTGGGGATCCTCCTCAAAGCGTATTTACGCATCTTTAACATTATTATTTTACATCAAACCTTACTTTATGTCAAGGTCAATTTCTTCGCTCTTGGGCGTTTTGACATGTCAAAAATGTGATTTTTTGAACACTTTTCAAATTAAATTGTGACATACGTGCAAGGCGCATTTGGCCGTTTGTTGCATTTGTCAATTTTTCGGTCAAAGCTAACAAAATTTACAGTACTTCTTTGTTTGAACGACCACAAAAAATTAACAAATTTATTACCTCTTACGCTGTTTCGTATCAGAAATCAAGGAAGTCCTTGAGTCTCTTGGAGCGGCTGGGATGGCGGAGCTTTCTCAGCGCCTTCGCCTCTATCTGACGGATACGCTCACGGGTGATATTGAACTTCTTACCTACCTCTTCAAGGGTATGAGTTCTGCCGTCCTCAAGGCCGTAGCGAAGCTTGAGCACCTGCTCCTCACGGGGAGTGAGGGTATGGAGCACCTCTCTGATCTGCTCGCGGAGCATTGCATAGGATGCGGCATCCTGAGGAGCGGGGCTATCGTCATCGGGAATGAAATCGCCGAGGTGGGAGTCCTCCTCCTCGCCGATAGGTGTTTCAAGGGATACGGGGTCCTGCGCTATCTTCATGATCTCGCGGACCTTCTCGGGAGACATACCGATCTTCTCTGCAACCTCATCTGCAGAGGCCTCGTGGCCAAGCTCCTGAAGGAGCTGACGCTGATAGCGGGATACCTTATGAATGGTCTCGACCATATGTACGGGGATACGGATGGTTCTCGCCTGATCTGCGATGGCACGGGTGATAGCCTGACGGATCCACCACGTTGCATAGGTGGAGAACTTATAGCCCTTAGTATAGTCAAACTTTTCAACCGCCTTCATAAGGCCAAGGTTACCCTCCTGAATAAGATCAAGGAAGAACATACCCTTACCTACGTATCTCTTCGCAATACTTACAACGAGACGGAGGTTTGCCTCAATGAGCATCTGCTTTGCAGACTCATCGCCGTTTGCCATTCTCTCTGCTATCTCAAGCTCCTTATCTGCATCGAGAAGAGCTACCTTACCGATCTCCTTAAGATACATTCTTACAGGGTCGTCAATGGCAAGACCCTCCTGCTGGAGCATCTTTTCCATATCCTCGGCGCTCTCAAGCTGCTCTACCTCGCTCTCGATATCCTCAAGCTCTGCGGGGTTTTCATAGCTGATGACCTCAATGCCGTTTGCCTCAAGCTGATCGTAGACCTTTTCTATCTGGTCGATATCGTAATCCGCAAACTCGATAGCCTCCATAATATCCGCATTGGAGAGGGAGCCCTTTGCCTTACCCTTTTCGATAAGGACCTTGATATCAAACTGTTTCTTTTCCTGTTCCATGATTATCCTTTCATACCGCTATGCGGCCATTAATTTACTTATTTATTTTTCAAGGCGACGTCTTGCAAGGAGCTCTGAAAGATCCTCGCCCTCGGTCTTGCCCTTTATTCTTGCCGCTTCCCTTTTCAGCTCTGCCACCGTTTCAAGAAAGGCCTGCTCGCTGTTATTGGAAAGATCGCGGCGCTTTTTTATCATATTTTCAAAGGCTGCTATCTCTTCTATCTTAAAGCTCTCGGCAAGGAGGCCGAATTCAAAGCCGCCTGCCTCTTCAAGAGAGACGATAGTATTATAAAGCCTGCGGTTCAGCTCGGAATAGAAGCAATCGGGGCTGAGAAGCTCCTTTTGCTCGCAAAGCTTTATAAGCTCGGGGCGGTACAGCATCATACCGAGGACTGCGGCCTCAAGGCTGCCCGAGCGCTTTTCCTTGGCAAAATCGGGGTCCACCCAATCTCCGAGCCTTGCAGTATTTCTGAGAAGCTCTGCTCTTTCGTCCTTTTTTCTGTTGCTGTTTGCCCGACGGATGGTCGACTGCACCTCTCCCTTTACGCTCTCAACGGAGAGCTCAAGGGCATCTGCCACCTTTTTGATATATATATCCCTTTCCACCTTTGAGGAAAGGCTTGCGATCGAGCGGCAAAGGTCCTTTGCGGCTCTTACCTTCTCCTCGGAATTCTGAACATCGTATTTATTCAGAGCCTGGAATATCTTATAATCAAAGGGAGTTTTTGAATTATCAAGCACCTCACGGAACTTGACGGAGCCGAAATTCTTTATATACTCGTCGGGGTCCTTGGCTCCGGGAATACGAAGTACGCGGACTGCTATATCCACCTCGGAGAGCAGGCGCATAGCCTTATCGGCCGCCTTCTGACCCGCCTCATCGCTATCGTAGCAGATGACCACCTTATCCGTATATTTCTTCATTATCCTTGCCTGCTCGGAGGTTATTGCCGTTCCGAGAGTTGCCACCGCATTGGTAAAGCCTGCGGCGTGGAGGGCTATGACGTCCATATATCCCTCGCAGAGGATAAGGCTCTGCTCGCTTGAGTTCTTTGCATAATTGAGGGCAAAGAGGTTTCTTGATTTTTTAAAGGCGGGGGTATCGGAGGTATTAAGATATTTGGGCTGAGAATCGTCCAGCACTCGTCCGCCGAAGGCCACCACGTTGCCTGCAACGTCGATAATGGGGAACATTACGCGGTTCCTGAAGCAATCGTAGGTATGCTTTTCGTTTTTGCGGCTGCGCTGACAAAGATAGGCCGCCACCATCTCCTCCTCGGTATAGCCCTTTGAAAGGAGATATTTTTTTAAGCTGTCGTAGCTGTTCGGCGCGTATCCGAGGCCGAAATGCTTGACGGTGGAGCCTGAGAGCTGTCTTTTGATAAAATACTCGCGGCCTGCCTCGCCCTCCTCCGTATAGAGCATCTTATGGAAAAACCTTGCGGCAAGCTTATTCATCTCAAGAACTCTCGTTCTTGAAACTCCGCCCTTTTCCCTGTTATCCTCCTCGGGGAGGGTTATTCCCGCTCTGGCGGCAAGGTGATCCAGGGCTGCTCTGTAATCAAGGTTTTCCATCCTCATTACGAAGGTGATAACGTCGCCTCCTGCTCCGCAGCCGAAGCAATAGTAATGTCCGTCTCCCGTATAGACGGTGAACGACGGGGATTTTTCGCTATGGAAGGGGCAAAGGCCCTTAAGGTTTGCTCCCGAACGGGAAAGAGTTACGTAGGAGGAAATGACATCCTCGATACTGTTACGAAACTTTAAGTCTTCTATCACGCTTGCGGGTATCATTTCCTTCTCCTTTCCCTACATCAATAGTCTGTTTTCTTCTGCCATACGGAGGGTATGAACAGCTTTTTGAAGGTATCTATGGCGTATCTGTCCGTCATACTTGAGATAAAATCGCAAACGCATCTGCCCACGGGCTCGTGCTCGGTATTATAATAATAGAGCTCGGGCATCTCCTCCGGGTGGAACACGTAATACTCGTAAAGCTCGCGAAGCATGCTCTTTGCCTTTATCTCCTCGCCCTTGGCGATGGGGTTTTTATATACTGCCTCAAAGAGGAAATCGCGAAGCTCGTTCATCGCCTCACCGACCTCTTCGGTCATTATGATATCGGGCTTATCGCGGCTGCCCTCTATCACCGACGTGACCATAGTATTTATTCTTTCGCTATGACCCTTACCTACAACGGAGATGATATCCTTTGGAATATCATCTATTGAAAGTATTCCTGCTCTGCAGGCGTCGTCTATATCGTGGTTTATGTACGCTATCCTATCGGCATACTTGATTATCCTGCCCTCAAGGGTGGAGGCCATATTGCTGCCTGCGTGGTTCAGAATACCGTCACGCACCTCCCAGGTGAGGTTAAGGCCGGCGCCGTTATTCTCAAGGCGCTCAACTACGCGGACAGACTGCTTATAATGAGTGAAGGAGGAGTCGAAGCACTCCTGCATCACGGTCTCGCCTGCGTGGCCAAAGGGGGTATGGCCAAGGTCGTGGCCAAGGGCCGCCGCCTCGCAAAGGTCCTCGTTCAGCATAAGGGCGCGGCAGATGATGCGGGCGATCTGTGACACCTCAAGGGTATGGGTGAGCCTCGTTCTGTAATGCTCGTCTACGGGGAACAGAAAGACCTGAGTTTTGTGCATAAGGCGGCGAAAGGCCTTGGAATGGATGATCTTATCTCTATCCCTCTGAAACTCGGTCCTGTTCTGGCAGGGGGTATATGCATAGTCGCGCCCCTTAGTTTCGGCTGTAAGAAACGCATAGGGGGAAAGAGTTGTTTTTTCTCTTTCGCAAAAAAGCTCTGCTACTGTCACGATACCTCTCCTTTCGGCGGTCTACCCGTTTTATATTAATATACGCAAATTAATACTTTTTTACTTTTTTCGCAAAAAAATTGCTCTTTGTTATATTTTCTGATATTTTCAATTCCCGAAAGTTTCGGAATATACGCTTATCGCTTTTTCAAAGCTCATCCTATATGCGGGGCTGAGAAGCTTTTTTCGCTCCTTATGATCGGGAAGGTATTTTGAAAGAAGGGCGTAGAAATCCTTTGAATGGTCCATATACTTAAGATGGCAAAGCTCGTGGACCACCACAAGCTCTACGGCCTCCTCGGGATAAAGCATCAGATACAGAGAAAAGGTGATATTCCCCTTTGAGGAGCAGCAGCCAAAGCGGGAAAGGGCGCTGCCCACTCTGATCTTCTCAGGCGCAACTCCCATAAGATCGGAATAATATCTGCATTTTTCCGTCACCGTTTTTCTGCAAAGAGAACGAAGGCTCGCCTTTTGCTCCTCTGTCAGCTCAACTCTTGCATCGGGCGCGTTTTTTCTCTCACTTTTCTTTTTCTCGATCCAGGGGCGATGCTTTTCCACTATTTTTTCGATATCCGAAAGCGAAACGCCTCGGGGGGCTCTCACCACGACCCTTCCCTCTCGGTCTACGGTGATGCCTACGGTCTTTCTTTTTGCTCTTATGAGCTCATAATCCTTTTTCATACCGACATTATACATTACCTTTATTAAGAAATCTACATTATTTCCTTAATATTGACGGGGGAAGGTTTTTGGTATATAATTAGTTGATAAATGCTTTACAGGTGAAACATGAAAAAATCACTTATCTATCTGAAAAAATATAAAAAGGACGTTATCCTCGGCCCGCTTTTCAAGCTGATCGAGGCATCCTTTGAGCTTTTTATCCCTCTCGTTGTTGCTGACATCATTGACCGCGCCATCGGCGGGGGCGACACGGGCAGGGTTTTTATTGACGCCGCCGTTATGGTGCTTCTCGGCGTTCTCGGTCTTTGCTTTTCCGTTACCGCGCAGTATTTCTGCGCCCGTGCCGCCGTCAGCTTTTCCACCGACGTGCGAAACGCGCTTTTTGAAAAGATACAGGGTCTTTCAGCCCCCTCCTGCGACCGCTTCGGCACCGATGCTCTCATCACACGGCTGACGGGAGACGTTAACACCATGCAAAACGGCACGAACCTTGTTCTGCGCCTCTTTTTGCGCTCGCCATTTATAGTTTTCGGCGCGGCTATTATGGCATTTACCGTTGACAGCGCGGGGGCATTTTGGTTTTGCGTTGTTATTCCGCTTCTTGCTATCGTTGTTTTCGGCATTATGCTCCTTTCCATTCCTCTGCAAAAAAAGGTGCAGAAAAAGATGGAGAAGGTGCTCAGGCTGACGAGGGAGAACGCAGGGGGCGCCCGTGTTATCCGAGCCTTTGCCCGCGAGGAGGCTGAGGTCGATGCCTTTGAAGAGGAGAACCGCGCTCTCGTTTCTCTTCAGAAGACCGTCGGTATGCTCTCGGCTCTTACAAATCCCATTACCTACGTTATTATAAACGCGGCGACCGTTGCTCTTCTTTTTACGGGTGCCGTTCGCGTTGATACGGGGGCTATCGCCGTTGGCGCTGTGGTTGCCCTATTCAACTATATGTCTCAGATACTCGTTGAGCTTATAAAGCTTGCGAACCTTATCGTCAGCGTGACTAAGGCAGTTGCAAGCGCGCAGAGGGTGGAGACGGTGCTCTTCTTTGAGGAGGAGAAAAGGCCCGAGGCCACGGAGCTGAGCTTTGACGGCGCCGTATCCTTTAAGAACGTTACTCTCAGCTACACCGAGGGGGCAGACAGCGCTCTCTCTGATATTTCCTTTACCGCAGACCGCGGCATGAGCGTTGGTATCATCGGCCCTACGGGAAGCGGAAAATCCTCTCTCGTTGACCTTATCTGCGGTCTTTACTCTCCCACGGAGGGCTCTGTGGGCATTTTAGGCCGCGATGCCCTCTCATACAGCGAAAGCGAGCTTCTCCGGCTGATTGCCTGCGTTCCCCAAAAGGCGGTGCTTTTTGCGGGAAGCGTGCGGGACAATCTGAACTTTGGAAACGAGGCCGACGACGAGACCCTTTGGGAGGCTCTTCGGGTTGCTCAGGCTGAGGACTTTATTTGCGAGAAGGGCGGACTTGACTCCACAGTCGAAGGCGGCGGACGCAATTTCTCGGGAGGACAGCGACAGCGCCTTTGCGTTGCCCGAGCTATTGCAAGACACTCGCCTATCCTTATTCTTGACGACTCCTCATCCGCTCTTGACCCTGCAACGGACAAAGCAATGAGGAGGGCGATAAGCGAGCTTTCCTACTCTCCCACGGTATTTACCGTTTCTCAGCGGACCTCCTCCATTATGGGATGCGACCTTATTCTCGTTCTTGACGACGGCCGTCTGGCAGGCGTCGGAAAGCACGAAGAGCTTCTCTCCTCCTGCCCCGTTTACCGCGAGATATACGAGTCGCAGTTCAGAAAGGGGGGCAACTGATATGAAAAAGAATTCTACCTTAAAAAGGATACTCCGCTATCTCGGAAAGCGCAGATTTTTAGTTCTTCTTTCCGTTCTCTCGGCGGGGGTCTCCGTTGGTCTCACCCTTTATCTGCCGACTGTTTTCGGCGACGCCATCGACCTTATGACGGGAGCGGGTACCGTTGATTTTCAAGGCATTACCGCCCTCTTTATAAAGGCGGGGGCCGTTATTTTACTTACCGCTCTTACCAACTGGATAATGAGCGTCATCAACAACCGCATTACCTTCGGCGTTGCCCGCGATATGCGAAACAACGCAATTGAAAAGCTTCAGCGCTTGCCCTTATCTTACCTTGACACCCACCCCGAGGGAGACACGGTGAGCCGTATCATCACCGACGTTGACCAGTTCTCCGACGGGCTTCTCATGAGCTTTACTCAGCTTTTCACGGGAGTTATCACAGTTCTCGGCACAGTCGGCTTTATGATCGCAATTGACTGGAGGATAGCTCTTATCGTTATTCTCTTAACTCCCCTTTCCCTCCTCCTTGCAAGGTTTATCGCAAGCCGAACCCACAGCATGTTCAAGGCGCAGGCGACCATCAGAGGCGAGGAGACCTCCTTTATTCAGGAGATGACCCAAAACCAGAAGCTTGTTCGCATTTTCGGAATGGAAAAGCGAAACACGGATAAGTTCTGCGAGATAAACGGCCGCCTCAAAAAGGCAAGCCTCAAGGCTACCTTCTTCTCATCCCTCGTTAATCCCACGACGAGGATAATCTACAACGTGATCTACGCCGTCGTTGCCCTTGCGGGGGCACTTACGGTCATTTACTCCGCAGGCGCGGCTCTCACCATCGGCGGTCTTTCCTGCCTGCTCTCCTACGCGACCCAGTATGCAAAGCCCTTTAACGAGATCTCCGGTGTTATTGCGGAGCTGCAGGGCTCAATTGCCTGCGCGGAACGCGTTTTTGAGCTTATTGAGGAAACTGAAGAGCCCTGCGACGGAGCAGCAGAGCTTACGGACGTGCGGGGCGAGGTTGCCTTTGAGGGCGTCAGCTTCTCCTACACAAAAGATAAGCCTCTTATGGAGGGGCTCTCCTTTAAGGCCGAGCCCGGAATGAGAGTTGCCATCGTCGGCCCTACGGGATGCGGAAAGACTACCCTCATAAACCTTCTGATGCGCTTTTACGACGTGCAGGACGGCGCCGTTACCGTTGACTCTACCCCCGTTCCTCTTCTCAAGCGAAAGAGCCTTCGCAAGAATTACGGCATGGTGCTTCAGGATACCACTCTGCGATACGGCACCGTTCACGATAATATTGCCATCGGCCGCCCCGATGCGAGCCGCGAGGAGGTCATTGCCGCGGCAAAGGCATCTCACGCTCACAGCTTTATAAAAAGGTTGCCCGAGGGCTACGACACCGTTATATCCCAAAGCTACGGCCTTTCCGGCGGACAGCGGCAGCTTTTGTGCATTGCCCGCATTATGCTGACCCTGCCTCCAATGCTTATTCTCGACGAGGCGACCAGCTCCATTGACACAAGAACGGAAATGAAGATACAGGACGCATTTGCGAAAATGATGAAGGGGCGCACCTCCTTTATCGTTGCGCACCGCCTTACGACTATTAAGGATGCGGACCTCATTCTCGTGATGAAGGACGGAAGCATAGTTGAATCGGGCACCCACGAAAGCCTGCTCTCTGAAGGCGGCTTCTACGCAAGCCTTTATAACAGTCAGTTTGAATAATCAAAACAAAAAGGACACCCGAAAGGGTGTCTCACTAAGGGATTTTATTCCTTGGAAAAATATCGGCATAGTTTGGAGAAATCCGGCTATGCCGATTTTTTCTGTTCTTGGGGCAATTCCACCGCACCGATGAAATTCCAATGAATGAGGACGGTTTGCTTTTTGGTACGTGTGCCGGGTACTTTTTCAGGCTTGAACACATCAATGCGTTCCACGAAGGTACGGATGATTTCGGCATCGAGTTCCTTAATTTCGGTGTATTTTCTAACCTGTGCGAGAAAGGAATCGATGTTGATACGCTGCGCCTTTGCTTTGCTGATGGTTTCACGCAATACCACAACCCGTGCCTGTAGGTCTTTCTGCTCTTGCTCATAGGTTGCGGTCATCTTGACAAAACGCTCGTCCGTGATTTTTCCGTCAAGGTTGTCCTCGTAGAGCCGTTGGATGATTTCGTCCAGCTTGCTGATACGCTGTGTGGCTTGCTCCAATTCACGGCTGCACTCACGGAATTGCCGATTGAGTTCTCGTTCGTTTTTCTTGGTGAGGAGTTCCACAAATTCAGCTTCACGTCCACGAACAAAGGTCAACATCCGGTTTATCTCCGTTAGCAGAATTTGCTCCACTTGCACGTTGCGGATTTGATGAGAACTGCATTTTCCTCGATTTTTGCGGTAGGTGGCACATACGAAATGTTCCTTATCGTGTGTCCATTCCCGTGCTCTCACCTGGTACAACTTTGCACCACAATCCGCACAGTACAGCATTCCCGAGAGGAGCGGCATTTCTCCCATAGGTGTTAGTCTGCGTCTGCCGTTGCGGATTCGCTGGACAATTTCAAATGTCTCTTGGTCAATAATGGCTTCGTGGGTGTTTTCAAAGATAACCCACTCCGAAGGGTCATTATTGACCTTTTTCTTTGATTTGTAAGACTTCTTTTTGGTTTTGAAATTGACCGTGTGGCCCAAGTACTCCATTTTCATAAGGATATCGGATACTGTCCGCTGTTGCCAAGCATAAATATCTTCCGGCTCTTTCGCTGGAGCGTTAATACCCATTCGGTGCAAATGAACTGTGGGAACGGGAATCTGCCTTTGCGAGAGTGCCTTGGCTATCTGCGAGGGTCCCTTTCCGGCTACACACATTTTGAAAATATCCCTTACAACATCGGCTGCCACTGTATCGATAATCCAATGATGCTTGTCTTCAGGGTCTTTAATGTAACCATACGGAGGGTTGGTACACAGCGGTTTGCCGGACTCACCTTTTGCTTTGAATACCGCACGGATTTTCTTGCTTGTGTCCTTGGCGTACCATTCGTTGATGATATTGAGGAATGGGGTAAAATCACTGTCCTGTTGGTTTGCACTGTCAACGCCGTTGTTGATGGCTATGAAGCGGACATCAGCGCCGGGCAAAACCACCTCGGTGTAATAACCTACTTTGAGGTAGTCTCTTCCAAGTCGGCTCATATCCTTAACGATAACCGTAGCTACCTTACCTTCGTCCACCAGGGACATAAGCCTTTGCCAATCAGGGCGGTCGAAATTCGTACCGCTGTAACCATCGTCCACAAAGAACTGCGTGTTGCCGAAGCCGTTGTCATCGGCGTACTTCTGCAGTATGGCTTTCTGGTTAAGGATAGAGTTGCTGTCTCCTTGTAGCTCATCATCACGGGAGAGTCGGCAATACAAGGCGGTAATCTTATCCGTTGCAATAGTAGAGGGCTGTCTATTTAATTGTTTCATTTTATACTCCTTTCCGACAGTCCTCAAGCGGGTACTATATATTCCCGTACTATTGCGGATAAGTCAAGGTTATTTGTACATATAAATGATAATAATTTGCGAACTGTTATGCTGCCTGCGAGCGGTCAGCGTTGTCCAGTATCAAACGCTTCACCTTATCGTAAAGGTGCTCTTTGGCGCGGTCACTTTCAACGGAGACTACTGTAAAAAGCGTTTCTCCTATCTGTATTTCTGTGACTCGGTTTGCTTTGTTTTCTGTAATGGAGTTCACATCCATAGCCGTCTCCTTTCCAAGCCCCCGGTAGGGGGATCTAAATCTCTGTGGCTTTTTGATGGTACAACGGGCGTGGGGTTGCGTGTAAAAATTCGCATAAGTTTTAGGGGGAATAGCCCCTTGCAGTTATCCCACAAGGGGCCTCCCGAAAATTATGCGGTTATCTGCATTACCTTGATAGCCTCGGTACGGACGAGCTTGCCGTCCAAGAACTCAAAAGCGAGGTGTCCTACCTGGTCCTGGAGAACGAACATTTCTCTCAAGCAACGTACACTCACGGGGCGGCGGTTAACCACCCAATAGTAGGAGAAGTTGCCAAATGCGATAGGCTTGTTGCCATTGCCAACAGAAGGCATAAACTCGGAGATGATGACCCTCTTACCCATAATGGTATCGTTGGTGTGATTCCAAATATAGTTACCGCCGTCATCTTTCAAGGTGCGAAGAACCTGGGCGGTCTCATCATTCATCATCCAAACACCGTGTTTGCGGTATTCGGGCTTGACCGAAAAGTACAGCTTGACCACATCATCGTAGGTGATGGTCTTTGCCGTTACCCCGATATCCGCACCATCCTTATCAGCAAGGATACCGGTGGGCATATTTTTGCCCGTTCCGGTGATAAATGCCTTTTCCTCGGCTCGTCCGAAGTTCTTCGCCAAGCGGTTGGTGAGGTAGGCTTCAAAGTCGAAGGTGACATCGTGGATGAAGTCCTCATCGGTTTTCACGAACACGGTCAGCTTGTGGCTGCCGAGAGATTTCTCGGTGAAGTCATTGATGCTTTCCTGCATAGGGATGGTTTCACCTTCCGGTACCCATTCGGCCAGGTCGGTAGTGTCCTTTGCAAGGATGCGGTGTCCATTGTTGTAGGTGGTAATACAAGTGCCGATCTGACGGAAGATGCTCTCTTTCTGCAATGCCGTCATATACTTGTTGTTGCTCATCGTGGACATATGGAAAGCACTGGTCGAGGTATCTTTGCCGTGAGCAAGGCGCTCATCATTGTGCTGTTTGCCACGCATAGCGTTCCAAAAATCATAGTCGTAGCTACCACTCTCGAGATGAGGGAGCATTTTGCTGTAAGTATTCATAGGTTGTCCTCCTTATTTCTTGTAGCACTTGGGGCAGGCGTAAAGTGCCAGGTCGTGAGAGTTGATGGCGTTCTGGATGGGACGGAGACGCTGATGACACTTGGGACATTCCACATCGTACTGCATAAAATCCGCAAAGCTACGGCGCTCACAAGAGTGTAAGCGGTAGGTCTGCTGAATACAGCCGTGCTCGTCTTTCACTGGGTGATCGGTGAGATACCAGGAACACATACGGGATGCGTGCTCCTCACTGTAAAAAGAATTCTGGGGTACGAGGCTCTGTGCCTCTACGTGTAAGGGATAAACTGCCATAATAATTTCCTCCTTTAATGGCGGCTCGGATTGCATTTCTTGCAAACGAGCAATTGTAATTTGTTTTTGTCGTAAACACCGCTGATGGGTGTCATAATCTGTCCACAGGTGGGACAGTGGATTTTGTAGGCAAGAGCCTCTTCTGGTGTATGGGAGTCTTTGGCCACAAGCCTAAATGTGTGGGGTATACACTCCACAAGGTACATCGAATGGGTTTCACGAACGGAGTCTTCATCGGCGCTGAAAAACATCGGCACCTTTTCAACCCCATCGGAATCGCAATCGATGAGAGGGTGATATCTGATATACTCCATAGCCGCACCTCCGCTTTAGGAGAGGCGCTTGCCGGAAGTATCGCAGAAACGCTCTCGGCAGAACTGCATTGCCTCATCGTATGTTCCAAAGAACACAGAACTGAAACCGTACTGCACCTTCCACACATCGTTATCGGTGTTTTGGAAGATAGCCACCGGCTGGCCTTTCATTGTCTGCAAGAGGAGACGGCATTCGTAATTGCCGTGGGAGTAATTCTTGGTGTCCTTTGCAGACATCTTGGGTGATTTGCTGTAGTTGAATTTGAATTTCATAAACGTACGCTCCTTTGTTTGATTTTGGGGTTAATACCCCGTTTGATTTTGCGAATTTTTGCGTGAGACCCCACGCCCGTTGCACGAGCAAAAGGTCGTAGAGATTTGACCACCCCCAGGGGTAGGTCACAAGCCGTATGCAATCATAGGCATCACATCCTTTCTCCTTTTCGGGGCAATGTGGCAAGTAATTATGGTTTTTTACAAAATATTTATTACTATAGGAAAAATATAAAATTACCTGCCACACTGCCCCGAACTTGTGGTTTAAGCTGTCAGCGGCGGCACATCGAATTCCGAGATGAGTCGGTAGCCGATGAGCAGTGTGGTTTTCTCGCCGCCGTGCTTCGGTCTTTTCCGGACGACAGGTGCGAAGGTCTCCAAACCTTGCTTGAAGTTCTTCATCCCCTCCGCATAGCATCCGTTCTCCTGACACCAACCTTTGTAGCGGGCATACACCACGGAGGTCAGTTCCTCGGCGGTATCGTCCGCTACCAGGTGGTCCTCAAAGAACAGCACCATCTTGTCACTGTCGTGCTGATAGCGTTCGGTAGCATCCCTTACCGATTTGGGTAGGCGCAGCCCCTCTTTGCGTAACAGACGATACCCCGCCAACAGCCAGTTGAGGATGGCGCTTTGCACATCCGGTTCGGCAAACTTCTGCTTGAGGGATGTGTCACGGGTCTGCTCATCAAAATGCCTGTCAAACGGGATAATGATGATGCGGTCACTTGTGAAGAGGGTCATATCGTTGATTACCGGCAGATAGTTGGTGTTAACGTAGATCTTAAACTGCGGCTGGAAGTCAAAGCTGTTTTCGTGAAGGTAACGAGCGTTCAAGGTGTCGTTACCCGTCATAGCTTTTATCTTGGCAGCGTCAAGCACCATACCCTTGGTCGGCTCGGAGATATTTACGAAACGGACACCTGCCAGCCGAGCCACATCCTCGCTCGGTTGTGAACCGTTGGTGTAGTTCTTCATAGCAATGGTTTCTGCACGGGAGGTGCAGCCGTATTCGCCAAGCACCTTCAGTACACTTTCACAGAGTGTGCCTTTGCCGTTACGGGTGGTTGCACCGTAGAGGATGGTCATACACTCGTGGCGGGTATCCCCGGTAAGACCGTAACCGAGTATCTTCTGAAGGAACTTGGCTCGGTCCGTGTCACCGCTCATAATCTCATCGATGTAGGTGCTGAAACGCTCGGAGTGAGCCGTGGGGTCATAGGTGACAGGACTAATCTTGGTGAGCAGGTCGGTGCTACGGTGTTCGGTAAATTCCCCGGTGTCGATATGCAGCGTGCCGTTTTTGCAATTGAAGGCATAAATGTCGGCATCGAAGTCTCCGTAGTGGATGGGGTGATGCACCTGGGCATCCTTGAGGATGTTGACTCGGTTGGAGTGGTTTTGCCACTTGGCGGCATATTTCATATATGACTTACGTTTATCCTCATCCTTGATTTCAAGGGCAAAGGAGTACATAAGGTTGGCAAGTTCCATACAATATTTCATTGCACGGAGGTTGCCGGTGTCTTTGTTCCAAATGCCGTCTTCGTAGTAAAACCACATCTTGCGTTCTGGCACATAGCGGAGTCTGTCTTGAAAGAAGTCTGCGAAGATATGTCCTGCACCGATATCGTTCCAGGGGTATTTGGCGGAGTCCATAGGGTCAAGTTCCTTCAGCCGATCCACGCCGAAATCTTCGGCAGCGGAAGGTTTGATGATAGGTTTGTAAAAGTCGGTCGTTTTTGATACCACCTTTGCGATCGTTATATTTCCGTAAGTATCGGCACCACGATACTCGTTCCACTTTTCACGCATCAGTTCCGAAGTGCGGAACAGCCTGTCTATCTGTTCGGTATCTCCACTGCACCAAAATGCAAGGATGGATACCAGGGCGGCATCTGCCTCGCTGCGTGAGCCGTAATCCGATATATCTCCGTTCCACAGCTTTACGAACTTCTCTCCGTTCACGGCAGTAGATGCCTTTGTGACAATGCTGTCATCGGAGAGATAGCTTTTACCGCATACAACGGCGGCGGGAGTGGTTGGAGTAGGTCGACGCATATATGTGTTGAGCAACCACGTGAGTGCCTCTGCCGTTTCGGTCACATCAGCCTGGGTCAATGCGTTCCCGGTAACGGTGAGGAATCGGTTGGTGTAACCGGGTATGTAAACCTCAATGCCAGCTTTTTTGATGTAGTAGGTTTCGGTATTGTAATTGAGGTTATCAGGCAGCAAGCAGAAGATGCGGATGCCCTCTCCCGATGGACTTACCTCTATGTAGGTATCAGCAAAGCGGTCTGTGATCTCCTTTGCCCAAGATACGATATTGCCATCCTCCATACAGTGGTCAAGGTCGATGCCTACGAACTGTCCGCTGACACGGATGCCGATGCCGTCATAACCGGATGCGTTAACGGCGGTATCGAAGGGGACGAATGTGGACGGGTCATTTGTTCTTGCGCCGTACCCGGTTACAGGGTTATATGGTACTTTTGTTTTTCTGCCGTCCTTGACCTCATGCTTCCAACAGCAGAACTCTCCGAGGTCTTTCAGAGTCTGCGGTATCTTTTGAACTTTCATATTTATTTGCTCCTTTCACTTAACTACTGCACATTTGAATTGCGTTTTGGCGAAAATTTTGAAAAATTCTTTGAAAAAATTTCTCCCTCTAATCTCCAACGGACATCAGGATGCCGTTTGGGAAAAATTCTGTGAAACTTTTTTGAAAAAATTTTCACCTCACTTACCACTGGCCACGTGGGTATCGTTTTGGCGGAAGTTTCGCAATGTTTTTTCCTTTCACTTCACCACCGAGGAAATGTAGTGCGGTTTTTCAAAACTTTCTAAAAAAATGAGTTCCTCACTATACGGACATTTACATATGGTTTTGTTCGGGTGTTTTGCAAAACTTTTTCAAAAAGGCGTTTCTCACTATACGCAGAAAAACATAGCGTTCTGGGGGGGTACTTTCCGAAAAAAACTTTAAAAATTTTTATTCCTCCCGTTATACGGAGAATTGAAGGGCTAATTGGGGGGGTATTTTTCAAAAGTTTTTGAAAAAATTTATCCTCTTCGCTATACGCAGAAAAAAGTAGCCTTTTGGGGCCCCTGTCTCGCAAAATAATTCAGTCTTTCACTATACGGAGATTTCAAAGGCGTTTTGGGGCCCCTATTTACAAAAAATATCCTTTTCGTATCTACGGAGAAAAGGACTATGTTTTGTAGGGGTGTTTTTCTAAAAAAATAAACCATCCCACAAAAAATGTGAGAAGGCTACAATATGCTAATCGTATATATTGACAAGCTAAATAAAAACGTTTATAATAAATACAACATTATTATAGGGGGATTCTATGAGTATTTCCGAACAGATAAAAGTTTTGTGTGTACGTTCTAATATTAGTATGGCTGAATTGGCTCGACGTATTGGTATGTCTCCGCAAAGTCTTAGTGCTAAAATGAAAAGAGAAAGCTTTACTATAGCAGAATTGAATGTAATTGCAGATGCTGTAGGTGCATCGTTTGTTAGAAAGTTCGTTTTATATAACGGCGATGAAATTTAAGGAGAAAAAATTATGGCTATTTTTGAATTAGGCGAGCTGTTCTGTGGCCCCGGCGGATTGGCTTGGGGAGCTACCAACGCTGACATTGGTTTAGATAATTATAAAATTGTGCATGCCTGGGCAAACGACTATGACAGCGACACCTGTAATACATATAGAAGGAATATTTGTCCTCAAGACCCCAATAGCGTAATTTGGGGTGATGTTCGCAAACTTGACTTGGACAACCTCCCTCATATCGA
Organism: Candidatus Avispirillum sp.; assembly: GCA_045545335.1. Taxonomy (GTDB): domain Bacteria; phylum Bacillota; class Clostridia; order Oscillospirales; family CAG-272; genus Avispirillum. The sequence goes on along the minus strand of JAZQAS010000123.1, from coordinate 13,839 downwards.
CGCTCTCGCTTTCGGTTTCCCTTGCAACGATTTTTCCGTTGTGGGAGAGCAAAAGGGATTCAATGGTCAGTTCGGCCCCTTGTACTCTTACGGTGTCCAGATTTTAAGAACACATCAGCCGCAGTGGTTTTTGGCAGAGAATGTCGGCGGTTTGCGTAGTGCTAATGAGGGAAACGCATTTGAAAAAATCCTTGCCGATATGCGTGATGCCGGATATCGTGTATACCCCAATCTCTACTGCTTTGAAAAATACGGTGTCCCACAAGCTCGTCACAGAGTAATCATTGTTGGCATTCGTAAAGATCTGCCATATGAGTTCAAAATCCCGAGTTATGCTCCTTATGCAGATATGGATGTAACCTGCAGAAATGCTATCGAGAATCCTCCCATCCCTGCTAACGCACCAAACAATGAACTTACCAAGCAATCCGCAAAGGTAGTCGAGCGTTTGATGCATATTCTCCCCGGTCAAAATGCTTTTAATGCAGATCTGCCAGACGAGCTAAAACTGAATGTTCGTGGAGCAAAGATTAGTCAAATTTATAAAAGACTTGACCCCACCAAGCCTGCCTATACGGTAACGGGTTCCGGTGGTGGTGGAACACATATCTATCACTGGGAAGAGCCTCGCGCTCTCACCAATCGCGAGCGTGCAAGATTGCAGACATTCCCCGATGATTATGTATTTGAGGGTTCAAAGGAATCCGTAAGAAAGCAGATCGGTATGGCCGTTCCGTGCCAGGGTGCAAAAATTATCTTTGAAGCTATTTTGAAAACATTCGCAGGCATTGAATATGAGTCAATGGAATCCTCATTGAAGGACGAGGTGGATTATGATTAACTTTTGGTGGGTCACACGACCGAAAAGAAAATTAAATTCCATACCCGAAGTGTTGGCAACCTTTGCCGAAATATCTCTAAATCAAGAATGGCAAGGGCAAAGAGATACGCACTTAACACTTGAAGAGGCGTTAGAAGAATCTAACATCAAGCGCAAAGGCGAACGCCGTGACCAAACGGGTGGCGGCGCTCGTACATACCAAGCATGGGTTGCAAGTCTTGGCTTGATTTTTACACAGGAATCTACAAAACAGCTCAAACTAACACTTGCGGGAGAAGCAATTATGAACGGCGATTCTCCTGTAACCGTGTTGAAAAATCAAGTGCTAAAATATCAATTCCCGTCATCGTTCTCTACGAGCCGTGGTGTTGATGTTTCGCGCCGTTTCAAGATTCGTCCTTTCCGATTTCTGCTTCGTTTGTTGATGGACAACGAGGTGGGATATCTTTCGGAAGAAGAAATCGCCAAAGTTATTATTACGAATGCAGAGAACGAAACAGATACTTGTTACCGCTCCGTTATAGAAAAACTGCACGCTTTCAGAAATAATGGCAACGCATCCTTGGATGCTGATTTCTTTACAAAATACGCCCCCAAGACCGGTACAGTAAATCCCGATCATCCGTATAGCCATTTAACCGACACCGCAAATACCTTCATCAACTGGATTGAATATACCCAACTTGCCAAGCGAAGCGATGAAGATAGGTTGCTTCGTATCATTCCTGAAAAAATAGAAGAAGTACGCGCTATTTTAGCAACAACTCCCCCGTTTATTGACAGACCAGAACAACATGAGTATTTTCAGCGTAAATACGGCATTGACCCCAAACACAATAAGGATACTCGTAATCTAACCGCTACCAAGACGATCACCGCAAAAATCATTAACGAGCAAAAGGTGAAACAGGCGTTCGTAGGTGAATCTCTGAAAACACCAATCACTCGTATTACACCCGATCTTGTCGACAAAATTACCGAACAGACGGGTCTTGATGCGAAATTTGTCGAAGAATCCCTTTTGCGGCTCTATCCCCGTGGCGCTATCGGTTCGTTTATGACCGAATACTTTGAGATGGCTTTCAAAGGCAGAGATGAAGCCACAGAATTTGAAAAAGCTACCGTTCGGCTTTTCCAAGAGGTGTTCGGTTTTGATGCGCGCCACGTTGGCCCCATAGGTCTGACACCTGATGTGTTGCTTCTTTCCGATAGCGATGGATACTGTGGAATTATCGATAACAAAGCTTACAGCAAATATACCATCAGCAATGACCATCACAATCGTATGGTTCACAACTATATCGAAGGTCTTAGTAACTATTGTTCTTCCTCTAATCGCCTTGCCTTTTTCTCGTACATCGCAGGTGGTTTTGGTAGCAACATCAACGCACAGCTGATGCGCATCATCAATGAAACTGGTGTACACGGTAGTGCCGTTGCAGTATCCAATGTTATTCAAATGGTAGAGAGGCAACAGACCGAACCGTATACTCACGCACAAATCAAGGACTTGTTTTCACTCGATCGCCAAGTTTTGATTACCGACTTGTAATATGAAAAAAGCTATCAGTTTATTTGCAGGCATTGGTGGCATTTGTTTGGGCTTTAAACAAGCAGGATTTGATATTGTATGGGCAAACGAATATGATGCCGCCGCTTGCAAAACATATCGTCACAATTTTGGAAATGACTATCTCATAGAATCGGATATAAGAGATGTGCATACGAGTGATATTCCCGATTTCGATGTGCTTACCGCAGGTTTTCCGTGTCAGCCATTTTCTATAGCTGGGCGTCAAAAAGGCTTTGATGATAAGAGAGGCAACCTTTTCTTTGAGATCACCCGCATTATTGATGCCAAAAGGCCCAAGGTGGTATTTCTTGAAAATGTACCGAACCTAATGGAGCATGATAATGGAAAAACTTTTCTTGTCATATTCAATTCGTTGGCGCAGTTCGGTTATTCGGTCTACTATCGGGTGATGGCGGCAAATGAATATGGTAATCTACCTCAAATACGGAAACGTATATACATCATTGCCGTAAGAGATGATATCGCAGACCATATTTATCAGCACCCCAAGCCTACCAAGCTCACACTTCATTCTGCGGATATAATCCATAGAAGTGAGAAACAACATAACATTTACTACTATAACGGCTCGGAAATGTATGATTATCTTGCAAAGCGTATGCGTGACCGCAATGCCATCTATCGCATTACCGACAGGGAAGTCAGATGGACAAAGAATATGATGTGTCCCACGCTAACAGCCAATATGGGAACATACCCAAACAGAGTTCCTGTGGTGTGGGATAACTTCGGTATTCGTAAACTAACCCTTCGCGAGTGCCTTGACTTTCAGGGATTTCCAAAGGAGTTCTATTTTCCGAATACCATCACCATCGATGATGCCTATAAGCAGATTGGTAATTCGGTGTGTGTACCTGTTATAAAAACAATTGCAGAAAATATATCAAACTTATTAGGTTGGTGAAAGAATGTCAATAGCAATCATTACGGAAGTTTTTCAAAACATTGAGACCTGTACACAGTGGTCATTACAACTACTTAATATTGTTTCAACAAAAAAAGACGGCATAGGATATTCAAGCCGTCAAATCGAACTATCACCCTCAGGTAAATTGCCAGAACTGCTGAAAGAAATTTCGGGAATTTATCTTCACGGAAAGAAAAAGGCAATATCCTTATATCAAGATGTACGCGAATATGATGGCACAGCCAACTCGTTAACGGTGTATAAGTTACAAGCTGATAGCGAATTGATAGCTAACGAATTCAATGCGCTCCTTGAAGCTATTGCTAAGCCTGATACTGAAAGCGACCCTTTTTCTTATAATTCCGCATACTTGCTGAAAGGTATACTTACACTGGATGAAAATGAAGTCCCGGTAAAACTCATCTCTATGCAGAATCCTGTCACAACACTCAAAAACAAGTTTGCTCACAACCACGGGAAGTTTTACGAAATTTCTGACAAGGTTCTTTCGTTAAGACCAACAATGGATGTTTTGATATTGGACAAGTCTGTTTACTTCCTTTCCCTTGCTGGTGAGAATTTATTTAATATGGCACGCTCGTATAAAAAGGTATGTCATGATAAAGTTGAACAGATAGAACAAAGTGCTATTGTTACAGACACCGAAATCTTCAAAGGCGTTGCTGAATCCGGACACAATCCAAGAAAATTTGTAGCCTTTAACGAAAAAAGATTGACTGCTCTTAAAAATAAAAACACACGTAATTCTATCGCCAAAAAGTTCTCGATTCCATTAGATGCTGAAACCGGAAAATTCGATACGTCGGTTGATGGAGCAAGTGAAAAAATAGTTAAACTGTTATGCAACAAAGGTATGCTTGATCCATTTGATAAAGATGCGGTCGAAGTTGACGGAGCGAGACAATGGAAATAATACGGAGGAAACCCTATGTCCGCAATAAAATCATTTAGTTTGTTTTATTTGTCACTGACTCCGCTATGGTTATCCATTGGATTCATTGATGGAAAGAATATATTTGATGGCAATCCAAACATCTATACTGAAATGATCAGCATTGCTATTATGGCTATTGTTATGATAGTTTCTGCTATTGTTGTAGCTGTATCTTTTAGGAAAGGAAACAAGTCAGGCGCGCAGCCGTTCATGTTGAAAAGTATAAAGGAAGAAAAGTTGATCACAGCAGAGTATGTTCTTACATATGTTCTGCCACTGTTTGCGTTTGATTTTACCGTTTGGTATGGCGTGATTTTATTTTTACTGTTTTATTTTGTTCTTGCTTTCTTGCATGTTCGGCATAACAGACTTGGTGCAAATATAATACTTGAAATATTTGGCTTTTGTTATTACGAGTGTGAGCTTGAAAACGAAGATGGAATCCTCATTCAAAAGAATATTATCGGACGCAAATCGCTATTGAGCAAAAAGAACTACGAAATCGATGCAAAGCCTATCAATAATGAATATTTTTTTGATGTAACAAAATGACTGGACTTTTCGGAGGTATGGCGGTATAGTGTTGTGCTACAAGGAGGTGCAACATTATGCCACGTATAAAAACAAAGCCAAAACAGACAACCAAAAACAAAGAAACGACCGTATCACCGGGAATGATCTCGGAGATGCGGTCGTTTTGTTATGTGCGGAAGGAGGAGAATTATGAGGACATTGCTTGAGGAGTTTTGGTACGGAAACATCAATCCCCAGGAACAAAGTACCGAAGGCAATCGGGAAATCAAAAACCTCCTGAACCTTATGGGTAAGAACCGTGACAACCTTTCCGTAACGCTCACCGAAGAGCAGAAAGAAACCTTGGCAAAATACGATGATTGTGTCAATGAAATGTACGGCATTATCGAGCGTGAGATATTCGCATACGGATTCCGGCTCGGCGGAAGATTAATGCTCGAAACGCTCACGGGATTGGATTTTGAAGAGTAAGCCTACAAACAGAAAAAGACCACACAGCCGACATCATAGTCAATTGTGTGGTCTTTCTGTCTTTTGGACACCGCTTGAGGACGTCGCTCACAAAACTGCTTTAAGTGAAGACCCCAAAGGTGTCCTTTTGTTTTGGTGACCCGTAGGGGAATACTCAAATTTGAAGGTTTCGCCGAAACTCGTTTCGGCGCTCACGGTCGGACGTGATACATGATTTTTTCGAAAGATCAGCACAACGGGCTAAAAACTCTCCACCGGAGAGTTTTTGTCTGTCGTACCGACATAGACACGCCCTTTCGATTCCCCGTTAAATACGGGTATCAAAACAAAAAGGACACCCGAAGGTGTCCTTTTGTTTTGGTGACCCGTAGGGGAATCGAACCCCTGTTACTGCCGTGAAAGGGCGGTGTCTTAGCCTCTTGACCAACGGGCCTGGTAGCGGAAGTTGGACTTGAACCCACGACCTATCGGGTATGAACCGATTGCTCTAGCCAGCTGAGCTATTCCGCCACGCGCTTGACTATTATAGCATGCACCTTTCCCTTTGTCAATACAATTTTTGAAATTTTTTAAATAATTTTTCTTCTATTATTTATTATACGACACGCCTTATTCAAAGATATCGCGCAGGATCTCCACTATCTTGAATTTGATCTTATAGGTCTTGTTTTCACTCTCCGTTATGGTCTCGTACTGACCCTTCGTGAAGCCTGCGGCGATGAACACCTCTTCCCTCTCCGTTGCCGCTGATGTGCATAGAGGCGGATAGAGAACGCACCACCAGTTTCTGCCCTCGGCCTCTCCTATGAGAACTCTGAGAGAGGTATATCTGCCTGCAGGGAGCGAAAAGCCATCGTACTCCCTTTCGGGATATTGCTCCTCTCCAAGGGTGACCTCAACGGGATAGCTGTAGCCAAGCTCTCTCACCTTGTCCTCTGCGGCCTTTTTAAGCTCTCCGAGAGAGCTTTCCGCCTTTTGGAGGGCATCTGTCGGGCTTTGGCATTCTATCTTTTCAGCCGCCTCCAGAACCGCATCACGGACCTTGAGCTTAAGCGCCTGATCCTCGGGGGTATCGGAGTTTGCAAGAACGTGGAGCCTTATCATATTACCGTATATCTCCTCCTCGCCGTTTACGGGCAGGACGGACATTACCGTAAAGCATACGAGAAAGGATATGCACAGACCGAGAATAACTTTTGCTTTCATTTTTTCTTTTCTCCTTATATTCGGTATGCTATGGTTCCCCGCTTTTATCCTTTTTATTCATCTTCTAAAAAAAAGACACTTTTTTTAAAGTGTCTTTTTTTCTTATACGAGTCTTGATCTTTTTTCTCCTTTGAGAAAAGCGTCTATACTCTGCATCATATCAAGAAGGCAACGCTTTCTTGCCTCGGCAGAGCCCCACGCCATATGGGGAGTTAAGCACACGTTTGCCATTTCCTTTACCTCAAAATAGGGGCTGTCCTCTCTGAAGGGCTCCATGGAATAAACGTCTACTCCGATGCCGCCAAGCTTTCCCGCCTTTACTGCCGCGCACAGCGCCGCCTCATCGCAAACGGCGCCGCGGGCAACGTTTACAACGATTGCGTCAGGCTTCATCATTGCGATGCGCTCTTCGTTTATAAGGTTTCTCGTGCCGTCGTTCAAGGGGGTATGGACGGTTATGATATCCGCCTCGCGGCAAAGGGTATCTATATCCGTGCAATCATAGCCCTCAACAGGTGTGCGCTTATTGGCGATGACCTTACAGCCGAAGGCCTCCGCCACTGCCGCCACCTTTTTGCCTATATTGCCAAGGCCAACGATGCCCCAGGTCTTGCCTGCGATCTCGTGATACACGGGGGTGAGCTTATTTGCAACGCTGCCTCTTGAATACTCACCCGACTCCACGAATGCGTTATACTCTGGAAGATGAGTTGCAAGGGAGAGGACCATTGACACGGTGAGCTGGGCTACGCTGTCTGTGGAGTATCCTACCACGTTACATACGCCGACGCCCTTTTTCTTCATAAACTCAAGGTCTATATTATCAAAGCCCGTTGCGGCGATGCAGACAAGCTTTAAGGTCTCGTTATCGCCGACGGTAGTCTCGTTAAGCTTTACTTTATTTACGAGGACTACGTCAGCCCCTTCAAGTCTTTCCTTTATAAGCTCGGGGGCGGTTGAAGGGTAAGCCACCACCTCGCCGTATTTATCAAGGGGAGAAAGGTCAAGATCATCTCCGAGGGTCGCGCTGTCCAGAAGTACGATTTTCATATATATTTTCCTTTTGTTTTTTTGATTATTATACTATTTGACAGGCACAAAGTCAAGGTGAGAATAACTATCAAATAATTGTTGAGGGGGATGAAAGGGCGCATTTGTAGGGGAGGATATCATCCTCCAGCACATCTGCACGCGAACCAAAACGAAATTTGATACACAAACGAAACAAAAAGCATATTCGAAATGTAGGGACAGGCGTCCTCGACTGTCCTAATTAATAAAACGATATTTATCGCGAGACGTTATGTCTGTAACGGGACGTCGTAGGGGTTCCCCGAAAGGGAATTCGTGAGCTTTTGGGGGTTCCCGTCGGGGACGTCGACCCCTACAAATAGATTGTTCATTTTATCGGTTGACGTTAGCACCAATGTTATCCTGCGTTTGCAATCTGGAGGATAATATCCTCCCCTACGTTGGTTTATCTGATCATCAAACCCTGATTTGAAGAAAAAAAGAAATCCGCCGTTGCGGATTTCTACCGTAATTATTCATTATTCATCATTCACTATTCATTAAAACAATAGCGGCTGACTTTTAGTCAGCCGCTCATTGAATTACTTGAACTTACGCTTTCTTGCTGCCTCAGACTTCTTCTTCTTCTTTACGCTGGGCTTTTCGTAGCATTCTCTCTTGCGAAGCTCGGCCTGGATACCGGATCTCTGGCACTGACGCTTGAAGCGACGGAGCGCACTATCAAGAGACTCGTTCTCTTTTACTCTAATTTCTGCCATTGTTCTGTTTCCCTCCCTTCGCATTACGCACATAGGAAAGTGCCGAATTGCACTTCCTAAATATTATAGCCTTGAAAATGCTTCTTGTCAAGCACTATTTAACAATTCTTTTGCAATTATTTTGCAACGATATTTACGATTTTGCCGGGAACGTAGATCTCCTTGATTATGCTCTTGCCCTCAAGAAGGCTTGCGATCTTAGCATCTGCCTTTGCAGCGGCAATTGCCGTATCCTTATCGGCATCTGCGGCAATAACAACGGTTCCCTTAAGCTTACCGGAGATCTGCACTGCGATCTCGATGGTTGCATCTACGGTCTTTGCCTCATCGTACTCAGGCCACTTGGAAAGGCTGAGAAGCTCCTTCTCGCCAAGGCTCTCCCACATCTCCTCGCAAAGGTGAGGCGCGTAGGGGCAAAGGAGGGAGATAAAGGTCTTGAGCTCGTCTACTGTAAGGCTTCCGTGATCGTAGATATCATTGATGAGAGCCATCATTGCGGCGATACCCGTATTGAACTTCATGCTCTCGATATCCTGAGATACCTTCTTTATAGTCTTATGGAACTTGGTTTCAAGCTCGGGTGTTGCGCCGCTGCCCTTTGCCATATCGCAAAGGCCTGCAACGCGGTCCAAAAATCTCTTACAGCCCTTCATTGAGCTATCGTTCCAGGGGGTCGAGCTTTCGTAGTCGCCCATAAAGAGGACGTATACTCTGAGAACGTCTGCGCCGTATGCGTCAACTACGTCGTTAGGGTCTACTACGTTGCCCTTGGACTTTGACATCTTCTCGCCGTCGGGTCCGAGGATAAGGCCCTGAGCAGTTCTCTTTGCGTAGGGCTCTGCGGTGGGAACCTCGCCGAGGTCATAGAGGAAGTGATGCCAGAAGCGGGAGTAGATCATATGACGGGTAACGTGCTCCATACCGCCGTTATACCAGTCTACGGGGAGCCAATACTTGAGCTTCTCGGGATCGGCAAACTTCTCCTCGTTATGAGGATCGATATAGCGGAGGAAGTACCAGGAAGAGCCTGCCCACTGAGGCATTGTATCGGTCTCTCTCTTTGCGGGCTCTCCGCACTTGGGACAAGTGCAGTTCACGAAGTCCTCAAGCTTTGCAAGGGGGCTCTCGCCGCCCTGACCGGGCTCGAAGTTCTCCATAGGAGGAAGTCTCAGAGGGAGCTCCTCATAGGGAACGCCTACGATGCCGCACTTTTCGCAATGAACGATGGGAATAGGCTCGCCCCAATAGCGCTGACGGTTGAAGGCCCAGTCCTTCATCTTATACTGAACGCCGCCCTCGCCGAGGCCGCTCTTTTCAAGCTCCTCTATCATTCTTGCGATAGAGTCCTTCTTATTGGTATATCCGTTAAGGAAATCGGAATTGACCATTTCGCCGTCGCCTGCATAGGCCTCTACTGCGATATCGCCGCCCTTGATGACCTCGATGATATCAATACCGAACTTCTTTGCAAAGTCGTAGTCACGCTGGTCGTGAGCAGGTACTGCCATGATTGCGCCCGTGCCGTAGCCCATCATTACGTAGTCGGAGATATATACGGGGATCTCCTTACCGTTTACGGGGTTTACAGCCTTGAAGCCGTCGATGCACACGCCCGTTTTATCCTTAACGAGCTGAGTTCTCTCAAACTCGGTCTTCTTTGCGCACTCGGCTCTGTACGCTTCAATTGCATCCATATTACCGATTCTTTCGGCATACTTATCAATGATGGGATGCTCGGGAGCCATTACCATAAAGGTAACGCCGAAGAGTGTATCGGGACGGGTAGTATAAACGGTGAGCGTTTCATCGGTATCCTTAAGGGCAAACTTTACGAATGCGCCCGTGGACTTACCGATCCAGTTCTCCTGCTGCATCTTGATATTGGGGAGATAATCAACGTCCTCAAGGCCCCGGAGAAGCTTATCGGCATACTCTGTGATCCTGAGGTACCAAACGTCCTTGGACTTCTGAACGATATCGGAATGGCAGATATCGCACTTGCCGCCCTGAGAGTCCTCATTGGAAAGGACTACCTTACAGGAGGGGCAATAGTTTACGAGAGCCTTATCACGGAATACGAGTCCGTTATCAAGCATCTTTCTGAATATCCACTGAGTCCACTTATAGTAGTCCTCCTCTGTGGTATCAACTACTCTTGACCAGTCGAAGGAGAAGCCTACACGCTTCAGCTGCTGTGTGAACTTTTCGATATTTCTCTCCGTTACCTTACGGGGATGAGTATTTGTTTTGATGGCGGTATTCTCCGTGGGGAGGCCGAATGCATCAAATCCGATGGGGAAAAGGACGTTATAGCCCTGCATTCTTCTCTTACGGGAAACTACCTCAAGGCCTGAATACGCCTTGATATGTCCTACGTGCATTCCCGATCCGCTGGGATAGGGGAACTCTACCATTGAGAAGAACTTAGGCTTTTCGGAAAAATCTACTGCCTCGAAAGCCTTTTCGTCTTCCCATCTCTTCTGCCATTTGGCTTCATATTCTCTGAAATCGTACTTCATATGTTTATTCACTCCGGGTGGGAATTATTTTCTTATGTTTTTATTAGTCCTCTGTGAGAAGGTCTGCGATGGAAACCTCGCTGCCCTCGGAATACAGCTTTTCAAGCTTATAGAAATCGCGGGATTCCTGAGAGAAAACGTGGAGGATAACGCAATTATAGTCGGAAAGGATCCAGGAGTCGCCGCGATGGCCCTCCACTGCGCGGGGAGCGATGCCATTCTCGGAAAGTCTGAACTCTACCTCCTCGGAAAGGGAGCTTACCTGAGTTGTGGAATTACCTGTTGCAAGAACGAAATAGTCTGCAAGGATGGTCTGCTCCTCTACGTGGAGAAGCTTGATATCCTTTGCCTTCTTTGCATCAAGGACCTTTACTATAAACTCGGCTATTGCCTTGGGGCTTTCTTTATCTTCAAGTCTGATCTCGGTTACGGGTGCGTCGTTATTCATATCTTCTGCCTTTCTTTACTTCATAGGGATATATATATCCTCATCGGAAACATCCTGTGCATTATGCTTTTTATAGGAAAACTCGTCTGCGGGCTTAGTATAGATGGCGACCATTGCGGCATCGCTCTCCTTACAAAGGAGCATATCGTCATCCACCGTTTCTATCTCCTCTGTGAAAACGTTATAGCATTCGTTCATAAGCTCGGTAACGCTCTCGCGGTTGAGGGCGTAGAAGGAGGCTCCGCAGGCCTGTCCGGGCATTGTCAGCATAGTTACGCCTGAAAGCTCGATATCTATGGCCTTTGTTGCAAGCTTTACTATCTCTCTCGTTTTCATTTCGGTCTTTACGTTCTTGAACACCGCCGCCGCGATATCTACGATATTGGTGAGGCTGATGTTCTTCTTGAAGGACTCGATAAAGGCCGTCATAAACATTTTCTGCGCGTCGCCTCGGCCGATATCGGCATTGGCAAAGCCGCTTCTGTAGCGGACGAACTGCTCTGCCTCATCTCCGTCAAGGGTATTATAGCCCTCGGCAAGATTGATATAGAGGCCCTGATCGGGGTCGCTGTACTTCATGGAATAGGGAACGTACATATAAACGCCGCCGATGGCATCTACGATGGCGCCGAAGCCGTCAAGGTCCATTACTGCGCTGTAATGTATCTTGATCTTAAATATCTCGGAAAGATAATCAGCCGTTTTCTTACAGCCGTCAAGCTCCGGATCCTCACTGCCCTCGTCCTTTGCAAGGCCAACGCAATAGTTATAAAGGCCGTTCATCTTATGATATTTCTGTCCCTCGATGCGGATATAGGTATCGCGGGGGAGCTGAGAGATGGTCATGCTTCCCTTCTCCGTATCGAAATTGATGAGCATCATCACGTCGGTGAGGCGCGCCTCGCGGTCGTGTCCCATAACGAGGAAATTATATATCTTTTCGCTCTTTACTTCCTTTTTCGTGCCGTCGTCGTTAGTTTCAACGCCGCTTACCTTTTCGGTATCCTTAACGTCGCCGTTATCATCGTCCAGAGTGGATCTTCTGACACAGCCGAAGAGGGGCAAAAGCATTACTGCCGCAAGAAGCACAGCTACAAACCTTTTCATTTTCTTTTCCTTTCAGGGGTCATCTGAGTCCGTTTTCTTCAATACTTCCCGCATTATATATCTTCAGCGGGACGGAGTCGCGGGACTCAAGATAAATATCTCGGAGTATGGAATTTTCGCTCGTTACGAACACCTCGCTTATATCAAAGGACCAGAGAACGCTCGTATTGAAAACGTTATAATAGTCGTTTATGATATCGGAGGTATACTCCTTATTCATTACGTAATAGGAAACTCCGTCGTACATAGTGGCCTTGCCGGGCATTGTCATAAGCTTTACATTTGATAGCTGGACCGCTCCCGCCTTATTGCCGATGCCGATGAAGTTTTTACCGAAAAATGCGATATCCGCGGCCTTTATATCCGTATCCACGTAGGTGACGAGATTTTTCGCAAGGGAGGATATTGTCTTTACGTCCTTCACGCTTGAAAGAAGCTTATCAAGGAATGCGGAAATGAATATCTTCTGCGCGTCTCCGCGGCCGATATCGCCTGTTACGTATCCGTATCTGTAACGGACGAACTGCTCTGCGGCCTCTCCGTCCAGATGCTGATAGCCCTCTCTCAGGTTGATATACAGGCCCTGAGATGCATCTACGTAATACATATCCCGAGGAACGTACATCTCAACGCCGCCGATGGAGTCAACAATAGCGCCAAAGCCGTCAAGGTCCATAACTGCGGAGAAATGGATCTTTATGGCAAGGTGCTTTTCAAGGAAGGTCTCCATCTTTTTGCATCCGTCCATCTCCGGATCCTTACTGCCCTCTTCCTTTGCGGCCTTTGAGCAGTAATTATAAAGTCCGTTTATCTTATGGTAATAATGATCGTCTACCTCCACGTAGGTATCGCGGGGGATCTGCATCACCGTTATCCTCTGGATCTCGGTATTATAATTCACGAGCATTATTACGTCTGTCAGGCTTGCGGCTCTGTCGTGTCCCATTATGAGGAAATTGAATATCTTATCGGAGGCCGATATGCTCAGCTCTTCCTCTTCCTCGCTGTTTGGGTCCTTCTGCAGCTCAAACTCGGGCTCCTTATTATCTGTTTCGGGGGTATAGAACACAAAGGAGCTCATGAAATAAAGCCCTGCTCCGAGAACGGCCGCCATCAGAAGCGCACCCATACGGGGCAACAGCTTTTTTACAAGTTTTCTGAATTTCGTCATTTGTTTACCTTACTTTCTCATCGTTAAAAAGCCAAAACAAACTCACGCTCAAATTACTTCGTTCTTCTCAAACCACTCTTTTGCCTCCAGAGTGTTTTTATCTACGGGGGAGCCCTCGGAAACGAGAGCATCCACGGTCATCTCAAAGGAAAGGATCATCGTCCTTCTCAGCACCTCGCGGCGCTCCTTTTCGTTCTCTGCCTTTTCTATCCCCTCGTAAAAATATCTGCGGAGGCGCTTGCAGTCCTCAAAGGTCCTTGTTTTTTCTATATAGTCTGCAAGATAAAGTCGGATCG
>JAZQAS010000122.1:0-3317 GCA_045545335.1 Candidatus Avispirillum sp. | reverse complement strand
TTCCCGTAAGGGAAAATATCACCGGCGGGTGCGATGATCCTTATCGCAACCGCCTTTCGGTGGCTTTTTTATTAGTCGTTTAGCTTTATTCCCTTTTTCTTCTCAATATATTTGTAAACTGCGTTTACGATGATAACTGCCAATACAGCATTGAATATTGCAAGAAGGATAGCGCCGAAAACGTCCGTCGGGAAATGGAGATAGAGATAAAGCCTTGAAAATGCTACGAGTGCCGCAACGACGAGGGCGGGAATGCCTATTCTCTTATCTCTTATAAACAGAACGATTGCCGCCTCAAAGGAGGCAACGGTATGGCCTGAGGGAAAGGATTTATCCCCGGGCTTTGAAACGAGAAGGTCCTCGACCGATTTTATAGCGCCGTATGCTCCGTCAAGATCAAAGGGACGCACTCTTGCAACAACGTTCTTGAGAACGCCGTTACAAAGGATGAGACCGAGAACCAGGGCAACGCCCATCATTATTCCCGTTTTTCTCGTTTTCTTGAAAAACAGCATTAGGACGGCGATCGCTATCCAGAATATACCGCCGTCGCCAAGATGGGTGACCGTTGCGAAAAACCAATCGAAAAAGGGATTTGCAATATGCTCCTGTATCCAATTCAGTACGGATACGTCAAAAAGCTGTATGCCTTCGGGAAAATACGGTATCATTCCTTTATCCTTTCTCAGTTGACCTGCATCTCGTAGATCTTATACTCTCCGTCTACCATTCTGAGGTAGAGGGTCTGATCCACGAAATCGTCGTAAAGCTTTGAGCCCTTATAGAGCTTCTGAGTATACTGAACTCTGCAGGAGAAGGTGTTTTCATCATACTTTACGAATTCGCTTGCCTTCATATCCGTAAACTCATACTTATCGTACTCGATCACGAACATATTTTCCATTGTGCGGATGCTCTCGTAAAGCTCGCTCTCGGGGTCAAAATAAGGAGCGACCTGACCAAATCCCGTTGCGTTTACCTTGGAGTCGTACTGGCTGTATTTCGCGTATTTCTCAACTCCCTCAAGGATCCACTCGGAATACTCGCCTTCAAGAAGAGTATCGTACACGGGGAGCGCCTTATAGGTAGCCGCTTTCTTTTCCACCTGAGCGGGGAGGCCGTCCTTTGAGGATATCTCTACCGTGGGCTCGGAAAGAAGGCCCGTTACGACATACTTCACGTAATAAAGACCTTCAACGCCCTCAGGCATATATGCACAGGAATCCGTGGGGATATCAGCCTCCGTCACGTAAGCGTCGCTGAGAGCGTTACCGTTTACGCTCACGGTATAGCCCTTGGGAGCCTCGATGACGATCTTATTCTTTGAATCCGTATATACGGCGAAATCCTCAGCCTTATAGGTCTTGAAGCGGCCGACAGCATCCTTATCCTGAACGAGAGTAAAGGATGCAAACTTTACGTCATCGGAGCCGCAAAGGACCACGTATTTATAAATATCCTCCATACCCGAGGAGACTCTCTTATAGGTCAAGAGCTTTCCGCGAGTCAGCTCCTTTAAGTAATTTGCGATATTTTCGTCAGTTTCAAGAGTGGTTCCCGCCTCGGAGCACATCTTAACGTAGCTCTCGGCATCAAAGGGCTCAAAATACCTTTCAAAGGTGGCCTCGGCAACGTATTTCGGCTGAGCCGCCTCATAATCCCCAAGCCAGCCGAGCAGGAAATAGAGCCAGCCGCCGAGGGCCATGACGAAGAGAACGCAGAACGCTATATAGACCTTCCAGAAGGCCGCCATTTTTTTCTTTCTTGCCATTTCTCTTCCTCCTCTCAGGCCTCTTCTTCAGGTGATACCATAAAGAAGGTGGGTATCCTGCGAGGCTCTGTGAACGCCTTATAGTTGTTTACAAGGCCTCTCTTCTGGTATTCATCAAGCTTTGAGGTATCGTAATCGTATTTCTCATAGAAATCCTCATAGTACATCATAGCGGAGGAGCCGCCGTCAAGCATACCTGCGCTGACTGCTCCGTAGGAAACCATAAGGTCTATCATATCGTTATGGGTCGCGCCGAGGGAGCTTGCGCTTCTGCCGTCGGTGACGATCATGATAACGACGCCGTCTGCCCTCTGACCGATGGCAGTTCTCTGGCTCGTTCCCGCATTGCCGTCCTCATAGGAAAGGATGATGTTATCCCCATCCTGCTGAATAAGGGTATTTCCGTTCTGGAAGGAGACCGCATCGCGGATGCCGAGGGCATCTGCCTCGCTCTGGGTCATAGACTCGCGAACGACGAGCTTATTGTTATTATCAAAGCCGATAAATGTCCTCTTAAGGCCGTCGTCGTGAACGCACTTGCCCTGAGAATAGGTAAGTCCCATAGGGGCATAGCCTGAGCCCACACCGCCGCCGTCTGCAAACTCGCCTGCATTGATGCAGGCAACGCTGCCGTAGCGCTCTGCCGCCTGGAACACGTTGATGCCTGCCTTTGCGGTTTTGAAATTATTGCTTGAAATGCCGCAGAAAACGCGGGAGGAATCCTTGACTAAAAGCACATAAGCCTTAAAGGTAGAGCCGTTGACGGTCTCGAATATCATACCGTCCTTGGCGTTTGCCCATTCATCCTCCTTGAGCTCGTCCTTTTCGGAATTATAGTCCTCAAGAGAAACAACGTCCTTGAAGACCTCCTCGCTCTTATTGATGATGCTTTCCACCTTATCCGAGGGGAGGAAGATATAGGGCACCCATTTGGTTGCGCTTGCCTGCATTGCAGACTGAACAAGGAGATCGCGAACAGTTACGCTTGGGCCGTATGCAACGGTTGCAACGCTTGCGAATACGACAACGATGACCATAAGCAGAAGGGTTCCGACCGATGCAAAGAAACGTCCTACGTACTTGCCGGCACCGGAGCGTTTCTTCTCCTCCTCTGCCTTTTTTCTCTTCGGGCCGTATATCCTGCCCATATTTATAATATCAACTTCGCCTCCGTCGTCGGGCACCTCTGCCCTGCCCGTCAGATTGAACATCATAGCGCGGCTCTCGCTCTCGGAGAGATTCTTCTTGAAGATCTCCTCGTCTGCGGGGGCGCTTCTTTTTGAGGTATAGCTTGCGGTCTCGCGGCTGACAGCGGCGCGGGACGCTACCTTCGGGGAGATGGGACGGGGCGCATCCTTAGATACGGGACGGTCCGCGGGCCTCTCGGGGACGGGAGCGCTGACCTTTTTAGGGGCGGGAGGGCTCACTCTTTCGGGAGCGGCCTTAGGAGCAACGGCAGTCTTCGGCGACTCGGAACGGGGAGTGGCGGGTCTGCTAACGGGGACGCTCTCGGGTCTCGTCTGGGCTGCCGGTCTGCTTATAGGCG
>JAZQAS010000121.1:0-4444 GCA_045545335.1 Candidatus Avispirillum sp. | reverse complement strand
ACCTATGGTTTTAGTGATATTTTATTCGCCTTTAAAACTCGCAAAGCGAATAACACTCGGCGTTAGCCGAATATCACTGCGTAGCAATATCACTCGCCCCACCCACTCCCCGCGACAATTTCGTTGTCGTAGGGGCCCCTGTGGGAAGGCGAATAAAACTGCCCAAGTGTCCTTAAGAACACTTGGGCAACGACAGACTTTTTTCATTAGATGATATCAATATCCATAGGGGCTCATTGCAGCGGGAACGTCCTCAAAGAGGGCGAAGAGGCCGCCGCCGAGGAGCAGAGAGCCGATGAGAACAAGAAGGCCGATGCCTACTATGATGAGGTTTACGATGAGATATGCTCTTGCATAGTTCTTGAGGCTCTTATTCTTGGGAGCGCAGGTGAGAACGATGGAGAGAATGAAGCCCACGAAGGGGATCGTCATTGCGATATTGAGCCAGAAATACACCGCGGTGCTTACTGCGGGATAGAGCTCCTCCTTTTCCTCATAAACAACGCTCTGAGGAGCGGGCTGATATACGGGCTGGGGCCGGGGCTGGGGCTGAGGCTGAGGCTCGGGCTGGGGCTCGGGCTGAGGCGCGGGTGTCTCCTCTACTGCGAGAACGCCGCCACATTCAGCGCAAAACGCCGCATCATCTTCATACTTTATATTGCATGCAGGACAGAATTTTGCCATTTCTTCTTTTTCCTTTCGAAAAATTATTATATTACAATTATATTAAATAATCCACTCTCCGTCAAGTACATTACCGAAAACCCATTTATGCAAATAATTATTTTTTCTGTTACTTCTCAGTTTTTCGGGCATAATAAGCCTGTATTGAGCATTACTGCATCAATAGACAAAAAACAAAGGACTTTCAGATATGAAAAAAATACTCTCTCTGCTATTTGCAGTTCTTTTCCTTGCAACCAACCTCACCGCCTGCGCCCGCAGGGACACAGAGGGCGACAAGGAAAAGATCACCCTGACAGTTTGGGCCCCTCAGGAGGATCAGCCCGACAGCGAGGGCTGGCTGCCCCGTATGTGCAAGCTCTTTAACGACGCCCACCCCGAATGGGACATCACCTTCAAATACGGCGTTTGCTCCGAGGGGGATGCGGGCAAGAACGTTTCCGCAGACCCTGAGGGCAGCGCCGACGTTTACTTCTTTGCAAACGATCAGCTCGGCACTCTCCTGCAGGCAGGAGCCGTTTCCCGCCTTGGAGGCGACACCCTCAAGGCCATCAAGGAGTCAAACTCCGAAAACATGATAGAAAGCGTTACCGCCGCCGACGGCGGCGTTTACGGTGTTCCCTTCTCGGGAAACACGTGGTTTATGTTCTACAACAAGAGCATTTTCACAGAGGAAGACGTGAAGAGCCTTGAAACCATGCTCTCAAAGGCGAAGGTGGCCTTTCCTCTGACGAACTCCTGGTACAACGGAGCCTTCTACCTTGCAAACGGCTGTACCCTCTTCGGAGAGGGAGGCAAGGATGCAAAGGCAGGCATAGACTTCGGCGGCAAGGAGGGCGCAGAGGCCACGGAATACCTCGTTGACCTTGCGAAAAACAAAAACTTTATAAACGACGCCGAGGGAGCGGGACTCAGCGGTCTTATAGGCGGCACCGTCGGCGCCATCTTCTCGGGCAGCTGGGACAGCCAGAAGATCGCCGACGCTCTGGGAGAAAACTACGGCGCCGCCCCTCTGCCTACGGCGAAGATCGGCGGAGCTGAGCGTCAGCTCCTCTCCTTTGCAGGCTCAAAGGCCATCGGAGTCAATCCCCATTGCGATCACCCTGAGGTTGCCGTGAGCCTTGCGGCATTTCTCGCAAGCCGCGAAGCGCAAAAGGCCCACTACGAGGACAGAAGGATAATCCCCTCGGACACCTCTCTCCTTTCCGATCCCGCCATCGCAAAGGACCCCGCCGCCCTTGCACAGGCAAAGACCATAGACTCCACCGCCATCGTTCAGCCCTCTCTGCCCGAAATGGCAAGCTACTGGGTGCCCCTTGAGAATATGGGCAAGGCTATCGTGAACGGCGAAGTGACAAAAGAAAACGCCGCCGAAAAGACCGAAGCGCTGAACGACTCTCTCTCTCAATCTCTTTAGTATTTCCGAAAAAAGGAGCTTCTTATGTTTAGACCGAAAAATACGCTCCCCAAGGCAAGGGGCGCCCTCGGGCAGGAGCGAGTGGGCTTTTTCTCAGCCGCATTACGCGGCGGCCCTCCCCTTCTCCTCTCCCTTTTTATCTGGGGGCTTGCCAATCTCATATCGGGGCAGATCATAAAGGGGCTCCTCTTTCTTTTTCTTGAGATAGCCTTTCTTATCTTTCTTTTTGCCCCCTCGGGCGGCATTGCAAGCATCGCTCTTCTCCCCTCTCTCGGCGACACCCCTCAGGGGGAGGTTTGGAACGAGGAGCTTGGCATATACGAATACACTCAGGGAGATAACTCTCAGCTTATCCTCCTTTACGGCATCGCCTCCATTTGCTTGACCCTTCTTTTTATCCTCGTTTGGCGCTCAAGCGTTATCTCGGGATACAAGGCTCTCTGCAAAAAAAGACGGGGCGAGGCTGTTCCCTCCTTCTCACGGGACCTGCGGGCCCTTTTTGACGAAAGGGTACATCTGACCCTGATGACACCGCCCACCGCCTTTCTCGCGGTCTTCACCGTTCTGCCCCTCATCTATATGATGGCAATGGCCTTTACCGATTTCTCCCGCGAGGGGGACAGGCTTGTGCTTTTCGATTGGGTGGGCTTTCGCAATTTTCTCACCGTTCTCAATTCGGGCAGCGCCCTCGGCAAGCAATTCTGGTCTGTTCTCGGGTGGACCCTCGTATGGGCGTTTTTTGCAACCTTTCTGAATTTCTTTCTCGGCACCCTTCTCGCAATGCTCATTAACCGACACACCCTGCGCCTGAAGGGCCTGTGGAGGACCGTTCTCGCTACCACCATCGCCGTTCCTCAGTTCGTTTCCCTTATGGTGGTCCGCTCTATGCTTCAGCCTCAGGGCATTATCAACAGAATGCTTGAGGGAGCGGGGCTCATCAGCTCCCCTCTTCCCTTTCTTACGGACACGGTCTGGGCGCGGGTGCTCGTTATCACAGTCAACCTCTGGATAGGTATTCCCTACACCATCCTGCAGGTGACGGGAGTGCTGAACAATATTCCCAAGGAGCAGTACAACGCGGCAAAGGTGGACGGCTGCACCCCCATTCAGACCTTTTTCCACGTTACGCTGCCATATATGATGTTCGTTCTCACCCCTTACCTTATTACCCAGTTTACGGGAAACATCAACAATTTCAACGTTATCTATCTTCTGACCCGCGGCGAGCCTGCAACGGTGGGCAACACGGCAGGCGACACGGACCTGCTCATAACCTGGCTGTACAAGCTATCCGTGGATCAGCAAAAATACAACATTGCGGCGGTCATCGGCATACTGACCTTTGTCGTTCTTTCCGTGGTAGCGCTCATCACCTACCGAAATTCGGGCTCTTACAAAAACGAGGAGGGATTTAAATGAGAAAGCGGCGGATATTTGCAGATATCCTTTCATATACCTTTTTGTCTCTCCTTGCGATAGTCTGGCTCGTTCCCTTTTTCTGGCTCATTATGCAGAGCTTTCGCGAGGAGCCGGGACAGTTTACTGACACGTTTTTTCCAAAAAGCTTTACCTTTGACAACTATCTGCGGCTTTTTACGGAGACCAACGTTATAGATTTTGCAAAAATGTTTGCAAACACCTTTATCATCGCAACCTTCACCTGCATTATCAGCACCTTCTTCGTGCTTGCGGTCTCCTATTGCACCAGCCGCCTGCGCTTTCCCATGAGGCGGGCCTATATGAACACGGCTCTCATTCTGAACCTTTTTCCCGGCTTTATGTCGATGATCGCCGTTTACTTTATCCTGAAGGCCCTTGGGCTTACGGAGGGGGCAATGATACCCGTTGCACTTATCATCGTTTTCTCCGCAGGAGCGGGAACGCAGTTTTACGTTATGAAGGGATATATGGACACTATCCCAAAGGCGCTGGACGAGGCGGCAAGCATTGACGGCTGTACCCGATGGCAGATATTTACAAAGATCACCCTGCCCCTTTCGCGGCCAATGATCGTTTATCAGATAGTGACCTCCTTTATGGTGCCCTGGATAGACTTTATCTTTGCCCGCATCATCGTTCGCGCAAACGCGGAGTATTATACGGTGTCCATCGGCCTTTGGAGCATGCTTGAGCGGGAATACGTCTGGGATTGGTATACCCGCTTCGCGGCGGGAGCGGTGCTTGTTTCCATCCCCGTTGCAATTCTCTTTATGCTTACCCAGAAATATTACCGAGAGGCAATGAGCGGCGGAGTGAAGGGATAGGAAATACGGTACGCAAGCAGGAGAACGGTATTTTTTTGGTATGGGTCGACGTCCTCGACGGGAACCCCCAAAAGCTCAC
>JAZQAS010000120.1:0-38714 GCA_045545335.1 Candidatus Avispirillum sp. | reverse complement strand
GGACAATTCGCGGCTAAAAAGCCGCATATAACAATGAAATCCGCCGATTTTCTCGGCGGATTTCTGCTTTTTTGCTGTATTTTTTCTCTAATCTAAATGTTATATGTTTTGCGGCTTTTGTTCTGCGCCTTTTTCGACAGCATTTTTATCAGTTATCTTAGTCTTCCTGAGAGTTAAGAAGGAGCATTTCCATATAGAAATCGTTAAGCTGCTTGTTAAGCTTAGCTTCGTTTCTCTTATATGTGGAAGACGCTGTGTTGGGCTTTTCAACAACGTTTCTGAAGTTGCTTGTTATACCCTCAAGACCAACCATTGCGCAAAGATCGTAGTGGATGGTATCGCGAACTACGTCAAGCATCTGCTGGTCATCCTCGCCGTTAAGTCTCTGACCCTTAAGAAGAGTTTCGTAGTACTGGGGAAGCACGATCTCGTTGGACTTGTAAGCCATATACTCGAGGATCATACCTGTTCTGTCAGGGCTTGCAGTCTGAACGTCGTTTCTGTAAGTAGAGGGGATAGCAAAGATAGATGCAGTAGGAGTTACGTAATGGATGTAGTCCTCCTGGTTCTGATCGTACTTGGGATGAGGAAGGATACCGTATTCGCTTTCCATATCGCGAAGCTCACCTGTAAGGAAAGCGCAGCCGGAAAGGAAGAGAGAGTGGTCGGTAGCAAAGAAGGAACGAACGTATTCCCAGTCGTCGTTAAATCCGGAGGTGTCTGCATTTTCCCAGATCTCAGTATAATCCTTGGAATACTTTTTGTTTGTAAGAATATCGTTTACCTTGGTTGCAACGTCGATAGTCTTCTCGTTGTAGTAAGAGAGAGAGTAAGAACCGTCGTCATTCTTGGAAAGAAGCTTAACGCCTGCGGATGTAGCAAAGTCGGAGGCAGTAAGACCGATAACACCGTAAACGTCATCCTTTGTGATCTTACCGTCACCGTCAAGGTCGTTGGAAACGCTGGAAATCATCTTGAGGCAGGTATCGATATCCCATTTGCCCTCGCGAACAAGGTCGTAGGGAGAACCGAAGGTAGAGAAAACGTTGTAGTCCTCTGCAATCTGCTTATTGAAGAAAAGGAAGTAAGCCCATTCAAGCTTGTTCATGGAGATATCGTTAATGCAGATGTAAAGACTGTCATTAACCACAAGGTCATCCATAGCGGAGGGACACCAGTATTCCTTTGTAAGGTCAACGTTAGGGAGTTTTGACATATCTGCAAAATAGTTTTCAACGATGCACATACCAAGCTTGTAGCCCCACGCATAGATAACGTCGAAGCAGAAGTCGCCGGACATATAGAAGGTCTGGAGAAGAGCCGCAGGGTCACCGTCTTCCTCAAGTCGCTGAGTAACGTTTACCTTGTAGGCTTCTTCAACTGCCAGGTTACGCTTGTATACAGCGTCCTGAATAGTGGCGCCGGTAAGGCTTTCAGCGTCGAGGTAGTCGCCGCCGTAGTAGTCCTTGTTGCCTGCCTTCTGCTGGATGAAGAGGAAGGTAAAGTCCTCGTTGTCAAAGTCGCCGCTGGCAAAGTCTCCGATGTCAGCGCCGCTGCCGTCGCTGGGGGGACGGGTGTTAAGCGTATCTCCGGGATTTAGCGCGCAGGATGCAAGTATGGGAATGCATATCAGCGCGGCAAGTAAAAGAGCTGTAAATTTCTTAGCGTTCATAACAGTACTCCTTTTGAGTATTTTACAGAATAATTATACAGAACAATTAAATATATGTCAATGATTAATAATAAAAGAAGTGTTATAAAAATATTCAAAAGAAGGGGCTTCAAAATGCGACAGCCTTTTCAGCAGTAAAATTACGGTTTAGCGGGGAGTATAATCCAAAATTGCAAAAGACGCTCCCCCGCTGTCATCCTGAGCGGAGCAAACGCCACGGGGCGGCGTTTGCGAAGTCGAACCCGACCCAAGGGAGGGCACCGTAGGTGGGATCTACGACATTTTGTAAGCGCTATCGTGCATTATTCGTAGATCCTGCCCTTCGGGCACCACCCTAAGGGGTGGTTCGACTCCGAAGACATCATACTATGATGTCTTCTCCGCGGCGAGGGTTCCCTGAAAATGAGTGTAGCGAGTTTTTAGGGGTTCCGAGCTCAGGATGACAGGAACTTATCACCCTCAAACCAAAATTTGAAGAATAAAGGCTGTCGCATTTTGCGACAGCCCCAACAATTATTTCTCCTCTTTTCACTCTTCACTCTTCACTCTTCACTAAAAAAAGCCTCCCCGCAAAGCGGGGAGGTGAAGCTTTTTACTTGCTTTCTTCCTTAGAGCCAAGGAGAAGAGTCTCGGTGTAGAAGTCATCAAGAGTCTTCTGGAGCTTAGTCTCGTTTCTCTTATATGTAGAGGAAGCGGTTGTGGGCTTTGTGTAGATGGAAGCGCAGTTCTTTGAGAGGTCCTCAAGGCCCATCATGTCGGCAAACTCGTAACGGATCGTGTCACGAATGGTGTCGAGCATAGCCTGGTCCTGATCAGAGTCAAGACGCTGGCCCTTAAGAAGGGTGTCGTAGTACTGAGGAAGAACGAGCTCCTGAGACTTGTAAGCCATGTATTCAAGGATCATACCTGTTCTGTCGGCGCCTGCTGTGGAAACGTCGTTACGGTATGTGGAGGGAAGTGCGAAGATAGAAGCGAGGCAGCTTACTGTGTGGCGGTAATTAGCCTGGTTCTCATCGTACTTGGGGAGAGGAAGGATACCGTAGTCGCTGTCCATGTTACGGAATTCGCTTGTGATGTAAGCGCTGCCGGAGCAGAAGAGAGCATGGTCGCGAGCGAAGAAGGAGCGGTAGTATTCCCACTGGTCGGTGTAGCCGGTAGTATCAGCGTTCTGACCGAGCTCCTCGTAGTCCTTAACGTACTTGGAGTTGGAGTAGATCTCGTAAACCTTGTTAGCGATATCGAGAGTCTTTTCGTTGTAATAGTTGAGGGTATAGGAGCCGTCATCATTCTTTGTTGTGAGGTCCATACCGCAAGCGGTACCGATAACCATACCGTTACCTGCGCCGTCTACGATACCGTAAACGTCGTCTCTGGTGATCTGACCGTCACCGTCGAGGTCGTTGGAAACGCTGGAGAGGACCTTGAGGTAGGTATCAAGAGTCCACTTGCCCTCGGTAACGAGGTCGTAGAACGTGCCGTATGTTGTTTCAACGTTGTAGTCTTCAGCGATCTGCTTGTTGTAGAAGAGGAAGTCTGCCCACTCAAGCTTGTTCATGGAGATATCGTTGATGCAGAGGTAGAGCTTACCGTTGATGGAGAGGTCCTCGATAGCGGAGGGGCTCCAATAGTCCTTGGTAAGGTCAACGTGGGGAAGTGCGGAGAAATCTGCGAAGTAGTTCTCGGGGATACATGCGCCAAGCTTATAGCCCCAGCCGTAGATAACGTCGAAGATAAAGTCGCCCGTCATGTAGAAGGTCTGAAGAGCAGCAGCGGGGTCGCCGTTAACCTCAATACGCTGCTTGATGTTGACCTTGTACTTTTCTTCAACAGCCATGTTACGCTTGTAAACAGCGTCCTCAATGGTGGCACCGGTAAGGCTCTCAGCGTCAAGGTAGTTACCGCCGTAGTAGTCCTTGCCGATATCAGAGTGCTTGATGTAGAGGAAGGTGAAGTCCTCGTTATCAAATTCACCCTGAGCAAAGTTGCCTACATCCGAGCTTCCGCCGTCGCCTGTGGGACGGGTGTTAACGCCGCCGCCGTTGCTGTTGGCACAAGCTGCGAGAAGGGGGATGCAGAGCAGAGCTGCAAGAAGCAGCGCTGTGATTTTGATGGATCTCATCGTTGTCATCTCCTGTTTATAAAAATTTTTTAAAAAAACTTATTCAAGCTCGCTCTTTATAGCGCGAGACATAAGCTCCTGAATTGCCTCTGCGGGCCTTCTGCCGTTTTTAACGGTATCGTAGACCGCAGAGATTATGGGCATATCAACGTTGTATTTTGCGCACAGCGCCATAGCGGCGTCAAGAGCGTAGTAGCCCTCAACAACCATACCGACCTTCTTGGATGCCTCCTCGTAGGTGAGGCCCTCGCCGATATACTGACCGCAGCGGTTGTTGCGGCTGTGGCGGGAGGTGCAGGTAACGATAAGGTCGCCGATGCCTGCAAGACCCATAAAGGTGCGGCGGCGGCAGCCCATGGCAAGGCCCATTCTCGTCATCTCGGTGATGCCGCGGGTAATGAGCATAGCCGTAGTGTTGTCACCGTAGCCCATACCGATGCTCATACCTGCCGCAAGAGCGATAACGTTCTTGAGAGCTCCGCATAGCTCAACGCCCTTGACATCCGTGTTTGTGTAAACTCTCATCCAGGCGTTTGAGAAGAGCTTTGCAACGTCCTCGGCAACCGCCTCGTCAGCGCAGGCCGAAACGATGGAGGTGGGGAGGCAGAGAGCGACCTCCTCAGCGTGGGTGGGGCCCGAAAGGGCAACCAGCCTGAGAGGGAAGGAAACGCCGTTCTTTTTCATCTCGTCCTCAATGACCTCGGTCATAGAGAAGAGGGTGTCCTGCTCCATACCCTTTGCAACGTCGATAATAACGTGCTCGGGGCGGATAAAGGGAGATGCAGCCCTTGCAGTGGCTCTGATAAAGGCCGATGCAACTGCAAAAACTATATAATCGCTGTTGCCGATAGCCTCAGAGATATCTGTTGTGTATATTATGGAATCCGGAAGGGTAGCTCCGGGGAGATTTGCGTGTGCCTTATTTTCCTTGAGATATTCTATCTCCGAGGGTAGTGCAGACCAGACGGTAACGCCGTGGCCGTTTTCAGCGAGGAGCTTCGCAAGGGCAATACCCCAGGTGCCTCCTCCGAGTATAGCGGTTTTCATAGCTTGACTGATCCTTTTCGTTGTATTTTGCAGAGAATACAGATAGGCATAATTATTCGTTATTATAATAACACATTTTTTTCTTAATTTCAAGGGTGCAGATAAATATTATGTTAATTTTAACACGTAAAGATGTTAAATGTTTTTAGAGATGTCAAATGCCTTGACTTTATAGGGTATATGTGATAAAATTATTAGGAATATAATGCAATTTTTATGCCGTTTTTTAAATCGGCAGAGAAATAAGCAAAGGGGACTGTACAATGGCAGAATTTGAATATAAGAAAAGAGAAGCGAATACCTGTGATGAGCCCGAGACTATCGCTATCCGCCATAGAAAGGGCAAGGATAAAAAGAATAAGCTCAGCAAAAAAGAGAGAGCCGTAAAGAGAAGTGCAAACGTTCTCACGGTCCTTATGGCTATCTGTCTTTCTCTGTCTGCTCTCTATGCCGTTGTCGTATGCTCAAACGCTCCCTTTATCGATTATTGGCGAACCATCTGGATAGAGACCGCAATGACGACCAAGAGCCACCTGTGGCTTGCCGAGTGGTTCTTCCCCGCAAGCATCGTTTCCGACGTTGTCAGCGATAAAACCACGGATGACGGCGTTGTAGGCGGCCTTGATAACCTCCACGTGCTTGACGGCAGCGCAGGCTACGAGGAGACCCCTGATATAAAGCCCGACCCCACCATAGATATCCTCGGTCAGAAGGAGCTGAAGGTAGGCGAGCCCGACCGCGCAGGCAATACCGTGCTCATAAACGATATCGAGGAGGGCCTTGTGGTCTCCGAGATAACGGGCCCCTCCTATAAGGGTCAGATAATGCTTATAGACGACCCTGCAAGAGTTTATATAGGAATGACTCAGTATCCCGGAGTAACGGGAATGAGAATTCTTGATATGATGGATCATTACGGCGCAGTAGCGGCGGTAAACGCAAGCGGCTTTCTTGACCCCAATGAAAACGGAAACGGCGGCGAGGTCGTGGGAATGAGCCTTTCTCAGGGCAAATACTGGGGAAGCTACGCGTATTATTACGGAAGTATAGTTATAACGAGAGAGAATAAGCTGGTCGTAGGCCGTATCAATAACTGGGAAAAATACGGCAATATCAGAGACGGAATGCAGTTCTCCCCCGTTCTCATAGCAGACGGAGTTAAGCAGGTGTCAGGCTCCTCGGGCTACGGCATTCAGCCCAGAACCGCCGTTGGTCAGACTGAGGACGGTATCATCGTGTTCCTTGTAATAGACGGAAGAAACGTTGGCCATTCCATCGGATGCACGGTATCCGAGCTTGCGGATGAGCTTCTTGCCTACGGCGTCATCAATGCCTCAAGCTGCGATGGCGGAGCGACCACCGCTCTCGCATATAAGGGCGAGGTGCTCAATAAGAATTGCTCTTTGAACCCCACCCTGGGAAGGATCCTTCCCAATGCGTTTATGGTAAAGCCCAAGGCTGAAATGGAAGAAAACGACTAAAGGCAGGCAAGATAAATGATAGTATTCGATAGCGAAAATAAGGTCTTTTATCTTCATACGAATAAGACCACCTATGCAATGGGTCTGTATCAGGATAAGATACTCCTCCATGCATATTGGGGAAAAAGGCTGAATCATCCTCTCCACAGCGATTACGTGGAGACCATGAGATACAGACCTTTGGCCCCCGTGGATGCGGCCCCCTATTCAACGGATATGCTCCCCCTCGAGTATTCCACCTTCGGCAGCGCCGACCTGAGATTGCCCGCCCTTGAAACGAAATACGGCGATGGCAGCTACTATACCCGCCTTGAGTATGCAGGATATGAGATAAAGGCAGGCAAGCCCCCTCTTTGCGGCCTTCCCGCAACCTATTGCGAGGAGGGAGATCGGGTGGAAACTCTCGTTATCCATCTTTTCGATAGCTTGAAGGAGCTTCACGTCTATCTCTCCTATTCGGTTTTTGAAGAGCTTGATGCCATTGCGAGAAGCGTTCGTATTGTGAACGGCGGCGAGAGGATGGAGATAGGCCGCGCTCTCAGCGCATCTGTTGATTTCGTCGGCTTTGATGGCTATGAAATGCTCCAGCTTGACGGCGCGTGGGTCCGCGAGAGATATATAACGAGAAGAGATATCGTCCCCGGCAATCAGAGCATAGAGAGCCGAAACGGCGCATCGGGCGCCGTACATAATCCCTTTATGGCCCTGTGCGAAAAGGGCGCCTCGGAGGTAAGCGGCGAGGTCTTTGGAATGAGCCTTGTCTATAGCGGAAACTTCGTGGCGGGAGTAGAGCAGAGCCCCTTCAATACCGCGAGAGCCTATATGGGCATCAACCCTCAGAACTTCAATTTCGTTCTTGAGAAGGGCGAGAGCTTTCAGACTCCCGAGGCAGTCCTCGTTTATTCTGCAGAGGGTCTCGGCGAAATGTCAAGAATATATCATAAGCTTTACCGCACCCGCCTCTGCCGCGGAAAGTACCGCGATATACCCAGAAGCGTGGTGCTCAACAGCTGGGAGACCACATATTTCAATTTTGATGAAAATACTATAGTTGAGCTTGCAAAAAGCGCAAAGGCCATCGGAGCTGATACCATGGTACTTGACGACGGATGGTTCAGCACCCGCGATACAGACCGCGCAGGCCTCGGCGACTGGTGGGAGCATCCCCGCCGACTTCCCTCGGGCCTCGGATATCTTGCGGGCGAGATCAATAAGCTGGGTATGAAGTTCGGCCTTTGGTTCGAGCCGGAAATGGTCAATCCCGACAGTGAGCTCTTCAGAAAGCATCCCGATTGGATACTGGGCACCCCCGGCAGAGAGACCACCCAAACGAGAAGTCAGGTCACTCTTGATTTTTCAAGAAAAGAGGTCTGCGACTATATCGTAGACTCCGTAAGCTCCATCCTTGATCGCGCAAATATTGAGTATATCAAGTGGGATATGAACAGATATATGTGCGAGGTAGGCTCCTTTGCCCTCCCCGCAGAGAAGCAGGGCGAGGTGTATCACAGATATATTTTGGGCCTTTACAGCGTTCTCGAAAGGCTCACGTCAAAGTATCCGAGCGTTCTCTTTGAGAGCTGCGCCTCAGGCGGCGGCCGCTTTGACCCCGGAATGCTGTATTATATGCCTCAGGTGTGGACCAGCGATAACAGCGATGCCGTGGACAGACTGAGAATACAGTACGGAACCAGCATGGTATATCCCTATAGCTCGATGAGCGCCCACGTTTCCGTGTGTCCCAATCATACTCAGAGAAGGATAACCCCCTTCAGAATGCGCTGTAACGTGGCAATGCCCGGTCAGCTTGGCTTTGAGCTCAATCTCGGTAAATGCACCGAGGAGGAGCTTGAAATGTCAAGGAGGACCGTGGAGAGATACAGAGAGCTTGAAGATGTGTTCCATAAGGGCGATCTGTACAGGCTCCGCTCCCCCTTTGAGTGCGAAATGTCCGTGCTTCAGTTCATCTCCGAGGATAAGGGGCGAGTCGTCGTGTGCATCGACGGACAGAGAGGTCTCTTCAACGGCCCCGATGAGTATATAAAGCTCCGCGCCCTTGACCCCGACGCAGTCTATACCTGCAACGGCAAGAGCTATTACGGAGAATACCTTATGAATAAGGGAATTATGCATCATAATATTTTTGAGCATATCAGCCTTATGCTTGAGTTCGTAAAAGAATAAGAAAAAAGACAGCCTCTGCTGTCTTTTTTCTTGCAGAGGCAGCGATAATGTGATATGATAAAATTAGAAATGATAAATGCTTGGGAGGATGAAATGAGGATGAAAAACAGATTTTTATCTGCGGCTTTGTCAATTGTTGTGATTGCTTCGGTGTTTCCTTGCTTTGCTTTGTCTTCATCTGCCGCAACGGAATATAAGTCTGGAGGTTATGAGTACATAATAAATGAGGATGGAGAAACCGTAACTATAACCGATTATACAGGCAATGAAAGTGACGTTATGTTCCCGTCTGAAATTGACGGATATCAGGTGACAGCAATAGCCATCAGTTCTTATACCGTCAAGACATCAGTACAAAGTGTAGTTGTGCCGGAGGGCGTGACAAGCATCGCCGCACGAGGCTTCAGCCTTTTTTATAACCTTAGTGAGATTTTTCTCCCCGATAGCATAACCTATATCGGTGAAAATGCATTTTCAAATACAGCTTTTTATAAAGACGAGTCAAATTATGAGAATGGAGTTTTGTATATCGGCAATCATCTTATAAAGGCTTCTGCTTCGCTTACGGGAGATTACGAGGTAAAAAACGGAACTAAATGTATTGCCTACGGTGCCTTTGATTATTGCCGTCAGCTTGTAAGCGTAAAGCTTCCCGATAGCATAGTCAGCTTATGTCCCTATGCCTTTAATTATTGCACTGAGCTTGTCAGCATAAATCTTCCCGATAGCATAGAGAGTATAGGTGCAAGCGCCTTTTGCGAAACAGGGCTTGTCAACGTGATCTTTCCCGAAAAGCTCACAGTGGTAGAATCAAGTGTATTGTATGATTGCAAAGACCTTATAAGTGTATCTGTTCCCGATGGTGTTACGTCTGTGGGAGATAAAGCGTTTTATGGATGCACAAGCTTAGTAACGGTAGATCTGCCCGAGAGTGTAGGTATTATCGGCAAGCAGGCTTTTTGTAATTGCTATGATCTTGTAAGAGTCAGATTCAGAGGCGATGTTGATAAAATAGGAGAAAGCGCTTTCGCATCCTGCAATGCGCTGTGTAACCTCAAAATTGATGGAGAGGTGCGAGAGGTAGGCCCAAGTGCCTTTGCAAACTGTAAAAGCCTTTGCGATTTCATAGTCCCGAAGGGCAGTACGGTGATAAAAAACAGCGCGTTCTCCCGTTGTGAGGGCCTCAAAACGGTAGATGTGGCTGAGGGAATTACAAAAATAGATATTTGGTCATTTTATGAGTGCGAGTCTCTTGAAACCGTAGGGCTTCTCATTGAGTTTGATACGGTACCCGAAAAGGCCTTTTACGGTTGCCAAAGCCTGAAGGGCATAAGCTTGCCCACATCTGTAAGATATATTCATCAGTATTCTTTCTACGATTGCCAAAGCCTTGAAGAAATAGAAATACCTAATGGAGTACTTGAGATCGAGACCTATGCATTCTCCCATTGCTATTCTCTCGGAGCGGTTGTGGTACCCGATAGCGTTGTAAAGATAGAGAGCGATGCGTTCTCGTTTTGCTCGGGATTGAAAAGCGTAGTTATTCCGAGAAGCGTGGTCAGTATAGAAAAGAGCGCCTTTGCGTATTGCGAGTCTCTTGAGTCTGTAACGATTCCCGATTCCATGGTAAATATCAGCGATTATTGCTTCAAAGATTGCAGTTCAATGACCACGGTTACAATACCAGATAGCATTGTAACGATTGGAACCTATGCCTTTAACGGTTGTAATAGTCTTAGTCTTGTAAATTATGAGGGAACCGAGGATGAATGGCAAGAGGTAGTGATAATGTCCCATAACGAGCCCTTGTATGGCGCAAGTTTTGAATATGACTATTGGATAGTAACAGAAGGAGATCTTGACGGAGACGGAGAAATCAACGCAAAGGATTCAAACCTTCTCAAGCAGATACTTGCGGGAACGTTGGATATTTCAGAAAACAGCAATGAGTTTTCTGCGGCGGATATAGACGGAGACGGAGTTATCTCAGCAAAGGATTCCAATCTTCTTAAGCGCAAGCTTGCAGGAGTATAATAAAAAGGTTCACCTTGGTGAACCTTTTTTTGTTGCATAAGTGCAGCTTTGGTGCTATGATATTATCAGAAAACTGAGGAGGAGCATATGGTAAACGTAAAATTTCCCTACGGAAAAGGATATAAGGAGCATTCCTTTGAGGAGAGCGAGCTTTCAGGAGTGCTTGAATCTAAGATAAACGAATACGAGCCCGAGCTTTGCGAGGCGAGTCTCATAGAAAAAGCGCTTTCATCGCCTGTAGGCAGCGAGCCACTTTCGCTTCTTGCCCGCGGCAAGAAAAATATCGTAATAATCGCAAGCGATCATACGAGACCCGTGCCTAGCAAGCTCATAATTCCCCCCGTGCTTCGTGAGATAAGAAAGGCAAGCCCCGATGCCCGAATCACTATCCTTATTGCAACGGGATGCCATAGAGAGACAACGAAGGAGGAGCTTATCTCAAAATTCGGTGAGGATATCGTTCTTTCGGAGAATATATATATCCACGATTGCGATGAAAGAGAAAAGCTTGTAAATATAGGCACTCTCCCCTCGGGAGGCGAGTGCGAGATAAATAAGATAGCCCTCGATGCCGATCTTCTCATTGCCGAGGGATTTATCGAGCCCCATTTCTTCGCAGGCTATTCCGGCGGCAGAAAGAGCGTTCTCCCCGGCGTTGCAGGCAGGTCCACCGTCCTTGCAAACCATTGCTCCGAGTTTATAGCAAGCCCCTGTGCCAGAACGGGTATCCTTGAAAATAATCCCATCCACCGTGATATGCTGTGGGCGGCAAAGAGAGCAGGTCTTGCATTTATAGTAAACGTAGTCCTCAATGAGGATAAAAAGGTCATCTTCGCCGTTGCGGGAGATGCCGAGGCGGCCCACAGAGAGGGCGTCAGCTTCCTCTCATCCCTTTGCGGCGCCGAGAAGAGAGAGGCCGACGTGGTCGTGACCACAAACGGAGGCTATCCCCTTGACCAGAACGTGTATCAGTCCGTCAAGGGAATGACCGCGGCGGAGGCCACCGTAAAGGATGGCGGCGTAATAATAATGCTGTCAGCTTCATCCGATGGCATCGGCGGCGAGCATTTTTACCGTCAGCTTGCCGATGAGGCCGATATCAAAAAAACCATGGCGCTTTTTATGAGCCGCGGCAGAAGCGAGACCGTGCCCGATCAGTGGCAGACCCAGATAATGCTGAGAGTTCTGAGCCGTGCTGCGGTGATCTACGTTTCCGAGGTTGAGGACAGCCTCGTTGAAAAAATGCATATGATCCCCGCCCACTCTATTGAAGAAGCATTGGAGAAGGCCCGTGCCATACTGAAAAAAGAGGATATAATGATAACCGCCATTCCCGACGGAGTTTCGGTAATAGTGAAATGATTTAAAGCCCTGTCGCATTTGCGACAGGGCTTTTAGGTTTTTAAAACATATCAGCTATTCTTTTTACGCTTGCTGCGAGATCGCAAACTCCCTTGTAGGTGTCCTCGGGGGAGAATGGAGAAAGATAGGAGTCGGCCTCAAGGGTGAGGTAGCCCGTATATCCTATGTCCCCAAGCGCTTTTGCAACGGCGGCAAAGTCGATATCCATAGAAAAGGGTATCTGATGGTTGTCGTGGTATCTGTCCGTGTCGTGGATGTGAAGCGCCTGCAGATGGTGGCCCAGAGCGTGTATCATGTTAACGGCGCCGTCGCCGCTGCCTGGGATCTCCGCGTGGCCGATATCAAGGCAGGCAACGAGATCGGGATCGCCCACACCGCGAAGGACCTTGAGAAACTCCTCGCTCCTTGAGCAGGATGCAGGGCAGGGGCAGTTGTTCTGAAAATGCCAGCCCCACATATTCTCGCAGGCGATCTTAACTCCGTAGCCCTTTGCAAATTCAAGAAGCCTTGCAAAAAGCTCGATATTTTCCTCAGCAGTAATTCTCGTGTCGGGGTGGATTATGCATATCTCGCCCCCCGCCTCGGCAGTGCATTCAATGGCGCGGTATATGTATTTTTCTATCTTTTCGCACCAGGTGGGAAAGGGCGCGTGAGACTGATTGCATATGATGCCGCAGTCGTCAGCCACCTTTTTCAGCCGACGGGCAAAGGAGAGATAGCCGTCCCCCGCAAGAGGATGGCCGAAATGCTCTGCAAAATCGCCCCGTCCCCAATCAAAGGGGCACATATCAAACATAGAAAGATCGTAGGCGTCAAAGCCCGCTTTGGCAACGTATTCAATAGCTCGCTCCTCGCCGACCTTGTATGCGGCAGAGGATATTTCAGTAGATATCTTCATTTTCATCAGAAGCGGTCGCAGGTGTAGACCTTAATGTCCTTAAGCTTGTAGTGGTCGCCTCTCCAGCCCGTGATGCGGACGGTGAAGCCGTTTGCCGCAAGGTAGGGAATGGGAACTATCATCTTGTGTCCAACTGCAAAGCCCTTGTGTATAAGCTTGTTTGTGCCGAACTCAACGGGAGCAAGCTCGATTTGAAAGTCTGTGATATGAGATTCACCCTCGGAGAGATCCTCTTCAAGAACGATATACTTGAGAAGCTTTGAGTTGTCAAAGCGAACGTCGTTAACGTAAGCCTCGCCCTCTTCGATCCTGAAATCCTTGAGAGTCATGAAGGGGTCGGAGAACTCGCGCTCAACTCTCTCGTGGAGCTCAAGGAAGCGCTTGGCATCCTCTTCGCCGATAAGACCGCGGCGGTCGGGAGCAATGTTGAGAAGAAGGTTGCATCCGCGGCCGACGGAGGAGAGATAAATGCCCCAAAGCTCCTCAAGAGACTTGAGGGTAGGGATGTCTGCATCTCCGTAGAACCAGTTTGCGCGTATCTTGCAGTCGCACTCACCGGGAAGGAAGAGAAGCTCGTTCAGAGCGTCAGTACGGTCAGTCTGAACGGAGAAGCCCAGGGAGTCTGCCATACAGCCGTCGTCAAGAGCTGCAATACCGGATTCGTTGAAGATCCAGCGTGTATCGGGGTCCCACATATTAAATATCATAAGCTCGGGCTGGAGAGCGCGGATAGCCTTAACGATGCGAACGGTGTCGTATTCGTGGTCCTCGCTGCCGCAGCCGTCAAACCAGAGGAAGTCGATCTTTCCGTAGTTTCCGAGAAGCTCGCTTATCTGGTTGATGAAATAGTCGTCGTATTCCTTGTGGTCCATCTTAACGCTTCCGAACTGAGCGGGAGAGTAGTAAAGACCGATGTTCATATCGTACTTGCGGCAAGCGTCAACGAACTCGCGAACAAGGTCTCCCTTGCCGTCGCGCCAGGGGGTCGCCGCAACGGAGTAGTCCGTGTATTTTGAAGGCCAGTTAGCAAAGCCGTCGTGATGCTTGCAAACGAGAACGGCATATTTTGCTCCGCCCGCCTTTATGGTGCGGATCCACTGCTCGCAGTCAAGCTCCGTGGGGTTATATGCATCGGCAGGCATGGGCTTCATATCCCAGTCGATATGGCCCTCGTAGAAGGTGCGGATACCGAAGTGGAAGAAAACGCCAAGCTCCCAGTCGAGAAATTCAAGCTTTCTTTCAATAAGTCTTTCTTTTGTCATAAGGAAAACCTCCAAAAAGTTTCTATCTTGATTTTATCATAAACGAAAAGGAAAATATATAGTTTTTAGAAAAATCTTTATAAAAGAACTAATCTTCAAATTCATGAAAAAATCAAGTAAGGATGCTTTTAAAGAAATATGTACGGCTATTGATTGAAGATACGATTATTCCAATGCCTTTACAGACGGATCCACGCGCAAGCGGGTCATTCCATTGGAGGGAGGTGGTGTTTGCGAAGAGTACCCCTGCCCTGTAACGGTTGGATTTTTTATATTAATCTCTATTTCTACACTGTCACAATTAATCTAATACTCATATGACAAAAAGTAGAGGCTTTCCAATAATTTCGTGACTTAATTTACGTAAAGACAGAAATCCAGTATGAAAAAATGCATATTATGATGATTTATTATAATTATAAGAAAAGGGGCAGACAAAGTGAAACAATTGCTTTGTGTGCCCTTCAAACGTATAATTACATTTCATCAAGTTTATCGGCAAGTGCCTTGATGGTAGTTAAGAATATCTTTTTTTGTGTATCATTTTTTCCTTCAAATGAACGGGAAATAGAACTCAATACAACAGAGATATTGTCCTCGGAATCAAATAGAAGTCTGTCAATACTGACAGAAAGCTCCGAAGATATTTTAAAAACAGTGTCAAGTGAGGGAATTCTGGTGCCTCTTTCTATGTGGCCTATATGGGCCGTTGAGAGCGAACATATTTCAGCAAGTTTTTCCTGAGTCATATTATTCATTTTACGAGCATTTCTAATTCTTTGTCCCAATGTTTTATAGTCGATCTCAGCCATATATAACCTTCTTTCGCTTAGTTATATATATTTTACTTTATTTTCGAGCAACAATAAACGCACCATAAGAATTAAACATTGACTATAAGCACTAATCGTGGTATACTATAGAAAACTCTTGATATGGGGAGGATATTATGAATAATTCGGAGAATATTCAAAAAGAGAGAAAAATTAAAGAAAAAAAGAATATAGGTTACAAAATCATTGTTACTGTTCTTGTGATCTTGCTTATTATCGGTCTGTCCGCAGGGACTTCACTTATAGTAGGTAATCAGAATCTTGAGCCTATTTACACCGAGGTAAAAGACGGTCTTTCTGCTTATGAGTTGGCAGTTGAAAACGGATTTGAAGGAACTGTGCAGGAGTGGCTTGAGTCACTCGAGGGTAAGTCTGCCTACGAAGTAGCTGTTGAAAACGGTTACGACGGAACAGAAAAGGATTGGGCTCTCGCTCTTTCTGCAAAGAACGAGCAGGAGGGCGCGGCGATCAAATCTGCCTCTTTTTCCGAAAATGACGAGCTTCTTATCACTCTTTCCGATGATTCTGTAATCAATCTCGGAGTTGCCAAAGGAGCCGACGGCAAGGACGGAACAAATGGAAAAGACGGTTCTGACGGAAAAGACGGTCAGAATGGTCTTGACGGTGCAAACGGCAAAGATGGCGCCAATGGTGCTGATGGCAAAGATGGCGCCGATGGTAAAGACGGGAAAGATGGCGTTGACGGTGTGGGTATCACATCGGCAAATATCAACGCTGATGGACAGCTCATTCTCGCATTTTCTGACGGCAATACGGTAAACCTTGACAAGGTTGTAGGTATGAATGGTGCCGATGGTAAAGACGGAGTGAGTGTGACAAATTCTGAAATCAACTCCGAGGGAGAGCTTGTTCTTACTTACTCAAACGGACAACGTTCAAATCTTGGTAATGTTATCGGTGCAAAAGGAGCAGACGGACAGAACGGGAAAGACGGAGCTGACGGTAAGGATGGACTTAACGGTGCGGACGGAGAAGACGGTATAAGTATTGTTGCGTCTGAGGTTAATGCAGGCGGTGAACTTGTACTCACATATTCCGATGGAGCAATAGCTAACCTGGGTGTTATCGTAGGAGCTGACGGCAAAGACGGACTTGACGGAGCTATTGGAGCTACGGGTGAAAAAGGCGAGGACGGTATCGGTGTCACCGGTGCGGAAATCAACTCAGATGGTGAGCTTGTTCTTACATATTCAAACGGTCAACGTTCCAATCTCGGCGGTGTAATAGGTGCTGATGGCAAAGATGGCGCAGATGGTAAAGACGGTGTTGACGGAATAAACGGAACAAACGGCATCGACGGTAAAGACGGAGAAAATGGCAAAGATGGTACGGATGGTGCCGATGGTATCAGCGTTATTAAGTCTGAGATCAATTCAAACGGTGAGCTTGTCCTTACATACTCCGACAACAGAACGGAAAATCTCGGTGTTATTATTGGAGCTGACGGAAAAGACGGCTCTGACGGTAAGGACGGACAAAACGGTATCAACGGCACAGACGGTAAAGATGGCGTTGACGGTGTAGGTATTCAGACCATCACAATCAACCAAAGCGGTGAGCTTGAAATATCCCTTACAAGCGGCACTACCATGAATCTTGGTACTGTTAAGGGAAAAGACGGTACAAACGGAACTGACGGCAAAGATGGTCAGAATGGACAGAACGGTAAAGACGGACAGAATGGCAAAGACGGTATTGATGGCGATGATGGTATCGGTATTTCCGAAACATCCATAAATTTCTACGGAGAGCTTGTTATCACCTATTCAAACGGTGAAACAGTAAACCTCGGCAAGGTCGTAGGTGCTGACGGCAAGGATGGTCAGAACGGTGCCGATGGCAAAGACGGCGTTAATGGAACCGATGGTGTAGATGGAAAAGACGGCATTGGCGTTTCTGCGACAGAGATCAACGCAGACGGTGAGCTTGTAATTACATATACAGACGGCACTTTCGATATTCTCGGTGTTGTAGTAGGTACAAACGGTAAGGACGGCATCGACGGTACAGACGGTAAAGACGGACAGAACGGTACCGATGGTGCAGACGGCAAAGACGGCGTTGACGGCGAAGACGGTATAGGAATAACTGAGACGTCTATCAATTCTTTTGGTGAGCTTATTATCACCTATTCCAATGGTGATACTGTCAACCTTGGCAAAGTCGTAGGTGCTGACGGAAAGGATGGTCAGAGCGGAGTCGACGGCAAAGATGGCGTTGACGGCGCAGACGGAAAAGACGGTCAGAACGGTGTTGATGGCAAAGACGGTAAGGACGGCACAGACGGCGTCGGTGTTTCTAAAACAGAGATAAATGCAGACGGTGAGCTTGTTATCGAATACACAGACGGTACGTCAACTAATCTCGGCGTTGTAGTAGGCAAAGACGGTAAAGACGGTGATGACGGAAAAGACGGCGCGGACGGTATCGGTATCTCCGATGTAACGATCAATGCAGACGGCGAACTTGTTCTTACATTCTCAAATGAAGAAAGCATCAACCTCGGATGCATCGTAGGAAAAGATGGCGCAGACGGAAAAGATGGTAAAAACGGTGCCGATGGCGAAGACGGTATAGGAATTTCAGGCACTGAGATCAACAGCGCAGGCGAGCTTGTAGTATCCTATACAGACGGATCAAGCGAAAATCTCGGTAAGGTCGTTGGAGAAAACGGCAAAGACGGCTCCGACGGTGCTGACGGTCAGGACGGCAAAGACGGACAAGATGGAGCCAATGGCAAAGACGGTATCGACGGAGATGACGGTATCGGTGTAGCATCAACAGAGATAAATGCAGATGGTGAGCTTGTTATAACTTATACTGACGGTACAAGTGAGATCCTCGGCAAGGTCGTTGGAGAAAATGGTAAAGACGGCTCCGACGGTGCTGACGGTCAGGACGGCAAAGACGGACAAGATGGTAAAGACGGCGTTGACGGTGTGAACGGCAAGGACGGTAAGGACGGCGCTGACGGTACAGGCATTGCCAACGTTAATGTTTCAGACGAAGGCATACTTTCCGTAACTCTCACAAATGAGGCAGTTATCACTCTCGGAAACGTAAAGGGAGCTGACGGTATCGGTATTACTAAATCTGAGATTAATGAAAAGGGCGAGCTTGTGCTTACATATACGAGCGGAGACAGCACAAATCTCGGCAAGGTCGTTGGAGCAAATGGCGCAGACGGCAAAGACGGTAAGGACGGTGCCGACGGCAAAAACGGTGCAAACGGCGTTGACGGAGAAGACGGTGTAGGCATCAAAAACGTGACGATCTCCGAAAACGGAGCGCTTTTCGTTGAGCTTTCAAACGGCACAAATCTCAATCTCGGAAATATCAAGGGCGAAAACGGTATTGGTATAACAAAGTCCGAGATAAATACTGACGGCGAGCTTATCCTTACGTATTCAAACGGCAACAGCGCAAACCTTGGTAAGATAAACGGCGCAGACGGTGTCAGCATAAGCAGCATAACCCTTTCCACAGACGGCGAGCTTATCATCCTTATGAGCGACAATTCCGTATATAACCTTGGAAATGTCAAGGGCGAGAAGGGCGACAAGGGTGATAAAGGCGACAAGGGTGACAAGGGTGACCCGGGCCGAGGAATAGAGGATATTCAAACTACGGCAGGAAACGGCGTTACTACTGTTACTATTATTTTCACCGACGGAACGAGCAAGAGCTTTACTATAGACAGTGCAGACAGCGCAGCTACAGATATGATGTCTGATATGCAGGGACTTATATTTACCGAGCTTGAAGATGGTACTTTGAGCGTAAGCAAAGATAAGAGCATATACTGTTCAGGCTGTATAACGGTTCCAATGCTTTATAAAGGCAAAGTGGTTACGCAAGTAGCTGATAATGGATTTTATAATTACGATGCTTACAGTATGACCGGATCGTCAAGCGGAGATATTGATTTTGTAAAGATCATTCTTCCGGAAACTATTACAGTTATTGGTGCATCCGCATTCGAATCATGCGGTGGTCTGAAAAGCATTGTGCTACCCTCATCGTTAAAGACAATAGGGGAAAAGGCTTTCTATGATTGTTATAGTATAGATTCTATTACAATACCTGAAAGCGTAACATTTATCGGCAAAAATGCCTTTGGCGGTTTATCGGTATATCTTACAATTTCTGATATTTCCATTGAAGGAACGGGGTATTATTGGAGATGCGGACCTAACTGGACGAGCGGCTCAAGTACTCTCTATACAAAAAATGAATCGGGCACATATACCTCAACAGGTACTACCGTAGACTTGGCAACCGATGGCGGATATATGTTTGCTACAAATGACGATCTGATAAACTATATTGCCGGTGTAAAAACAACATACTACTATTTGTATTCAAATGAGGAAGCTCCTGCAAGTGCAGAGAATTATTACAAATCATCGTCAGGTGTAAACGGCAACTGGACTAAAGTATATTTGAATGCGGGATCATCAGGAGAAGATTCAGATCTTTCAGATGAATACACAGGAAATGAAACGACATAACTATATTTGTTTCGCTTTTCGGCTGTACATACAGTGCAAAAGCTGAAACGGTTTTTGAAAATAAGGAGTTTTATATGTCTAATATCCCCGATCATCTTAAACACAAGCCTATTTACGTGATAGAAAATT
Source organism: Candidatus Avispirillum sp. (assembly GCA_045545335.1). Taxonomy (GTDB): domain Bacteria; phylum Bacillota; class Clostridia; order Oscillospirales; family CAG-272; genus Avispirillum. The sequence continues at coordinate 19,161 of JAZQAS010000120.1, read as the reverse complement.
ACGCTGCGATCGATGGTCAGTATAAAAATGATACGGATGTAAAGGGTATATCGGTTGGCAGAGCTCAATGGTGTACGGGCGAATTTATCCCGTCTGTAAAGGTCTGGAGAAAGCCCAAGGAGCGTTGGTCTCGCCAAAGCGAGGAAACAACGCTGACACGTGCCTTCGATATGGCAACTTTAGCAGTAAAGGTGCTTGATAAGCATTATAATCAAAGGGATATGAAATCTATTGATACCGTATTCGGTTCAGTCGATATCAAAGAGCAGAATACAGATCTTCAAGCCAAGCTCAGTAAATATCTGGATGATAACGAAAAAGACATAAGCACTCACATTGATATATTGTATCAAGCATTAAAGAGGTATAAAGGCGAATAAAGCTTATAAAGCTCTCCCCGAAAGGTCATATGACCTTTCGGGGGCTTCTCCTTTTATAAAAGTGTACCTTTACAAATACTGAAACCACAGGGAATATCCTGTGGTTTTTGTGTTTATAAAAGTATATATAAGTTTATAAACATATTTGCAAATCGGGTTGACTTTTGCAAATAGATATCTTAAAATAAATAAAAAGGTGGTATTTTTAATGGCAGAAATAAGAACACACGGATATGCAAGAGTTTCAACCAAAGAGCAGAATGAAGCCATGCAGACAAGGATAAAAACATATAAGGACTTTACAGCACAGATAATCCAGCATGAGTGTGACCATCTTTGCGGCATAAATATATGATGAATAAAGAGGAGAAAGATATGCTAAACGAGATCATTTATCTGAGAGAAGAGGATAAGGATATCAAAATGGAGTCCTTTATCCATAACGACGAGGGCGGCGCCGTTGCCATAGGCAGAAGAAAGCGCCCCGCAATGGTGGTCCTCGCGGGAGGCGGCTATCTTTTTCAGGCAAATGACCGAGAGGGCGAGCCCATAGCCATCAATTATTTTGCAAAGGGCTTCAACTGCTTTATGGTCAACTATTCCGTAAACGATAAGGCAAAGTTCCCCCGTCCCGTGGTGGACGTTTCAAGGGCCATCGTACATATTAAGAGAAATGCGGAGAAATATAACGTAGACCCCGATCGCGTGTACGTCATCGGCTTTTCCGCAGGCGGCCATCTTGCGGCAAGCATCGGCACCTTCTGGGCAGAGGAATGGGCAAAGTCCGACCCCGATATGAAGCCGGGAGAGAATAAACCCGCCGCAGTTCTCACCTGCTATCCCGTAATAACGGGCGAAAAGGAGTTTTATCATCACGATTCCTTTATGCGCATCCTCGGCTATCCTATCGAAACGCAGGACGTGCCTCAGGAGGAGCTGGACCTCTATTCCGTGGATAAGCATATAAACGAGAATACCGTTCCCGCCTTTATCTGGCATACCTTTGAGGATGATTGCGTACCCCTTGAGAACGTTCTTCTCTATGCAAGAGCCCTGAAGGCAGGGGGAGTTCATTTCGAGATGCATATCTATCCCAAGGGCTACCATGCCTTTGCCCTTGCAAATCGCGAGACCTGGTGGGGCTCCGAGACCTTTGACGATCCCCACGTAGCCCAGTGGTTTGCCGACAGCCTTGAATTTTTAAAAATATTCTGAAAAAAACTTGAGGCGCACTCCGTAAAGAAGTGCGCCTCAAGTTTTTTGTTACCTTATCCTTGAACGTCGCGCAGTATCGCCGAGAATAAAGGGGAATATCTTCATTATCACCCATTCTGCAAAAAGACAAAGCAGGATGGAAAGGGCAGAAACCGCGATAGCAAGCATAAGGCACGAGACCGAGCCAAAGCGAAGAAGCTGAGTTTTAAAGGGCTCCAGGGTCTGGAAAAGCAAAATGGGAAACTTGTGCATCACAAGTATGGCAAGAGTGTGGCGCCCAAGCCCCTCGAGCCACCTGCACCGACCGATGCCCTTTGATATAAGGCAAATTCCGAGGCTTCCGAGAATGGATGTCAGAAGGAAAAGACCAAGGCCCGGAAAGCTGTCGCTCGTGTAGTCAACTCCGGGGGCAAATATAGCTGTAACGCAGGTGATAAAAAGAGCCGAGGTGCCAAAGGCCAGGGCTTTTTCTCTTTTTTGGAAAAGGTCCTTTTTTGTTGTAAGCTCTGTCAGCGCGTTTCCGAGAGCAAAGAAGAAAAGCATCTTCAGAGAAACGGAAAGATTAAGGGGAAGTGAAGGGCCCTTGAAAAAGGAATACGTAAAGCCTGTCGCCGCAAGCAGCGCGCTGCATAGAAGTACGAAAAGCCTTTTGCCCCTGCAAAGCCTGTAAAGACCGTAGAAAATAAGCTTCGTTGCAAAAAGGCAGGGCAAAAACCATAGAGGAGTGTTGAATTTAAGGGCCCCGCCGACGGGAGATGCGTAAAAAAGCTCAAAAAGATTTTTCAAAAGGGAGGTGCCTGCATTGATATCAAGCTGCCCCGCCGCAAAGGTGCCGAAGAGAATGAAAACGGGAATGCTGAGAAGACCGAAGGAGAAATAAGGAACAATAAGGCGAAAAAGATCGTTTTTGATACGGACCCCTATCCTGTCGCCCCCCGCGGTCATACCCGCAAGCAAAAAGAATGCGGGAACCTGAAAGGAGTAAATGATCCTGTTTATATCTCCGCCGCGAACAGCGTGTCCGAGGACCACGAGAATAATGGCGATACCCTTTGCAATATCAAGCCATTCTATCCGCGCCCGTTGTGTCGCACCCATATCATCCCTCCTTTTTTTCTTAATCATATCATAAATCTCGCCCTCGGTCAAGCATCAGCGCATGGACTTCAGCGCAAAAAAGAGAGCCGAAACGATCGGCTCTCTTTTTGGTATTATAATGACCGTATCAAGCTTCTTTTTCGTCCTTCAATTCGTCAGAAATCTGTGCTTTTACAGTATCCGAAGCAGATTCTTCTTTGATTATAGCGTCATAGCCTTTTTTTATGAGCTGTAAAACAAGGCTAAGTCCTATTCCTATAACGATATACCTGAGATATACTAACGAAACGTTATACCTGCTAAATGAAAATGTGGCTGCATAAATATATATGTTTCCGATGTATACAAGGAAAGCATAGATAACAGGACCTCTCAGCTTTTTGAGGACAAGCGCCGCAAAGATGGCAAGGCCGCACAAAAGCATCTCGATATAGGGTAGGTGGATGAGAATATCCGCATTGATATTATTTACTGTTTTCCAATAGAAGATACTGAAGATCATTTTCTGTGGCTTATAGATAAGGTATGAATGAAGCATTCCCTTAATATCTTTTTCTGCCCAGACCTTCTGTCTGTAAGAAGCTTTTATGCCGTCGACTTGAAGCCCCACGTACCTTTTATATTCTGGCTTTAATTGACCGTCCTCACCGTAATACTCGGCATATTTCTCTCTGACCACATCGTTAACGTTTGTGGTGTAATCCAATTCACTGTCAAGAGGGTAGCCGCGGCCCTGATATGTTCCGAGGAGCGTGGGGTTTCCGGAGCCGTAGGTAAGGGGAATAAAAGCGTCGAAATGGATATAGTTTCTTATGCTCCAAGGTATAACGAAGCAGAGAACAACGGAGGCAAGTATAGCGCACTGCTTGAAAAGAAGCTTTTTATCATACTTGACTATAAGGAGATAAATAAGAGCAAAAACGGGGTAGGGAGCTATATTTGCCTTAAGCATCAAGCCGGCCATATAAGCTATAAGACAGCACCAGAAGTTTGCATATCCCTTGTTTTCCTTTCCCATCTTCAAGGTGTAATAAACCATAGCAACGAGGCATAGGAGAAAAGGCGTTTCAGTGAGGGGTAAATTATCCATCCAGATGTAATCAGAGCGGAAGAGGGGAATGACCGCTGCAACGCCGCACCAACGCGGAGCGAACAGAGTGACGCATCTGTAAATATACCAAGCAGTAAGGGCGTTCATAGTGAACCATAAAAGCTTGATAACAAGCCAGAGTAGCTTACCCTTTCCGAAGATAAGAGAAAGGAGGCCGATAAAAACGGTCATGCCGGGCATGATCTGTGCGCTGGGGTATTGGTTGTGCATTGAGATCGTGCCTGTTTCAATGAAATTGAAAGCACTGTTGATATATGCGAGGTCATCATTTTTCAAGCTGTATTCTATGCCAAGTTCATACATCGTCAAAAGCCTTGTTGCAAAGAGCAGGACCATAACGATAAGAATTACCTTGTGATAGCAGACGAACGAAAACAATCTGCTTTTTTTAAAAGAAAAAGTTTTATTTCTTAATTTCATTATCAACCTCTCTGTGGTCGCAATATTTTTCTATGGAAACGATCTGAGTTAAAAACTTGATTCTTTCCGTTTGCTTAGAGATAATGCTTGTCTGAATGAGGGTAACGAGAAGAAGCGCGAAAATACCGAAAAGGTATATAAGGTTAGATGGTGTTTTTACGCCAAGCAAAGCGCAGAGGGCAAAAACGATATCAGGGAAAATAGCGATGATAAGCAAAGAGAAGGCGATCAATATCCATATCAAAGAATATTGAATACACATTTTCTTTTTATTGACCGAGTTGATAACGATGAAAACAACGATCAATGAAAGAACGATCATCTCGATTCTGAGAAGAAGAGACATGATGATTATTTAACCTCCTTTTTCTGAATGCTGGCGCAAATAACCGCAAAGGATACCTTGACCATATAGTATATTGATTTCAGTGAATTGATAGAGGATCTGCCGGCGGCTCTTTCGAACATATTTACCTGTACCTCCTTGATCCTGAATCCGTTTTTCTTGAGCGTAACGAGAGACTCAGGCTCAGGGTAGTCCGTGGGGTAATTGCGGGCAAGGAAAGAGAGCGCCTTCTTGTTAGCCGCTCTGAAGCCCGAGGTCACGTCAAGGACCTTCAACCCGGAAACTGCTCTGATAAGAAGGGAAAGGTATTTGATGCCAAAGCGGCGAATGGCAGTAGATTTAAAGGTGTTGCTTTTTTCAATAAAGCGCGAGCCTACCGTGAAATCCGCTTCCCCGTCTATGATAGGAGCTATAAGCGAGGGAAGAGAGCAAACGTCGTGCTGTCCGTCGCCGTCAAACTGAACGGCAATATCATAGCCATTTTTCATAGCATACAGATATCCTGTCTGAACAGCACCGCCGATGCCGAGGTTTTGCACGAGAGAAAGGCAGTTGATATCATTATGCCTGCAGATCTTTTCGGTCGAGTCTGTTGAACCGTCGTTGATAACGAGGTAATCGACGGTTACGTTCGTGTGTCCCGCAGACTGGAAATCGCGTATCGCCGAAACTGTTTTAACTATATTGTCTTCTTCGTTGTATGCCGGTAAAATTAAAAGTAATTTCATTTTGTATCGGTATGCTCCTTTGATTTATTGAAAACTAACAGCTTGCTGAAAAAATAATTGATTATAACGGCAACGAAGGATAAGACTATTTTAGCGATCATTGTTCCGTCTGTAAAAAGCAAATGGTATCGGCCCACGTTAAGGATATCAACACATAGAAAAAGGCCTGCTTCTTCAAGTATAAAGGAAGAGATCCTGGAGCCGAAAAATGAGAGGATCTCTCTCGAAAAGACCTTGAAAGACCATGAGCGGCTCTTAAAAACAAAGAGCTTGTTTGTAACGTAGGCAAACAAGGTAGCAATAATAAATGTCACTATGTTGACCGCGTGTATCCAATCGTCGGTCCAAAAATACTTAAGAACGGCAAAGGAAACGTAATTAACGATAGTGGTAAGAACGCCGAAAAAGAGATAGGAAAGCTGTTCCTCGTATTTTTGTATAAGTTTTTTTAGCTTAGATCTTTTTTTATCCATTATTTATACCAATACACCGAAAAAGCGACGGTCACGTACAGAGGTTGACAAATATACTTATAGACATATTATAATGCATTGTATGTCAATTGTCAATGAACAAAACAAAAATGCCGATATAAGCCTTCATATCTCAATACAAAACAGAAAAAAACGAAAAAATCAAATAAAATACAACAAATTTGTGACGAGGGAGGAAAAATAAGGTACTATATAGGTGAAGGGGGTGAGGAAAGAAAAAAATGAAGGAATCAAATATTATAAAGCTTTATAATGACCGCGATGAGAGCGCAATACGTGAGACCCGTGAAAAATACGGAAATTATTGCCATAGCATCGCGTATAACGTTCTCGGAAATGAAGAGGACGTATCCGAAGTTCTGAACGATACCTACCTCGCCGTATGGAACTCCATTCCTCCCGAAGAGCCCCGCTCCCTTTCTTCATATATCGGGAGGATAACGAGAAACCTTGCCCTAAAGCGCCATCGCGAAATGTCGGCCAAGAAGCGAAGCGGCTCCGCAGCAGACGTAAGTCTGGAGGAGCTGTCGGAGTGCATCGCCGCCTCCGATACCGTCGAGGCCGCCGTAGAAGAAAAAGACCTGACCCGACTTCTCAATGATTTTCTTTCCTCACTTTCCAAAAGAGACAGACAGGTCTTTGTCAGACGCTACTGGTATATGGATAAGGTGTCCGATATAGCCGAAAGATACGGCTATTCGGAGAGTAAGGTAAAAATGATACTTCTGAGAAGTCGCGAAAAGCTCGCAGAAAAACTTAGAAAGGAGAAGATCAGATGAATCCAAAGCACCTGCAGGATGCAATAGGAAATATAGACGATGCGTTTATCGCAGAGGCCGCAACCGTGCGAAGAGTGCAGCCTGCGATATGGCTCCCTGCGGCCGCTCTTGCCGCCTGCGTTATGCTGATGGCATCCCTTTTGCCTTGGGGAACGCTCCTTTCGGGCGGCACCTCATCGCTCCCGGGCCCAAACGTGTCAAAGCCCGCTCCTGATGTTCTTCAAAGTAATGATTCAACCCTGACCGATAGCACGAAAGACCCCGAAACCGATATAACGGATGACTCCTCAGTCATCACAAATGATACCCCTCAAAGCTCAAAGCCCGAGGATACAAACGCTCCTCCCGTGTCCCCGCCCTCAGTCGTTGCTCCAAGCGATACAGAAGCTGAGAGCGCCGATAGGGAAGAGACCACAGCCCGCCCCCAAAAACCTCAGCTTCCCGTAGTGCCTCCCATAGGTCCCGTAGCCCCAAGCCGCCCCGGCGTTCTTTCCCGCGCCCTGTATCCCGTGCAGAACCCCTATCCCTCCGTGGAGTCTCTCCGCCATGCTTGGAGAAGCGCCATGACCGAAAGGATAAGCACATATAAAAGCGGCATCGGCAATACGGATAGCTTCATATCCCGAAGCGTGCTCGAATTTTTGAAAGACCCTAAAGGGGAGAATATGATCTATTCCCCCGTCAATACCTATATGACCTTGGGAATGCTTGCTGAAACGGCAGAGGGAGAAAGCCGCGCTCAGCTACTCAGCCTGCTTGGCGCCGCCGATATCCAAAGCCTCAGAAGCAGCGCATCCAATTTGTGGAACGCCTGTTACAGAGACGACGGCATCGTAACCACCGTCCTCGGAAACTCCCTTTGGCTTGATGATTCCTTCGCTGCCAAAACCGAAGTCACGGATATCCTTGCCAAAAGCTATTATGCCTCCTCCTTCAAGGGAGATATGGGCAGCGAGGAGTACGATGCTCTTGTGCGCTCGTGGTTAAACGAGCAAACGAGAGGCCTCCTCGGTGAAGCGGCAAAGGGCGCGAGCCTTGATGCAGACAGTAAGATGACGCTTATGTCCACCGTATATTATAAGGCGGAATGGGACGTAGCCTTCGATCCCGATTCAACGCGAAGCCGCGTTTTCCATTCTCCCGAAGGAGACGTGACCTGCGATTTTATGTACAGAGATTTCGTCGGCATCCGCTATAAGGGCTCAAGCTTCAAGGCCACTTGCCTTGATCTCAAGGAGGGAGAGACTGCGTGGTTTATCCTTCCCAATGAAAACGTAAGCCTTGAGAGCCTGTTTTACGATAGCGAGGCAATGGGCTTCATCACGGGAAAGGCGCAAAAGAGCCTCTCCTATCAGGATCATTCGGCATATATGTGGCTGTTCTTGCCGAAATTTGATATAAGCTCCCGCGCCACTCTTAAGAGCGGCCTTGAAAATATGGGAGCCTGCGACGTGTTCGATCCTGCCAAAGCAGACCTCTCACCCCTTTGCGATTCAGATATATCCGTCCATGATATAACCTGCACCGTAAGAGTGAGCATAGATGAGAGCGGCTGTGAGGCCGCGTCCCTGAGCGAGGGTATCCACCCGAGCTGGCCGGACGGCGGCACCGCTCCCAATGAATTCACCCTTGACAGACCCTTCATATTCGTAATAATAAGCGACTCGGGTCTCCCCCTGTTCGTCGGAACGGTGAACAGACCCGGTATATAAAAGATCCAAGCTTGAAAGGAGAAGAAATATGAAAAAGATGAGTAAGATCTTAGCATTCTTCCTGGCGTCCCTTGTCCTCTTTGGCGCCATTCCCCTCTCCGTTTCGGCAGCGGGAGGTACGACCGACGACGGTTTTACCTACGTTGCCTCCGGAGAGACCTGGAAGATAACGGGATATAAGGGCGGCGAGAAGGAGATCGTCATTCCCTCTGTTATTGACGGCATTCCCGTTGCAAAAATATCAAGATACGTTTATATGCCCGACGTTGAAAAAATAACAGTTCCCGAAGGCGTAAACTATTTTGAGGCATACGCCTTTGCGAGATGCGAAACTCTTAAGGAGATATCCCTGCCCTCCACCCTGACCGCCATACCCGAAAGAGCCTTTCATATGACAACGAGCCTTGAGACCATCCTGTTCCCCAACGGAAATAACGTCACGTCCATAGGCGCGTATGCATTTTATAAGAGTGCCTGCGGCATCGCGGCCCTTGGAGATAAGATAGAGACCGTGGGAACGGCCGCGTTCTCCTTCTGTCCCATTGAAGAGCTTGTTGTTCCCGAAACCGTAAAAGAGGTAGGCCACAGCGCTTTCAGAGAATGCGGTATAAAGAAGCTGACTCTTCACGGAGACCTTAAGATAGGCAGCTACGCATTTTACGGCAATGAGCTGACAGACGTTGTTATCCCCTATGGCATTGAAATGATCGGAGACCACGCCTTTTCTATGAACAAGCAGCTCCTCTCCGTTTCCGTTGCGGGAAGCGTTAAGGTCATAGATGACGGTGCATTCCGCAATTGCGATCTGCTTGCCTCCGTGGTTCTTGATGAGGGAGTTGAGGTAATAGGCGATTTTACCTTCATCGGATGCAAGGCGCTTGAGTCCATTGCGCTGCCGAGCTCCGTAAATGAGGTCGGACAAAGCGCCTTTTATGGCTGCTCCTCTCTTAAAAAGGTAGTTATCGACCATACTCCCGAAGTAGTAGGCAAAGCTGTTTTCACAAACTGCCATCCCGCTCTCGTTGCCCCCTTCGGAGAACAGACAAGCTCCGGCGGCTCAACGGGCGGCTCAACGGGCGGTTCGACAGGCGGCTCAACGGGTGGTTCGACAGGCGGCTCAACAGAGGGCTCAGTTAACGTTCCCGAGGGCGATTGGTACGTATTCGATAAGGATACAGGCACCTTGACAGTTAACGAAGGCGTTACAAGTATTCCCTCGCGTACCTTCAAAGACTGCATAAGCATTAAGAGCGTTGTTCTTCCTTCCACTCTCAATAATATAGAGAACGGTGCCTTCCTTGGATGCAACTCTCTCGGAAATGTAAATATCCCCGAAGGTGTAACGTATATAGGAGATAGTGCTTTTTCAGAGACGGCTATTGATGAGATAACTCTCCCTTCAAGCCTTACCTATATCGGATCGGGCGCATTTGCTGAAACACGCCTCAGAGAGATAACCGTTCCTTCAAGCGTTGAATTTATTGGCAGAGCATGCTTCTGGTCGTGCAACTACCTTGAAACTGCAACTGTCAACGCAAGCCTTAGCAGTCTGGCGGATAGCTTTTTCGGATTATGCCCGTCTCTTGAAAGTGTAACTCTTTCAGAAAGCATCACCGAGATCGGCGAAGACGCTTTCTTATCCTGCGTTTCTCTTAAGGAGCTTGATTTTTCCCATATCACTTATATCGACGCGTGTGCCTTTGACGGAGCGGGCCTCACAAGGGTCGATCTCTATGATACGGATATTACATTTATCGGTGAAGGGGCGTTCTCTGCAAGCTCCGTTGAATACGTTTCTCTCCCCAAAAAGCTCCGAGAGATCAGCAGATACAGCTTTTATGATTGCCAGAGACTCTCCGAGGTCGTGATCCCCGAAAGCGTAAGTGTCATTGGCCAGAATGCCTTTGTAAATTGCGCGATCAAGGAGCTCAATATCCCCGAGGGCGTAACGAAGATCGACAATCATGCATTTGCCGTCAATTCTTGTCTTGAAACCCTCACTCTTCCCGAAACGCTGAAAACTATGGGAAACAGCGCCTTTACGAATTGTCCGTCTCTCAAGTCCGTCGTGATCCCCGGCAAGGTATCAAGCCTTGGCTACGGCATTTTCAGCGGATGCGATGCTCTTGAATATGCAGAGTTTGCATACGGCGCAAGAAAGGTCCCCGAGACCTGCTTCACGGGATGCAGGGCCCTTAAGGAGGTCAAGCTTTCCGCAACGGTCACCGTGATAGAAAACGGAGCATTCCGGAATTGCTCCTCCCTCGAAGCAATAGAGCTCCCCGCGGCGCTTTCAAGCATACACGCCCGCGCATTCAGAGATTGCACCTCTCTTGCCTCTGTCAATACTCCCGCGGCCCTTTCAAGCATCGGAGAGTATGCCTTCTATAATACCGCCATAACATCCTTCACCGTTCCCGCGGCGGTTTCTGAGATCTCGTTTTATACCTTTGCAGATACCCCTCTTGAAGAGATCGTTCTCCACGATAATATCTCAGCTATATACGACGGCGCCTTTGCCGGTTGCACCGAGCTTAAGAGTATAGAGCTTCCCAAAAATCTCAGACATATAGGCGTCGTAGCCTTCCGCGATTGCTCTTCTGTAACTGAGATCACTATCCCCACCTGGGTAAATAAGATAAATGCCGGTGCTTTCCGCGGCTGTTCTTCTCTTGAGAGCATCGTGCTGCATAACGGTATCGACTGTATTTGCGCAAGCGCTTTTTATGATTGCACAAGTCTCACCTCCATTGATCTCCCCGATTATATCGGCTGTGAGATCGAGGACGATGCCTTCACCAATACGGGATATTATAACGACCCCGAAAACTGGGAGGATGATCTCCTTATCCTTGAGGGCTATCTCCTTCGCGCAGATACTGTCAAGGCTAAAGGAACGGTCCGCGTTCCCGAGGGTGTTCATACGGTATGCAACAGAGCCTTCTACGCTTGTAACGAGATAGATAAGCTCATACTCTCCGATGGAGTAAAGAATATAGGCAGATATGCATTCGAAGGATGCACTAAGATGACAACTCTCGTTCTGCCAACGTCCCTTGCCTACCTCGGAGCAAACTTCTACTATAGCTGTCCTTCTCTTGTAATGACCAATTATAAGGGCTATGAGGAAGCATTCCTCAGCATCTATAGCGAAAACGATTATTATCCCGAAGAGTTTTATAAAACTCTCGTGTTCGGAGATTTCGTCAGCGATAGCGAAGAGAATGAGGCCTACGCTCTTTCAGAGCTCTTTGCAGAGTATGAAGAAAAGACCGTGTATGAAATGGTGGAGTACATAGATGCAAATCAGCAGATGTACGATCTCGTAAGATATATCAGATGCCGGCTCAGCGAAGAGGAAGAAGCTTATGAGATAACGGTCCACTTGAAGGATATCAGCTACGCTCCCGTGGAATCCTTAAGCGCTGTATTGGATAGCGTAGGCTTTGGCGAAAAGTGCGGCAAGTATATCCAGTTCAGCACGTCCGTAGCAGAGGCAGGCAGCCTTGATATGGAGGATAGAGTCCTGATAGGCTCAAAGGGCAGAAGATATTTCACCGTTGAGCTTGATAAGGAGCTCGTAGAGTATATAAATTCAGTAAACCGCCTTGACGGAAACGTGATGATCCTTGAGCTCGTAATGAACCTTATGGAAAACGAAGCGGTCGCAGGCATCTCCTGGACCCGTAAGGATTATCCCGATAATACCGGAATTTCAGCCTTCGCAATGAGATCTGCTGCGGGCACCTCCTGCGAGCCTTGCATCATGGGCGACTGTAACGGAGACGGCGTTGTCAACGGTATGGATGGCAATATGATGAGAAGAGTCATCAGCGGAAACGACTGTAAGGTAGATCCCTTTGCCGTTGACCTGAACGGAGACGGAGAACTCAACGCGAAAGACTCTCTTGGATTAAAGTCAAAGATCTTGAATGGCTAAGCTGAAAAAATCGGCCTCTAATATTTAATTTGGTGATACACCCCTCCATTCGGAGGGCTGTATTTTAATAGGTAATAGGTAATAGGTAATAGGTAATAGGTAATAGGTAATAGGTAATAGGTAAAATTGCAGAAAATCACCGTAGGGGCGATTCATGAATCGCCCGCCGGAGAACGAAATTTGATGCAGAATCAAACGCAAAAGATACAACGCCGTTGTAGGGGCGAGCATCGCTCGTCCGATATCAGCACGCGAAGGTCACAAAATTTGATGGACAAACGAACGGAAAAGATACGCGTTGTTGTAGGGGCGAGCATCGCTCGTCCGAAAAATGGATCTGTATAAACGTTACGGCTATAAGGAAAACCGGCAATGCAGCCGTAGGGGAGCCGCTTGCCGCTCCCGCCATATGCACACGAACAAAATAGAATCGTATGAACCATATAAAAAGAGAGCCGATTTCGACTCTCTTTTAAATTGTTATTGAATTAGAAATATCTCTTAAGAAGACCCTCAAATGCCTTGCCATGTCTTGCCTCGTCGCGTGCCATCTCGTGAACTGTGTCGTGGATAGCGTCAAGGTCGTTCTGCTTTGCCATCTTTGCAAGCTCGAACTTGCCGGCAGTTGCGCCGCGCTCAGCCTCTACTCTCATCTCAAGGTTCTTCTTTGTGGAGGGAGTAACTACCTCGCCGAGCATCTCAGCAAACTTTGCAGCGTGCTCAGCCTCCTCAAAAGCTGCCTTCTCCCAGTAAAGGCCGATCTCGGGATAGCCCTCGCGGTGAGCAACGCGGCTCATTGCGAGATACATACCAACCTCAGTGCATTCGCCCTGGAAATTAGCGCGAAGACCGTCAATGATCTCCTGGGGAACACCGTCGATAATGCCTACCTCGTGCTCGCAAGCCCAGCCCTTGTCGTCCTCTTCAACGAGCTCAACGAACTTTTCTGCGGGAGCCTTGCAAAGAGGGCACTTTTCGGGAGCAGTTTCGCTCTCAACGATCTCTCCGCAAATTGTACACTTCCACTTTTTCATATGTTTTTTCTCCTTTGGCATTGTGCCGAAAAAATTATTTATGAATTAAAAGAAAGGGAAAATTGAAAACCTCTTTTCTTTTGTATTGATTATAGCAGATAATTGTGATAAAATAAAGTACTATTTAAAAATCTTTTGTGATGGAATTTGCATTTCGTTCCATCAGAGAAAGGAAGTCCCCGAAATGAAAAGATTTATATGCATTTTCCTTGCCCTCGTCACTCTTTGTGCGCTTCTTGCCTCCTGCTCGGCAGATAAGCCTGAGAATAAGGAGACAGAGCCCTCCGATACTAAGAAAGAGCTCCCCAAAGCCGATGCAAATTACGATAAAAACGGCAAATTCATCCTCACATCAAGTGAAAACAGAAAGGTGTATCCCGTTCCCGGCGGCTACGTGGTTTTCTGCTTTTTCGGCGATATCGTTCAGAATATTTTTGAGGTTTGCACCTTTGATGATAAGGACAGCGCCAAGGCCTATGCCGATAAGTGCGTAAAGGAGGACGGCCTTTCTTTATCCTCCGTTTCGGTAGAGGATAATATGGTCATCATCGCCGTAGGCTTCTCTCTGGAGGAGCAGGGCTACGGCAGCTATTATTTAAAGACCCGTCAGCAGGTGATTGCAGAATTTGACAGTAAGGAAGAAGACGTAGAATGGATAACACAGTAATAAGCGCGGCCGACATACTCCTCCCCCCATACAGTCCCGATAGCGAAAAATGGCAGTCCTATAGCGTCATCGCCTGCGATCAGTTCACAAGCGAGCCCGAATACTGGGAAAAGGTAACGGATATTGCAGGGGGCGAGCTGTCCTGCCTCGGCCTCATCCTTCCCGAGGCCTATCTTGAAACCGAGAAGGAGGCGGCGCAAAAGGCCCTCGTTCGGGAAAATATGAGATCTGCCCACCAAAAGCTCTCCCTTCATAAAAATTGTCTTGTTTATATTGAAAGAACTCTCCCCTCAGGCAAGGTCCGTCCCGGCCTTGTCGCAAAGCTTGACCTTGAGGCATACGATTTCAGCCCCGAATCAAGCTCCACTGTTCGCGCAACGGAGGAAACGGTGATCGAGCGTATCCCCCCGAGGGTTGCCGTGAGAAGAGAGGCAACGGTGGAGCTCCCTCACGTTATGGTGTTTGCAAACGATAAGGAGGGATGCCTCCTTCGCGCCCTTACAAACAGAAAGGGGGAGATGACGCCCCTCTATTCCTTCCCCCTGATGCTTGACGGCGGATATATCAAGGGCTATAAAATTGAGGGCGCCCTTCTCTCTGAGGTGGAAAAAACGGTAAAAAGCTATGAAAACGGTGATAACGGCGGCCTTGCATACGCAATGGGCGACGGAAATCATTCCCTTGCCAGCGCAAAATCCCATTTTGAGCAGCTTAAGGCCGAGATCGGTGAAGAGAAGGCAATGTCCCATCCTGCCCGCTATGCCCTCGTTGAGGTGGTGGACCTCTATGATCCCTCTATCGTGTTTGAGCCCATATACAGGCTTTTGGTGGGCGCATCCTCAGAAGCTCTTCTGGCCTTTGCCGAGAAGATGGGAGAGGGGATCAAGGAAAAGCAAAACGTGATCCTTGTTGAAAACGGAGAAAAGAGGGAAGTGTCTATCCCCCGTCTCCACGCCCTCACCGTAGGCAGCCTCCAGATGATAATTGACGAATATCTCAAGATCTGCCCCTCTGCATCCTGCGATTATATCCACGGAGTAGAGTCTCTTGAGGCTCTTGCGCGTGAAAAAGGTTCCTTCGGATTCCTTTTTGAAGGAATAGCAAAGGAAGAGCTGTTCTCCTACGTATGCGAGAACGGAACCCTCCCCAGAAAGACATTTTCCATGGGAACAGCGGCGGAAAAGCGCTATTATTTAGAGGCAAGAAGCATCGTTTTGTGATAAAAATCGCCATTATTCAATTGCAGAAAATGCTTTTGCAACTGTAGAAAACGCAAAAAATGCACTTGTAAATAACGTATTTTTATTCAAATGACTATTATTTGACCCTCAAAAAAGGCAAAAAGCTATGAGATCGGCGCGGTTTCCCGCGCCGATTTTTGATCAAAAACCTTCCTTTTATTATATATATAGTATATACATAAGAAATAGGGTATTTCAGCCCTGTTTTCACCGAAAATCACGTAAAAACCGAAAAATCGGCGCAAAAACCGTCGTATTGCCTACCGCGAGATGTAACGATTTGTGCAATTTGTATCGTTTGTATCAAATAATATTGCTACAAAGTGGTTTTTTATTTATTTTTTCACAAAGTTATTGACATTGTTCCTGCAAAAAAGTATAATGTAATTACCAATATAATTAGGAGGTAAACTCATGAAAAAATTCCTTTCAGTGATGATGGTAGTTGCCATGCTCTTCACCGGAATCGTTCCTTCCGTTGTAGGCACAGCAGCTGCTGACGCTGACGTGGCTGAATTTGTTCTCGAGACCGCAGGCATTGTAGAGAACGAAGAAACCGGCGTTGGTACAGCAGAACTCACATTGTCACTTACCAACGGTGCAGGAGTTCAGGGTTACACAGTATATGTGTACTACTCAAGCTCTTCCGTGGACATCGTAGATGCTGTCTATGATGAAAACGATCTTCCTGTTGGAACAACACCTGATTACACTTATGTAACAACAGGTCTTGCTTCTACAGGTAGAAACTACAAGGCAAACTTTACGAACGCAGGTATCACACCTTCTGCTGATATCAAGTTCGCAATGGTTGAGTGTGGTTATGAGTATGAGGTTCTTGCAGAGGGTCCCGTATGTACTCTCGTTCTCGAGACTGTAGATGCATACGAAGATCTCCCCGAGGGTTATTCCTTCGAGGTAGGCGTTATCATCGTTGAGGCATATGACGTAGACGATGCTGACGTTGCAGTTTGCGATAACTTCACAATCGCAGTTGAGTCCGCAGCAGGCGATCCTTGGGCTCCCGTTTACGACGAGGAGACATTCCCTGCAGATCAGTTCACCATCAACGTAACCGGTACAAACGTTTACGAGGGAACTGTTAACGAAGACGGTGTTCTCATCGCTCCCGTTAATATCGAGTTCTATGGTAACAATGCAGACAACAACGTTAAGGGTGTATGGGCAACCAGAGTGTTCGTATACTATCCTCAGGAGATCTCCCTCCTCGGCTTCGAGAACGGTAAGATCTATGAGGACCACAACATGAATGTTGGCGCACTTGACGATAACATTCTCATCCCCAAGCTCACAGACAAGGATGGCAACCCCGTAGCAAACGCATCTGCTATCAAGGCATTTGAGGTTTGCGGTGTTGACTATGAGACTCTTGATCCTAACTTCACAGGTCTCTACTTCCAGCCTGATGATTATAAGGCTGAGATCTTCGGCGACGGCGTTCTCGCTACCGCTATCTTCGCTCTTCCTGAGGATACTCAGATCGGCGACGAGTGGTACGTAGGCATTGCAAACGACATTGCAGACGTTTCCGATACAGACAACAACGACGTTGCATTCG
This sequence comes from Candidatus Avispirillum sp., assembly GCA_045545335.1. Taxonomy (GTDB): domain Bacteria; phylum Bacillota; class Clostridia; order Oscillospirales; family CAG-272; genus Avispirillum. Next base: position 2,417 of record JAZQAS010000120.1, on the reverse strand, counting down.
TTCTTGATAACGGTTATATCAAGATCATCCCCAAGCTTCCCGCATATGAGGAAGAAACATTCCCTGCAGATCAGTTCACTATCAATATGCAGGGCGTTACAGTAGCTGAAGGTACCGAAGAGGTAACTCTCGATATCGAGTTCTACGGTAACAACGCTGATAACAACGTTAAGGGTGTATGGGCAACCAGAGTGTTCGTATACTATCCTCAGGAGATCGAGCTTCTCGGCTTCGAGAACGGTAAGATCTACGAGGACCACAACATGAACGTTGGCGCTCTTAATGATAACATTCTCAACCCCAAGCTCACAGATAAGGATGGTAATCCCGTAGCAAACGCATCTGCTATCAAGGCATTTGAGGTTTGCGGCGTTGATTATGAGACCCTTGATCCTAACTTCACAGGTCTCTACTTCCAGCCTGATGATTATAAGGCTGAGATCTTCGGCGACGGTACTCTCGCAACAGTAACATTCAAGATCCCTGCAGACGCTAAGGCAGGTACTGAGTGGTACGTAGGTATTGCAAACGACATTGCAGACGTTTCCGATACAGATAACAACGACGTTGCATTCGTTCTTGATAACGGTTATATCAAGATTTACGGTGCAAACGCTTGCGAGCATGCTGAAACATACATCGATGGCGCTATCGACGCTACATGTACAGAGCCCGGCTTCTCCGGTAACGAAGTATGTGCAGAGTGCGGCGAGATCATCGTTCCCGGCACTGAGACTGAGGCTCTCGGTCACAAGGCTGGCGATAAGGTAACAGTAGTTGATCCTACATACACAACCGAAGGTGCTTATGAGATCAGATGCTCCGTTTGTAATGAGCTTCTTGAAGAGGGTATCATCCCTGTTCTCGTTAAGCCCGAGGCTGCTGTTGGTACAGTTGCCGGCACAATCGGTAAGGAAGTTAAGGTTCCCGTTACTATCACAAATAACGGCGGTCTCTTCATCGCTTCCTTCACAGTAAACTATGATGCAGCTCTTACATATACCGGCTTTGAGATCGGTGATGTATTTGCAGCAGATAACGTACTCGTAACTGAGACAGGCGACGGCGAGCTCGTACTCTACTTCGAGGCTCTTGAAGTTGCTGACGTAACAGCTGACGGTACACTTCTTAACCTTGTATTCGCTATCGATGCAGAGGCAGCTGAGGGTACAGCAGCGATCTCCATCGTAGCTAACGCTGATGACTGCATCAATGCTGCAGGCGAAAGCGTTGAGATCGGCGTAGTTGACGGCGCAGTTGAGATGGTATATCCTCAGTCTGTGATCGTTGAGGACGTTGAGGTTGAATACAAGAAGGACGCAGTAGTTCCCGTAGTAATCGCTTCTAACCCCGGCGTATGGGCAATCAGAGCTGAGATCGCTCTCGGTGACCTTACAGTTAAGGGCTTCAACGACGGCCTCTTCGCTCTCGTTGAGGGTGAGAACTACAGCATCGCTGACGGCGTTCTTACAGTATTCCTTGAGGGCGCAGCTCTTGAGAACGTTGTTGATAACGCAGCTCTCTTCGAGATCATCTTCGATCTTAACGGTGCTGAGGCAGGCGCAACAGCAGACGTTGCTATCGAGCTTGTTGAAGTAATCGACGTTGACGGTAACGATCTTGATTTCGTTGCAAAGGCTGGTACAATCACAGTTGTTCCTTGTACACACGCTGAAACAACAGCAACTGTGACAAAGGATTCTTCCGTATACGAGGAAGGTCTTATCGAATACATCTGCGACAACTGTGGCGAAACAGTTGAAACAGAGGCTATCCCCGCACTTGCAGGTATCGAAGTTCTTGAGTGGATCTCCGCTAAGGCTGACGAGCAGGTAACAGTTGATGTTACTCTCCTTAACAACCCCGGCGTATGGGCACTCAGCGCAACATTTGCATTCGATGCTAATATTCTTGACCTTGTAAAGGTTGAGTCCGGTCTCTTCGCAGCTGACGAGTTCAGCTACAGCGTAGCAGACGGTGTTGTAACAGTATACGTTGAGGCTGCTGATCTTGCAGACGTAGCTGGCGACGGTGTTGCATTCTCTCTCGTATTCAATGCTAACTCTTGCGGATATTCCGATATCGACGTTGAGCTCGTAGCAGAGAATACAATCAATGTTAACGGTGAGAACGTTGCGTTCGAAGCTGTTGACGGTTCTGTTCTTGCTTCCTGCGCTCTTACATACGTAGAGGCAGTTGAGCCCACTTGCCACCAGAACGGTTCTCAGGAATACTGGTACTGCGAGGACTGCATGGCAGTTTATGCTGATGCAGACGGCAGATGGCTCACAAACATCAGAAATCTTACAATCCCCATGACTGCTGAGATCGTTTACGTTGAGGCAGTTGAGCCCGGTTGCCACTACACAGGTAACACTGAGTACTGGTACTGCTCCGAGTGTGATGCAGTATTTGCA
>JAZQAS010000119.1:0-18569 GCA_045545335.1 Candidatus Avispirillum sp. | reverse complement strand
TCGAACCACCCCTTAGGGTGGTGCCCCAATCGAGGGTTCCTCGATGGAAGGACCCGCTTGCGGGGGGATCCATCTAATGAGCCTGCGAATTTTTAGGGGTTCTTCGAAGGGGCAGGATCTACGTAGGATCTTCGATAGCTTCTATCAAATATCGTAGATCCCGACCTAACGGTCGCCCCTCCGGGGTTCGACTCCGCCATTTAAATGGCTCCGCTCAGGATGACAGAAGCCGTTGCACGCGAACGGGACGAAATTTGATGCACAAACGAACGGAAAAGATAAGCGTTGGCGTAGGGACAGGCGTGCTCGACTGTCCTAAAGCTAACGGTAAGCACCATCGTTATGGCTATAAAACAAGTGAAGGCTTGGTATGTGCCGTTTCTCCAATTTACAGCCGTAGCGTTAAATTCTGCTAACATAATAAAAGAGCCGTTTCTGACGGCTCTTTTATACTGTTATTCTGCTTCTTTATAACGCTCTTTGTTGTAAGTGAGAAACTCCTCAAAGCTGTCAGTGTCGGGAAAATCGATGATTTTCAGGTATTCTTCTTTATTCTCCTGCTCTGCGGCAAATGCCATGGTCGATCTATAGAGCTCTTCAATATCGTATACCTCACCGGCGGTATATTTTTTCTCGGGGTGATAAACGGGCTGTCCGTCTTCAAATTCCACGTATCCCTCTTCCTTTGCAAATTCCGAAAGGGACGTGCAATATCTTATCTGATCTGCAAAGATGTTTGTAAAGAGATATTTTCTCGGTGTGCGCGTATAGCCGAGGGTGCCGTCGTCTCGCAGAGTGAAGGAGTAAAAGCTTTGATTGTTCCAAGCATCAAGTTCATCCTTGTCATTGGGGGCGACAGGGCGTTCGTTTCGGTGTTCCGACTGAAGAAGTGAAAAAGTACCCTCTTTTGTGATAAGGAACGTGTCAAGATTTTCATATTCAAAAACGAAAGCGCCGTCAGCCGTGAACGTATAAAGGGTGAAATTTCCGTAAAGATCGTAGCTTTCTTCAAAGGTAAGGTTATGTCCGAAGGCTTCGATCCCCGTGCATCTGAGCTCGTGGCTGATATTGCCGTCTGCGTCCTCGTATTCCACAAACGTGATACTGAGCTTTCCTTCGCCTACGGTGATAGTATCAAGCTTTTTGTATTTCTCGTATTCTTTTTCCAGAGTCTCCATGGTGTCGCTAAACTGTAGAGCCGACTCGTAGCCGTATACGTTATCAATTATCAGGGAGTTGTCTTTGATATTCAATCCCGGAGAATTATCTGTAGTAACAACGGAATCCGTAGTATCAAGAGGTTCTGCGGCAGTAGTTTCGTCCTCGGTTTTATTTGCAGAACAGCCGAAAAGAGAAAACAAGAGCAGCGCTGACATTGTGAGTGCTAAGGCAGATCTTTGAAAATTAAACATAATACACCTCCCAAAAATGCTTTTTTCTGATTATATTATATCATGTCGCAGAATACTTGTCAATGTTCCCAATAAATCCGCACGCTTCTCTTGACTTTGAGGGCAGGGGGTTATATAATTTATAATGTATATTAATATGGTGCACTATATCCATTTGAGTGCAGTACATAAAAGAAAGGTTTGATTTTTATGAAGAAGATAATGCTCGGCAACGAGGCTGTGGCAAGAGGTCTTTACGAGGCGGGAGTACATTTTATTTCAAGCTACCCCGGCACTCCCAGCACCGAGATCACGGAATTTGCCGCAAAATACAACGAAATGTATGCAGAATGGGCTCCCAACGAGAAGGTTGCCTTTGAGGCGGCCTTCGGCGCATCCCTCGGCGGCGGCCGCGCATTCTGCGCTATGAAGCACGTTGGTCTCAACGTTGCCGCTGACCCCCTCTTCGTTTCAGGCTACACAGGCGTCAACGGCGGCTTCGTTTTCGGCGTTGCAGACGACCCCGGCATGCACTCCTCTCAGAACGAGCAGGACAGCCGCCACTATGCCATCGCCGCAAAGCTCCCTATGATCGAGCCCTGCGATTCTCTTGAATGCAAGGAGTTCACCGCTCTTGCATACGAGTATTCCGAAAAGTTCGATACCCCCTTTATTCTGAGACTGACAACGAGAGTTTCCCATTCATCCGCTCCCGTTGAGCTTTGCGAGAGAAAGAACGTTGCCGTTCGCGATTATGAGAAGAATATCGCAAAGCACGTAATGATGCCCGCAAATGCAAGAAAGCGCCACGTTGTGGTAGAGGAGCATCTCAAGGCTCTCACTGATTTTGCATACGATTGCCCCTTTAACCGCATTGAGGATAACGGCTCCTCCCTCGGTATCATCACCGCGGGCAACTGCTATAACTATGCAAAAGAGGTGTTTGGCGAGGGCGCTTCTTACCTGAAGCTCGGTCTTGTCAATCCCCTTTCCGAAAAGCTTATCCGTGAGTTCTGCCAGGGACTCAGCCAGATCATCGTAATTGAAGAGCTTGACAGCGTTATTGAGGATTTCGTAAGAAAGCTCGGCTACGACGTTGTAGGAAAGAACGTTCTTCCCAATATCGGAGAGTTCTCTCAGGATCTTCTCCGTAAGTATCTCCTCGGTGAGGAGGCAGACTCCTCCATGATCGCAGATGAGATACCTCCCCGTCCTCCCGTGCTTTGCCCCGGCTGCCCCCACAGAGGCACCTTCTATACTCTCAAAAAGCTGGGTGTAACGGTATACGGCGATATCGGCTGCTATACTCTCGGCGCGGTAGCTCCTCTCGGCGCTATGGATACCACCCTTTGCATGGGCGCTTCCATTTCCGCTCTCCACGGCTTCAATAAGGTTCGCGGCGATGAGGGAAAGAGCGTTGCCGTTATCGGTGACTCCACCTTTATGCATTCCGGTATGACGGGCCTTGTCAATATAGTATATAACGGCGGATTTTCCACCGTTCTCATTCTTGATAACAGCATCACGGGTATGACCGGCCATCAGGATAACCCCCTCACGGGCAAGACCCTTAAGGGCGAGGTTGCCCCCAACCTTTGCCTTGAGGATATCTGCGCGGCTCTCGGCGTTGCAAGAGAGCATATCAGAGTGGTAGACCCCGCTGATATGAAGGCTCTTGAGGCGGCCGTCAAGGAGGAGATGGCTGCAAGCGTTCCCTCCGTTATCATCTGCCGCCGCCCCTGCGCTCTTCTCAAGGGCGTTGAGAGAAAGCCTGCGCTTTTTGTTGATGCGGATAAGTGCCGCGGCTGTAAGTCCTGCATGAGGATAGGCTGTCCCGCCATCTCCATGGTTGAAACAGAGAAGGGCAAGAAGGCCGTTGTAGATCATGCAATGTGTGTCGGATGCGGACTTTGCGAGAGCATGTGCGCCTTTGATGCATTTGTGAAGTAATGAGGTGACGTAATGGAAACAAAGAATATTATGATAGTCGGCGTTGGCGGACAGGGCTCTCTTCTTGCCTCCCGCATTCTCGGAACAGCCGCTCTTGAGAGCGGATATGACGTTAAGGTCTCCGAGGTCCACGGAATGAGCCAGCGCGGCGGAAGCGTAGTTACGTACGTTCGCTACGGTGATAGCGTTGCATCCCCCGTTATCTGCGAGGGCGAGGCAGACGTTATCCTCTCCTTTGAGAAGCTTGAGGCGGCAAGATGGCTCCCCTATCTCAAGATAGGCGGCACTCTCGTAACAAGCATTCAGGAGATAAACCCCATGCCCGTTATTACGGGTGCGGCGGCATATCCCGATGAGATATGCGAAAAGATAAAGGCTCTCGGCGTTGATATCATCGCAGAGGATGCTCAGGCCATTGCAAAAGAGGCGGGAAGCGAAAAGGCTTCAAACGTTGCTCTTATCGGCCTTGCGGCGCACGTTCTCGGCTTTGAGAGAGAAACTCTCCGCGCATCCGTCGAGGCCTGCGTTCCTCAGAAGGCAAAGGAGATAAACCTCAAGGCCTTTGACAGAGCTCAGGAGAAGATAGGCTGATGGTCGATCTTCTTTCCCTGCAGAAATATTTTATTCTCTCCCATCTTAAGGAGGGCGACTCCTGCGTTGACTTCACAATGGGCAACGGACACGATACGGAGTTCCTTTCAAAGACGGTGGGAATAAACGGAAGGGTAACAGCCTTTGATATTCAGCCGAAGGCTCTTGAGAGCACGGCGAAAAATCTTCGTGATTGGGGCTGCCCCGAAAACTGGAGACTCATCTGCGACTCCCATCATAACGCCGTCAATTACGTTGACCATAAGATAAAGGCGGGAATGTTCAATCTCGGCTATATGCCCGGCAGCGGCAATAAAGCGCTGACCACCATGAGAGAGACCACCCTCCCCGCAGTTGAAAACGCCCTTTCCATGCTTGACCGCGACGCTATCCTCATGGTTGCGGTATACCCCGGCCATCCCGAGGGAGCCCTGGAGGGGGAGGAGCTGCAGAGGTATTTTGCAACTCTTTCAAGATATAAGCTTTGCATTGCAAAGTTCCAGATGGTGAATTCACCCACATCTCCCTATTTTATGATAGCGGAAACAAAATAAGAAAAAAGGAGGCGCCGCCGTGAACAGGGATAACAGAATAGAAAAAAGAGCTTACGGCGGTGCCGTAAACCCTCAGAGAGGAAGAACCGAGAGAGGACAGATGCCCCGTCAGCCGAGACCTCAGCCTCAGCCGAGACCTCAGATGCAGCAAAGACCTCAGCAGATGCCTCGCGAAAGAGAAATGACGAGAGGGCAGGTAATGCAGGGTGGCTCATATACTCAGATGCCCCTGAGACCTATGACCGCAATGCCCAAAAACTCACCCGCAAGAGGACAGATGCCCCGTCAGCAGAGACCTCAGGCTCAGCCGAGACCTCAAGTTCAGCCGATACCTCAGGCTCAGCCGAGACATCAGGCTCAGCCGAGACCCCAAGCTCAGCAGAGACCCAAGCCTCAGCCGAGACCTAAGCCTCAGAGCGGCGGATGGGTGATACCGGAGGGTAGCCCCGTCTATACTGCTCAGGGCGTAATGTATGAAAGAGAAAACAGAAGAAGGCCCTCGGAGAGCGAAAGGAGAGGAAGACCCTCTCCCCCTCCGCGCAAAAAGAAAAAAGCCTTCAATTTTGATAAATTTATCCTTGGGGTAAAGACCTTCTTTATCCGCCTTGGAATAATGATACTTGCATTCCTCGTTCTTGGCGCGTGGTGGTACGGCTCCGTGTTCCATTCGGAAGCTTCCCGCCGCCGCGGTCAGGTCACCTTCGTTATGGAGGATACAGGCTCCTATACGGAGAAGGCGAAAAGCGCATACAGAGGTGACGTGCTCTACGTTGACCTGACGGAGATATCGTCCTGGCTCGGTATGGTATCCGTCGGCAGTGTCAGCTCCATGCGCTTTATATGCACGGGCGGCCCATCCGACTCAAGCAGCGGAAAGGGCGGCGAGGAATACGCCATATTTACAGACCGCTCTCAGACCGTTATCATAAACGGCCAGAGCATCATCCTTGAGGACGTTTGCCGCACGGAGGACTCCCATATCCTTGTGCCTCTCTCCTTTGTGGAGACCTATATGAGCGGTATAACTGTTGAAAGGGATCTTAAGGGCACGAGAGTTGAGATCGTTCCCGAGGGAGCAGGAGATGAAGAGTCCGAGGAGGAGACCGAGGTAAGGGTATCCTTCAAGGTCAAGGGCCCCGTGACCATTGCCCCCGTTGAGTATCCCGAATAACGGAAAGGAAAGATCAATGGAAGAAAAAAACACCCTTACCCCTGAGGAGAAGCCCGAAGAGGTAAAGGAAGAAAAGAAAAAGAAAAAGAAAAAGCGCTTTCCCGTTTGGCTGAGAGTGCTTCTCAGCGTTATCGCCGTTATCCTTGCAGGCAGTATAGTCATCGCAGGCCTTCTCGGCGGTGGCGCCTACGTTTTTATAAATAATCAGCTCTCAAAGCTTGAGCGACCCGACGAGGGCGACGATACTATTGAGACCGTAGCCCCTGAGGACGAGTTCTTTGAGGAGAACGAATATCAGGAGGGCCTTGAGATAAAGGACCCCGAGGATATCCAATGGGCAGGAGACGTCAATACTCTCCACGCCGAGGGCGTCACCAATATCCTGCTCATCGGTCAGGATACCCGTGTAGAGGGCGCCATCGGCCGCTCAGACTCTATGATGATCCTCACCATCAATACGGTGCAGAAGACCTTGAAGGTCACCTCTCTTATGAGAGATATGTACGTGCAGATCCCCGGCTACAGCGATAACAGAATAAACGCGGCGTATTTCTTCGGCGGATACGAGCTTTTGCAAAGGACCATAGAGCTCAATCTCGGCGTGAAGATAGATTATTATGCAGAGATAGATTTCTTCGCCTTCGTTAAGATCATAGATATCCTTGACGGTATCTATATCAACCTTAACGCCCAGGAGGCAGAGTATCTCAAGGCCCTCGGCCATCGTACCGTTGAGGGCAGAAACCGCCTTGACGGCGAGGCAGCCCTCTCCTACTGTCAGGTAAGAGCCATCGGCAACTCCGACTATGAGAGAACGGAGCGTCAGAGAAAGACCATTGCGTCTATCTACGACCGTCTCAAGGGCACCGTAACCGTTCCCATGATACTTGATCTTGTGGACGAGATATTCCCCCTTATCAGAACCAATATGACAAACGGTCAGATAATGAGCCTTGCAATGACCGTTTTCACAATGAACGCCTCGGGCGTTCAGTCCTACCGAATTCCCGCAAACGGAACCTTCACTCCCATGTTCGTTCGCGGAATGGCAGTGCTCGTGCCCGACCTTGCGGCCTGCAGAAGCTATCTCAGAGAGATACTCTACGGCAATTGATAATAATATGAAAGCTAATTTCCATACCCATACCTATAGGTGCAACCACGCAGGCTGCTCCGACCAAAGATACGTGGACCTTGCCATTGAGGCAGGCATCAAAACCCTCGGCTTTTCCGATCATACTCCCTACGTCGGCTTTACGGAGGATTATTATTCCTTTTACCGTATGCGACCTGAGCAGCTTTGCGATTACGTCAGCTCCATCAGCGCCCTTCGGGAGGAGTATAAGGATAGGATAGATATTTATATCGGCCTTGAGGCTGAGTATTATCCCGCCCTTTTCAAGGGGCTTTTAGAGTTTCTCAAGCCCTACGATATCGACTATCTCATCCTCGGTCAGCATTTTCTTGATGACGATCAGCACGGTCTCTCCGCCCATTGGATCAAGGAGGAGGCCCAGCTCGTCCGTTATACGGATCAGTGCATAGAGGCTCTTGAAACGGGCTTGTTTTCCTATCTTTGCCATCCCGATCTTGCGAATTTTGATAGGTCCCATCCCGCGTTCAAAAGAGAGATGAGAAGGCTCTGCGAGGCATCGAACCGCCTTGGGCTTCCCGTTGAGCTGAATACCCTTGGTATTCTCAGAGAGCGCCACTACCCCTGCGAGGAGTTTCTGGAGGTTGCGGCAGAGTGCAATTCCTCTGTGATCGTTGGAGTTGATGCCCATCTGCCCGATCAGTTCACCGATGAGGCCACGGCAAAAAAGGCCGCGGAGCTTATTGAGCGATACGGCCTTCGCGTAACTGAGGATATAGACAAAACAAAGTATAAAAGAGCAGTTTCCACCCCGGCAATTTAAGGAGAACCCCATGAGAATGACCCCCGATAATATCATCTTTATAGGAATGCCCGGCAGCGGAAAGAGCACCCTCGGTGTCCTTTTTGCAAAGGCTGAGATGTATTCCTTTTGCGATACCGACCTTTTCGTTCAGCGAGAGGAGAAGCTCCCCCTTTTCAAGATAATCGAGAAAAAGGGAATGCAGGGCTTTCTTGAGATCGAGGCAAGGGTGGTTTCGGGGCTTCGCGGCTTTCACAGGACCGCAATTGCAACGGGCGGCAGCGTGGTGCTTTCCGAGGAGGCTATGAGCAACTTAAGAAGGCTTGGCTGCATCGTTTATATAAAGCTTCCCCCTGAGGAGATAAAGCGCAGAGTGCGCAATATCAAGACCCGCGGCATCGTTATGAGAGAGGGAGAGACTCTTGATGATATCTATTGCGAGCGCGCCCCCCTTTATGAGAAGTATGCGGATATTGCAGTTGATTGCAGCGGCCTTGAAACGGAGGAGTCCGTTGAGGCCATAATCGCGGCAATCAGGGATGCAAGGCGGAAGTGAATAATATAAATGAATAATGAAGAATGAATAATGAATAATGAATAATTAATGTAAAAACCCGACGGCGAGCCGTCGGTTTTTTCATTTATTATTATGCAAGCTTATATTTTGTGCCTTCCTTGGTATCCTCAAGGATAACGCCCATTTCCGTAAGGGTGGCGCGGATCTCGTCTGCGCGGGCAAAGTTGCGCTCCTTCTTCGCCGCAGTTCTTTCTGCAACGAGGGCCTCTATCTTTGCGATGAGCTCGGGGTCAGCATTTGCCATAGCGTTTTCCTCTCTCTTCTTTGCCGCCGCCTCGAGAAGACCGAGGCAGAGCACCTTCTCAAAGTCTGCTATAAGAGCAAGCTTTGTGGCGTCTGTGGTATCAGCCTTGAGGGCATCGTAAAGAGCGGTAACCGCAAGGGAGGTGTTAAGGTCGTTGTCAAGCGCTTCAACAAAGCCTGCCTTGAGAGCGGCGAATGCACCCTCGTCCACGTTGGTGTCGGCGGGGTCAAGCTGAGCGATGCGGGCAACCAGCTTTTCGTATGCCGTCTTTGCGTTATCAAGGTTCTCGTAGGTGAAAACGAGAGACTTGCGGTAGTGAGACTGCATGCAGAAGAAGCGGTAAACGAGAGGATCGTATCCCTTTGATTCAAGGAGAGAAACGGTGAGGAACTCGCCTGAAGACTTGCTCATCTTGCCTGAGTTTGTGTTCAGATGGAGCACGTGCACCCACCAGTTGCACCACTTGTGGCCAAGGTAAGCCTCAGACTGGGCGATCTCGTTAGTGTGATGGGGGAAAGCGTTGTCGATACCGCCGCAGTGGATATCAAGCTGCTCGCCGAGATGCTTCATGGAGATGCAGGAGCATTCGATGTGCCAGCCGGGATAGCCAACGCCCCAGGGGCTGTTCCACTTGAGCTCCTGATCGTCAAACTTGGATTTAGTGAACCAGAGAACGAAGTCCGCCTTGTTTCTCTTGTTGGAGTCCTTTTCAACGCCCTCGCGAACGCCGTCCTGAAGGTCCTCCTCCTCAAAGTTGTGGAAAACGTAATACTGCTCAAGCTTTGAGGTGTCGAAGTAGATGTTTCCGCCTGCCTCGTAAGCGTAGCCCTTTTCCATAAGCTTTTTGATGACCTTGATGAACTCTCCGATGCACTGAGTTGCAGGGGCAACCACCTCGGGGGTCTTGATGTTCAGCTTCTTGCAGTCGTCAAAGAAGGCGTCGGTGTAGAACTTTGCGATCTCCATAACGGTCTTCTTCTCGCGCTTTGCGCCCTTGAGCATCTTGTCCTCGCCCTCGTCGGCATCGCTTGTAAGGTGGCCGACGTCGGTGATGTTCATAACGCGCTTCACCTCGTAGCCGGAGTAGCGGAGATACTTATCAAGCACGTCCTCCATAATATATGTGCGCAGGTTTCCGATGTGAGCAAAGTGGTATACCGTGGGGCCGCAGGTATACATAGATACCTTGCCGGGCACGTTGGGGACGAACTCGTCCTTAGTATGAGTAAGTGTGTTGTAAAGCTTCATTTTTCAGTTTCCTTTGGTCTTTATGATGCTTGCCGCAGGCGCCTTCTCCGTAAAGAAAACGAAGCCTGCAACTATGAATATAAGCGCCGCCGAGATAAAGAACAGGGCGAAATATGGCATATCGTATTTGAAATCCAAAGCTCCCAGAATATAATTTGCTCCGTTGAAGGAGGCGTGAAGGATGATGGGAGGGATAATGGAATCGTATCTGTCGTAAATAAAGCAGAGGAGCGCGCCGAGAAGCGCCGTATAGAAAAACTGCTCAATGTTCATATGCGCCGCTCCGAATATGATGGCGGACATAAAAACGGCAAGGGGAGTGGGGATAGCCTTTTTCAGGGTGTTGTAGATAAGGCCGCGGAAAAGTATCTCCTCAACTATTCCCGTGAAAACGGTAACGTTCAGCACCGTCAGCACCATATTTCCGCTTTCCATCATATCAGAAAGCTCGCCGCTGTTTGAGTATGAGGAAAGGCCGGGAAAAATGGAATAGAGAACGGTAAGGCCGATGGATACTGCAAAAAGCGCGGCAACACCGAGGGTAGCGGCAGAGAAAACTCCGCCCGCCCCTGTGGGTCTCAGCCTTATCTCCTTTTTAAAGCTCTTTTTGATAAGCTTCATAAACACGGCGTAGCCTGCAACGATGAGCACCGTTGAGATGATGCCTATCTCTCCCTGATGCATATTGAGAATGCGCTCAAGGGCCTGAGTGTTGAATTCGCCGAGGAGAAGCCCGTCGGGAACGATGATGGTTGAAATAATGATGGCTCCCGTTGCAACGAGCTCGCGAACGAGGGAGAAAAAGCCGTAGAAGCCGAGGCATTTCAGAAGGGCTATGAAGAAAGCGCCGACGGGGGAGCGCTGCTTTTCAAGGGGAGAATTGCAAAGGTAGCAGCGGTTTGCCTCGGGGTGGACCTCAGAGCCGCATCTCGGGCAGTATCGGGGCTTAATCATGGTCATCCTCCGCGCCCATTGCGCCGATCTTCTTTTCAAGCTCGCAGAGCCTGCGGGTAACGTTGCAGAGCTCCTGAGAAACGGGGTCGGGAATGTGGACCTGGTCAAGGTCGATGGGGTCGATCCTCTTGCCCTCGCGGCGAACCACGTGGGCGGGAATGCCCACAGCCGTTGAGTTTTCGGGAACGGGGCCGAGGACCACCGCGCCTGCGGCGATCTTTGCTCCGTCGCTGACCTTGAAGTTTCCGAGCACCTTAGCTCCTGCTCCAACCATAACGTTATCGCCGAGAGTGGGGTGACGCTTGCCCGTATCCTTGCCCGTACCGCCGAGGGTAACTCCCTGATAGAGGGTGCAGTTATCGCCGATGATGGCAGTCTCGCCGATAACGACGCCGCTGCCGTGGTCGATAAAGAGGCCCTCGCCGATGGTGGCGCCGGGGTGTATCTCAATGCCCGTCAAAAATCTCGCCGCCTGGGAGATGAAGCGGGCCTGGGTGAATTTTTCGTCCTCATAGAGCTTATGGGCAACTCTGTATGCCATAAGGGCGTGAAAGCCCGAGTAAAGAAGAGCGGCCTCAGCGCGGCTCTTAACGGCGGGGTCTCGCTGGCAGATGGCGTCAATATCCTTTGATGCATCTGCAGCAAGGGCCTTCACCTCTTTGGGTATAAGCTTTTTTGCCGCCTTAGCTGCAGTTTTTGCCGTAGCCTTTGCAGTATCTCTTGCGGCTATGGCAGTAGCTCTGAGCTTTTCGGTCTCTTCCTTATTGATTTCGATTTTTATCTTTTTGATCATTGGAATTTCCTCGCAATTGCAGGAATCAGTTTGTAATCATAGTATATTCGCCGGTCTTGGTAAGAATACCGTCGATCCATTTATATTCGCGGCAAAGAACGCCTGCGGGGTCGGAATAGTCCTGACTTGTGATAAGCTCGTCGTCTGCATAAACGGTCAGCTCGTAGAGAGCAGAGAGCTCCTCTGAGAGAACGAACTCCTTTTTGCCGTCATCCCAGAGCCAGGCCATACCCTCAAGGTTTGCGGTGGAAACGCAGCAGGGAACGTAAAGGTCCATGCAGCCGTCAAAATTCATATCCTGATAGGTGGCAAACTGCCTTGCGTAGTCGCTCTCAAGGAGGGTATAGTATTCGCCCTCAAGGGGGAGGGGAATTGCCTGATGGGCTTTTTTGCTCCCCTCTTTCGTAAACTCGATGCGGCCCTCGCCGCTTTCAAGCGTAAAGAGGAAGCCCTCAAGTCGGGTAGAACCGATAGTAACCGTGCCGATGCTGTTTTCGTCCGTATGGTATTCGGAGTAGTCGGGCAGCTTCTCCGCGCAGGAGAAGAGAGAGAGAAGAGAGAAAAGGAGAAGAAGAGAGATAAGCTTTTTCATATCAGCTCTCCTCAGTAGTTTGGCCTACCTCTTCTGCGGGCTCATCGTCAACTCTGACGATAAGGCCGCCCTCAAAGTAGCCCGTGTAGCTTCTTCCGTCGGTCCAGGTGTAGGTGCCCTTGCCCCAGAGAGTGTTTTCGCGGAACTCGCCTACGTATTTTTCGCCGTTGGCCCAGGTGTAGGTACCCATACCGCTTCTCTTGTCTTCAAAGAATTCGCCCTCGTAAACGGATCCGTCAAGATAGGTGTATTTACCCTCGCCGTGCTTTAAGTTGTTTTTGTAGCTGCCCTCGTAAAGGGAGCCGTCGATGGATCTGTAGATGCCCTCGCCGTGCTTTACGCCGCCCTCAAAGCTTCCCTCGTAGGTGCTGCCGTCGGCGTAGGTATAGGTGCCCTCGCCGTGGCGTTTGCCGTTCTTGAAGCCGCCGACGTACTTGTCGCCGTTTGAGAAGGTGAGAATTCCCTCGCCGGAGGGCTTGTCTGCAATAAAGCCGCCCTCGTAAACGTCGCCGTTTTCGTAGGTGAGCTTGCCCTGACCGTGCTTAACCAGGTCCTGCATCTCTCCCTTATAAACGTCTCCGTTTGAGTATTCGATAGTTCCGTCCTTTTCGTTGACGGTAGCTGTCAGACCGTCAACGTCGTCGCTTCCGCTGTAGGAGAGGCGGCCGTTCTTGGGGTAGCCGCTTATATCCGTAACGCCCACGAAGGTAACGGAAAAACCGTCTGCGAAGTTATATTTAACGTATCTGAGGCCGCAAAGGTAGAGCACGAGAAAAATGAGAAGCGCGGCAATTACGGCGCAGGTAATGGTGATTATAACGTTAGTGCGGGCAGAAAGCCTGTTTTTTATCTTTCTTTGTTTAACCTCTGCCATAGCATATCCTTTCTTTCAGCCGCTTTAAAGATTTTTGAAGCGGGTGATGGCCGCATCCCAAAGCTCAAGAAGCTTCGGGAAGGTGAGCGTAAGTCCGAAGGCGAGAGCGATGAAGAGAAGAGCTGAAACGATGGCGATGATGAGATCCGCCTTCTTTTCCTCGTATCTGATCTCTGCCGTGTGGCGCACGTCCTCGGGAATATAGACAATTGCCTTATTGAGATCGTATCTCAGGGGAGCGTCTCCGCCTGCAAAGAAGCGGCGGATAGCCTTGAGGGGCGCGGGGGCCTTGTTTTCAAGGGCGCACTCCTCGGGGTTCTTTACAGAAACGTACTTGCGAAGGGTAGTGCCGTCGCGAAGGATGTGTCTCTTATAAAGAGTGGGCTTGAGGCCCAGCTCTGCGAGAGTTTTTGCGCTCTCGGGACTGTAGCACTCGTTTTTGGCAATTGCCTTAACGATAAGGCTTGCAGTATGTCTTGAAATAGCGTATGCAACAACGGCAACGGCAAGTCCGATGCAAACGGCCCAGATGATGACCGTCAGCGACATTGTGGGATTGTCGAAGCTGAAGTTTTCAAAGTAGTTGTCTTCTATAAACATTATTACATATCCTTCTTGAGCACGTCTACGCCGAGATACTTGCGGAGCACCTCGGGAACGGTAACGCTGCCGTCAGCATTCTGGTTCTGCTCAACGATGGCGGGAAGGATGCGGCTGGTTGCAAGGCCGGAGCCGTTCAGGGTGTGAACGAACTCAGTCTTGTTGGAGCCGTCGCGCTTAAATCTCATGGAACCGCGGCGAGCCTGATAGTCGCGCGCGTTGGAAACGCTGGATACTTCCTTGTAGCCATCCATGGAGGGGATATGGATCTCGATATCGTAGGTTCTCGCCATGGAAGCGGAGCAGTCTGCCGCCGCAAGCTTAACTGTTCTGAAGTGGAAGCCGAGACCCTTAACGAGAGCCTCCGCCTTGCCGACCAGTTCCTCAAATGCAGCGTCGGAGTCCTCGGGGCGGGTGTACTGAACCATCTCCACCTTGTTGAACTGATGGCCTCTTACCATACCGCGCTCGTCAGCACGGTAGCTTCCTGCCTCTCGGCGGAAGCAGGGAGTGTAGGAGATATACTTTCTGGGGAGGTCTGCCTCTGTGAGGATCTCGTCCCGATGGAGAGAAACGAGAGCAGTTTCCGCTGTGGGAAGCATAAATCTTCTTCTTTCGTCCTCAGCCGCCTCAAGCCAGTAGACCTCGTCCTGGAACTTGGGGAACTGACCTGCAGTGAGACCGCACTCGTAGCCAAGCATATGGGGAACGAGAACGTACTCATAGCCGTCTGCAATATGAGTGTCGATAAAGTAGTTAAGGAGAGCCCACTCAAGGCGCGCGCCCCAGCCGCGATAGATCCAGAAGCCGTTACCGGAGAGCTTTGCGCCTCTCTTGTAGTCGATAAGGCCGAGATCCGTGCAGATGTCAACGTGGTTCTTGGGCTCAAAGTCAAATACGTGGGGATCGCCGAAGTAGCGGATAGGCTCATTGTTCTCCTTGCCGCCGGGCTTGAGGTCCTCGTCGGGAAGGTTGGGGAGGCCGAGCATAAGAGTATTGTATTCGGTCTCGATCTCAGCGAGCTTTTCGTCGTTAGCCTTGACCTCAGCGGAGAGGGCCTTCATGGCGGCAAAGATCTCAGTGCAGTCCTTACCCTCCTTCTTGTACTGAGGGATGAGCTTTGTCTGTCTGTTCTGCTCAGCCTTCTTCTGATCGTTCTCAGCGATCATATTGCGGCGAGCCGTGTCAAGCTCAAGAATGCGGTTTATTTCGTTTGCGGCCTCCTTGCCCTTAGCGGCAAGACGGGCGATAACGTTTTCGGGATTTTCTCTGATAAGTTTGATGTCAAGCATTTTTCTGTACTCCTGAATTTATGTTAGATAATGTTTTTTTGTTTTTTAGTCTTCTGTGATCTTAGCGCCGCAGATGGCAGAGAGAAGAGCCTCAAGATCGCCCTCGCCGCCGTATTCAACGGTAACGGTCTTGCGGGCGCCCTTTGTGGTGATCTTGCAGTATCTGCCGGAAAGGCCGGTAACCTTTTTTTCAAGCTCTGCAACGTAGTCAACGGAAACGCTTCTTTCGTCGGCAGTAACGGTGGGCAGCTTCTTTTGCTTGTTCTGAGCCTTGACAGCCGCCTCCGTCTCTCTCACGGAGAGATTTCTTGCAACAACTCTTTCCGCAAGAGCGGGGAGAGTTGAGCGGTCCTTAAGGCCGAGAAGAGCGCGGCAATGGCCTGCAGAGAGGGTGCCGTCGCGAAGAAGAGCGGCAACGCTCTCGGGCAGGTCGAGAAGGCGCATAGCGTTTGCAACGGCGCTTCTTGATTTACCGAGGCGGCCCGAGACCTCCTCCTGAGTCAGGCCGAAGCCCGACATAAGCATACGGAAAGCCTCTGCCTCTTCATAGGGATTAAGGTTTTCGCGCTGAAGGTTTTCTATAAGAGCGAGCTCTGCTGTGTGGAGCTCGTCGGCCTCCATAATGATGGCAGGTATTTCGGAAAGGCCCGCAAGCTTTGAAGCTCTCCAGCGGCGCTCTCCCGCGATTATCTGATACATACCGCCGAGGCTCTCGCGAACGAGAATAGGCTGAATAACGCCGTTCTGCGCGATGGACTGCGCGAGGCTCTCAAGAGCATCGGGGTCAAAGTCCTTTCTCGGCTGATCTGCCTTTGGCTCAACGTCGCAAAGGCGAAGGGTGGTAACGCCGCCGCCTGCGGGCAGGTCGTTATCGGAAAACAGATTGTCAAGCCCTTTTCCGAGGGCGCGTTTTTTTGCCATAGTTTATGACCATTCCTTTCTTTGCATTTGTGTTTTTCTTTGCCGCTTGAAAAGAAAGACACAAATGTGGTTTGAAAACAGCAAGCATACGCTTTTGCTTGCTTTATTTTCAAACTAAACTCCTTGTCGTTTGAGGGCGGGTATTATAAAACTCTTGAAACGAGCTCCTTTGCGATCTCGGTGTAAGCGAGAGAGCCCTTTGAGTATTTGTCGTAGTAGTAGATAGGCTCGCCGAAGCTGGGGGCCTCGGTCAGCTTAACGTTGCGAACAACGGTGGTGGAGAAGAGCTTGTCCGCGTAATATTTCTTGATCTCCTCAAGCACCTGAGCGGAAAGGTTCAGGCGGCCATTGTACATAGTGATAAGAATGCCCGTAATGGTCAGGTCTCTGTTGTAGAGCTGCTTTACCTTTTTGATGGATATCATAAGCTGGGAGAGACCCTCGAGAGAGTAGTATTCGCATTGCATGGGGATAACAACGCCGTCAGCCGCCGAGAGGGCGTTAACGGTGAGCATACCCAGAGAGGGAGGGCAGTCTGTGAAAACGAAATCAAAATCCGAGCCAACGGCGTCGATAATGCGCTTGTAGGCGTATTCTCTCTTTTCCGTTTCAATGAGCTCTATCTCAGCACCCGCCAGATCAATGGTGGAGGGAAGGATGAAAAGGTTTTTGAATTCGGTCTTGTATATAGCGAGATGGGGGTCGCAGGCGCCTGTCAGCGCATCGTAGGCAGAATAGCGGAGCGCCTTTTTGGAAACGCCAACGCCGCTTGTGGCGTTACCCTGAGGGTCAAGGTCGCAGAGGAGCACCTTGTAGCCCATGGCGCCCACAGCCGCAGCTATGTTAACGGCGGAGGTCGTCTTGCCGACGCCGCCCTTCTGATTTGCAAAGGTGATAACGATAGGTTTCGGCATAATACAGTATATCTTTCCTTAAAATGATAGTAAGCATAATTTCATACCTTATATTTTAACTCAACGCGCAGTTTTTGTCAACCTTATATATCTATATATAGGCCAATTTTAAAGGAAAATTCAAAAAGAGCATTGCCCCGAACCGAACAGCTATGATTGCCTTCGGCAAACGATGAATGGCATAGCCAAACGATGATTGCCTTCGGCAAATTATGAGTAGTTGCGACCATTGGTCGCCCGTTTGCAGACGAAGGATAAAAGAAGAGCCATACGTAGGCGGAAGAACGGTAATTTTGTAGGGGTCGACGTCCTCGACGACCCGTTATCTGCACGCGAACAGAACGATATTTGATGCACAAACGAATGCAAAAGATGTACGTTGGTAGGGGTCGGCGCCTTTCGACGACCCGCGACAGAAACGATATTTACAGGAATACGTTACGTCTGCAACGGGTCGTCGAGGACGTCGACCCCTACAACAACGCGTGTCTTTTCCGTTTGTTAACGCATCAAATTTCGTCTTCGGATATGCGCAAACAAAAAATAAAAGCCTCCTGCGAGTGCAGGAGGCTTTAAATCTTACTTAATGGAGAAGAAAAGCTTATCAAATGCGTCTGCGTAGTGGCGGGCGATGAGGCGGCTGCCTGCATCGTTGGGATGAACGCCGTCCTCAGACCAGCAAAGGGAGGGCGCGGTAACGCAAGCCGCAGCAAAAATGCCGTCCATGGGGATGTAGAGGTCTGCGTATTCGCGGGCAACCTTTCTCGTGATATCGATCTTGGGGTTAAGGTCCTCGCGGAACCAGTCCTTATCCTCGGTGGGGAGGAGGAAGGGCTCGATAACGAGGATCTTCGCATTTGTCTTTTCCTTTACCTCGGAGAGGAGGAAGCGGAGATTCTTCTCGAAATCTTCATTTGAAAGCCAGGGCACGCCTGCGTCTGCGCGGTGCCAGATATCGTTGATGCCGATAAGGAGAGAGAAGAAATCGGGCTTGAGATCTGTGCATTCGCGGTCCCATCTCTGCATAAGGTCGTATGTCTGCTGACCGCTTATGCCGTAGTTGTAGAACTCAAACTCCGTGTCGGGGTGGCGGGCCTTGATAGCCTCGATGGCATACTTAACATAGCCCCATCCGAAGTCGAAGGGATTGGAGTGATCGCGGCAGCCTGCGGTGATGGAGTCACCCTGAAAAACTATTCTCATATTTTTACCTCGTTATTATCACAGCTCAGAGAGCCGTTGTATTTCTGATCGGGAAAGCCGTGCTGGCGAAGGACCTCGTAAACTCCCACCGCGGCGGCGTTTGAAAGATTAAGGCAGCGCTGTCCGTCACGCATGGGGATGCGCACACAGCGGTCGTAATTCTCGCGGAGAAGATCCTCGGGCAGGCCCTTTGTTTCCTTGCCGAAGAGGAGAAAAACGGGCAGGGGATATTCCTGCTCGGTGTAAGCGCGGGGAGCCTTTGAGGAAAAGCAATAAAAATTGCAGTCGGGATTTTTTTCGAAGAAATCCGAAAGAGAGTCGTAGTAATATATTTCAAGACTGTGCCAGTAGTCAAGGCCTGCGCGGTGGAGCTTTGCGTTATCTATCTCAAAGCCCATGGGGCGAACGAGATGGAGAGCCGCCCCCGTAACGGCGCAGGTTCTGGCGATATTGCCCGTGTTCTGGGGTATCTCAGGCTCAACGAGCACTATGTTTACGTTGTTCATTTTAATTCCTTGGTTGGTGTTTTTGGCAGAAAATTATTTGAAAATTTCTGCACATTCAAAAAACATAGAAAGTGTTATAAAAATCAGATTTGCAAACAAACTTTGTCGTAGGGGAGCCGCTTGCCGCTCCCGATGCAAACGAATCGGTTAAATCAATGCAAAATGTCAACAAAGAAAATCACAGATGTTTTGTAGGGACCGGCGTCCCCGACGGTCCTAACTACAGACGTAACGCCTTACGGTAAATATCGTTTCGTTATTAGGACCGTCGGGGACGCCGGTCCCTACAACATCGTGTA
>JAZQAS010000118.1:0-7309 GCA_045545335.1 Candidatus Avispirillum sp. | reverse complement strand
CCCAGTTCTTCGGGGGAAGGACTTGTCTTGAGCCTTCGCTTCACTTATAGAAGTATACCTATCCAAGCCTTAATAATAAAAGAAAACCGACGGCGAGCCGTCGGTTTACTTCATAACTTATTCCCTATTACTTTTTACTTATTACCTCAAATTATTCGTTAACCTCAACGATGCCGTCTTCCTTAACGGTGACGGTCATTCCGTCCTTAACGTAATCGAGGAATTCCTCTCCGAGGCTGTCAACTACGGGCATAGTTACGCCCTCTACCCATACGTCCGCAAGGATGGCGCCTGCCGCCGCAAGGGAGTCGATGGGCTTTGAGAACAGCATGCACGCAGGCTGTCTGCCCATTGCCGCCGCGCAATAAAGCACAAGGCCGCCCGTTGTGGAACCGATGGTCTGGGGCAGGCAAAGAGCCGTTCCCACCATGGGCTTTCCGTAAAGGTCGGGGTTATTCTGGTCGCCGCACTTCGCCTGCTTATCGCCAAACTGAAGGGCGTTCTGGAAGGAGGCGAGGGTATTAAGTCCGCCGTGGGATACGAGGGCAGGGGCTGTTACCGTGCCGGGAGTTACTACTCTTCCCTTAAATGCTTTCATCAGTTCTTACCTCCTTTTGTGATCTGGCAAAGGATCTCATCGTCTGTATAATAACGGGCCGTTGTATATGTGCGGAGCTTATTTGAAGACGTGATTACGGGCATCTTCTTGCAGAGGGGGTTATTCATATACATAAGGGGGCAGATATAGGAGGTTATAACGCCCGTTGCCTTGAGGCGGGCAGCGTAGGGAGTTTTATTGAACTCCTCAAGAACGCCGGGAGCCGCCGTGAACACGGTGGGGATCACTACCTTCTTATTGCCTGCCGCCTTCAGGCCCTCTTCAACTCTGTCAGTCCAGTCGCAAAGCTGCCTAAGGCTCATATGGGGGCATCCCATAAAGCAGAGCTTTGGGGTTGCATCGGGGTCCTTCCAGATGACGGGATACTCTCTCTTGACTCTCTCAAGCTCCTCATCCGTGATGATATACTCCTTTGCGCCCTCGGCGATAAGGCTCTCTCCAAGCTCAACGGCCTCGGGAGTGAGGTTTGCGATATGATAAAGGCCTACTGCGCCGTTTGATGCAGTTGCCGCGCCGAAATCCTTGAGATATGTGCAGGCCGCGTCTGTAAGCTCGTTTCCGATCCACTTATCAAGGCCAACGACGTAAGGAACGTCCTCCATTACCTTCATACCGATGGCGGAACCGAGAAGCTGAGCCTCGGGCTTCTTCGTTGTTTCGATCTTGACTACCCAGGTAGCCTTTCTGCCCTCATCCGTGAGGAGGCCGAACTCGGGAACGTAGCCGACGATGCTTCCCATAATATCAATGATACCTGAGTTACGGTTGCAGCGCGCGCCGAGAACGGAGTTTGCATATACGACGGCGCTGGACTCAGCCCAGCTGAGGACCTCGCCCTTTGCGGGCTTATTGCCCACCTCGTCCATATAGCAGGTGCAGGAGAATGCATTTTCATTGAGGAGGCCGAGCTTTTTCAGCTGATCCTCATAATAATCCTGCTTCGTATACATAAACTTGTTGAAAACAAGGTTCTGCAAAAGGTTTGCGGGAACGTTCTTATCAAGGGGGCGGGGGTCTACGGAGAACTTCTGTCCGCTTGCAACGCCTGCCTCAAGAAGCTGCTCCATAAGATCGTATACGGGACTCATTACCTTGAGACCGAAGGAGGTTACAAGGTGATTATATTTGCTCGTTACGGGAACGAGACGCTCAGCGCCGAAGGTCTCGCCGTACATTACCATGGTCTTCATGACCTTTGCCATGGTCTCGCCGCGCTCACCGTTAAGTATCGCCTGCTGTTCGTCATTAAGAATTATAGCCATGTCATCTATACCCTTTCTTTTAATCTCACTGCAATGAGGCTTTATCAAAGCTTCATTGCTACGTCCCACGCGCCCCAGATAACGGTGCGAAGGTTGCCAACTGATGCCGCGTCTCCGATAACGTGAACGTGCTTTGCCTTCTTTGCAAGGGGAGCGGGGTTATATCCAACGGACATAATAACGGAGTCGCCCTCGATATCAAAGGTCTTGCCCTCTTTATCACGAACGGTGACGTTTCCGCCGTTTACCTCGCAGAGAGCCGTTTCAAGATGAACGGGAATCTTATTGGTCTTGAAGAAGTCGCGAAGGAAGCTTGTATTCGCAAGGCAGACGCCCTTAGTTACGATAAGGTCATCCTGCATTTCAACGATAGTGGGCTTCTTGCCCTTAAGATAGAGCTCGTATGCGATCTCGCAGCCCGTAAGGCCGCCGCCGATAACGGTGACCCTCTCGCCGACCTCCTTCTTTCCGAGAAGGAAATCGCAGGCCTCAACAGCATTTTCAGCGCCCTTTACGGGGATACGCTTTGCAACGGCGCCCGTTGCAATAATGATCTCATCCGCATCAAGAGACTTGATATCCTTGATCTCGGTGTTCATCTTTACCTCGATGGGCTGCTTTGCTATCTCTCTCTTATACCAGGCGATGAGATCGCGGTCCTTTTCCTTGAAGGAGGGAGCCGCCGCCGCAACGAACACGCCGCCAAGCTCGCCTGACTTTTCATAAAGAGTTACCTTATGGCCTCTCTTTGCAAGGAGGATAGCCGCCTCCATACCGCCGATACCGCCGCCGACTACCG
This sequence comes from Candidatus Avispirillum sp., assembly GCA_045545335.1. Taxonomy (GTDB): domain Bacteria; phylum Bacillota; class Clostridia; order Oscillospirales; family CAG-272; genus Avispirillum. Next base: position 4,629 of record JAZQAS010000118.1, on the reverse strand, counting down.
CGATATTCTTCTGCTTTTTCGCGGGAGCTACGTAATACTTCTTAGACTGCATGGTCTCGGGATTAAGCGCGCAGCGGGAAAGACCCATTGTATCCGTAAGGTCCTGAGTATTTGCGTGGCCCTTGGAGGAGGAGAAGTTGAAGCAGCCTGCGTGGCAGCAGATACAGGGTTTGATATCCTCAAGTCTGTTCTCTATAAGCTTCGTTACCCACTCGGGGTCTGTGAGGAACTGACGGGCAACGCCCACAGCGTCTATCTTGCCTGCGGCACCAGCCTCAGCCCCAACGTCGGGCTCCATACGGCCTGCACAGACAACGGGGATATCAACGTACTTCTTGATATGGGCAACGTCCTCAAGGTTGCAGTACTGAGGCATATACATAGGGGGATGAGCCCAGTACCAGGAGTCGTAGGTTCCGTTATCCGCATTGAGCATATCGTAGCCTGCATCCTGAAGATACCTTGCCGCTCTTCCGGATTCCTCCATATTTCTGCCCACCTCGGTATACTCCTCGCCGGGCATAGCGCCCTCGCAAAAGCCCTTCATCTTGGACTCTACGGAGTAGCGGAGGGATACGGGGAAATCGCTGCCGCATTCCGCCTTGATAGCCTTAACGACCTCGGCCGCAAAGCGATAGCGGTTCTCAAAGCTTCCGCCGTACTCGTCTGTACGCTTGTTAAAGAATTCCATAGAGAACTGGTCAAGAAGATAGCCCTCGTGAACTGCGTGTACCTCAACGCCGTCTACTCCCGCATCGCGGCAGAGCTTTGCAGTTTTTGCAAAGGCCTCGATGATCTCGTGGATCTGCTCCTTAGTCATCTCGGGGCAGATGATATCGTGGGCCCAGCGGGAGGGCTGAGGGCTGGGGCTTGCAAGCTCGTGGCTCGTGTCGATAATGGGCTTGACTATAGCTCTCGTTACCTTATTTCTGTGCAGGGGGGCAACAAGCTCGGTGATAGCCCAGGAGCGGCCCATACCTGCGGTGAGCTGGATGAAGAGCTTTGCGCCTCTCTTATGTATCTCATCCATAAAAGAGGCCAGCTCCTCGAACATCTTGGGATTCTGCCAGAGCCACTTTCCCCAGAAGGTATCGCGAAGGGGAGCGATGCCGGGGATGATAAGGCCTACGTTATTCTCGGCTCTTTCAAGAAAGAGCTTTGCCGCCTCCTTATCGAAATGGCATCCCGTCAGCTCAAACCAGCCGAAAAGGCTGGTGCCGCCCATGGGGCACATAACGATCCTGTTCTTGATCTCAACGTTGCCTATTTTCCAGGGGGTAAACAGGGCTTCATACTTCTTGTCTGTTTCGCTCATCGTTTCTCTCCTAAAATTATTTTATAATATAATTATTTCTGCTTTGGGAGGCCTGCCTCGCTGATGGAGTGCAGGTTTTCAACAATTATGCCAAGTGCTCGGTAAAACACCTCTCTGTCCTCCTCGGAAAGGCCGCGGCCGCCGAATTCAACTGCGAGAGAGGCTCTCTCCTTTACCTTTGACGCCGCCTCCTTGCCCTTCTCCGTCAAAATAAGGCGGGCGCGATAAAGATTATTGTTATTGGTCTCCTTAACGATAAGCCCCTTTTTCTCCATTGCGTTCACCGCGCGGGAAACGTCGGACTTATCCTTGCCGCATACCTCGCCGAGACGGGCGGAGGTTATGCCCTCGGGGAAGCGATGCATTGTCGTCAGATAAATGGCGCAGGTGCCGCGAAGATCGTATTTCTCCATCTCATCGGCGGCTATCTTATGCCAATATCTGTGTATCTCCGCTATCGCAAGAGAAAACTGCTCAAATCTTTCAATCATTTTTTCACCGTTTCTTTTCTCAGATTGATGATGTTGTATACTTCAACATTTTTATTATAAACCCGAAACGTTGAATTGTCAACATCAAGATAATACTTAGTTCATTTTTCCCTCTTGCGAATATACTGATAGGGGGAAAGGTATTTTTTCGGACGGTGACTAAAACACCCTCTCCTATGGAAATACTAAAGACACAAAGGAAGTCTGAAAATTCGGAGAGTGATATTGTGAAAGTTATGCGCGGTGATATTTTTTATGCAGATCTCAGCCCCGTTGTGGGCAGTGAGCAGGGGGGACTTCGCCCCGTTCTCATAGTTCAGAACGACGTGGGCAACAGGCACAGCCCCACGGTCATTCCCGCCGCCATCACCAGCAAGCAGGGGAAAGCGCGGCTCCCCACCCATATAGACGTTTTCGGCTCGGAGGTGGGCCTCCAGCGGGACTCGGTGGTCCTTCTTGAGCAGATACGCACCATAGATAAAAAGCGCCTCAAGGAAAAGATGGGCCACCTTGACGACGGGCTGATGCACGCCGTTGACGAGGCGATAACCGTCTCCTTCGGCCTTTTGCCAAACGACAGACAATGAAGCGCAAAGGCCGCCGTTTCGGAGGTCTTTGCGAGTGAAGAGAGAAGAGAGAAGAGAAATTGTAGAAAACCGCCCTTACAGGCGGTTTTCATTTTTAAAAAATCTGCTCAGACGATACGGCTGCAAGTGAGAGGAAGGCTTTATTTAGTCCTTCCCCACGCGGACATAACGAATTGCTTAATTTAAAACTCCTGTGTCCGCTCCGTCCTCGCAGGAGCGAGGACCTATATTAGTCCTTCCCCCGAAGAACTGGGGGAAGGTGGCTCCTTAGAGTGAGGTTTGACTATTGCTTTCTATATTTCCGGCTGGTGGCTTTAAGCTAAGATAGACAATATGGGGGAGACGGATGAGGGTTTGCTATCTGGACAAGAACTGTCTTTTAAATTAAGTTGAGCGGTATTTGATTAACAGTTTATGGTTATTCTCCTATGCCAAGCATACAGCAATTTTTAGCATCGGTTCGCGCCCAGGTAGCAAACCCTCATCCACCGCAAGCGGTCCCCCTTCCCCCGATGGAAGGACCCGCTTGCGGGGGGATCCGTCTATCTTCGGGGGAAGGACTAAACCAAGCCTTCGCTTTTCTTGCAGCCATAACAATAGTGCTTATCGTTCATTCCCCTACAACAACGTACATCTTTTCCCGTCGCTCGGCCCGCGTAAAAACTGTAAACCATATCGCCCGATAATTATTCACTTTTTATTCCTTTTCCATGCATATTCGGGTTTATGTACCATTTCAACATATATTTATATGATAATTTTTACACTTTTTCGTCCTTTGCTTATTTACAAAATGCAAAATTAGTAGTATAATTTTTATTAGGTGTGGGAACACGCCAATTTGATGCTTTTCAAATAAATTTCTATATATTCAGGAGGATTTTATTCATGGCAAGAAGAAAAGTTTCCATGGACGGTAACACCGCCGCCGCGCATGCCTCTTATGCGTTTACGGAAGTTGCCGCAATCTACCCCATTACCCCTTCCTCTCCCATGGCAGAGGTAACAGACACTTGGTCCGCTACTGACAAGAACATCTTCGGCGAGCCTGCTAAGAACATTTTCGGCGAAAATGTTAAGGTTATGGAGATGCAGTCTGAGGCCGGCGCTGCTGGTGCAGTTCACGGTTCTCTTGCAGCAGGTGCTCTTACAACCACCTATACTGCTTCTCAGGGTCTGCTTCTCATGATCCCCAATATGTACAAGATCGCAGGTGAGCTCCTCCCTTGCGTTATCCACGTTTCTGCTCGTGCAGTTGCTTCTCACGCGCTTAACATCTTCGGCGACCACTCTGACGTTTATGCTTGCCGTCAGACAGGCTTCGCTATGATGGCTGAAACAAATACTCAGGAAGTTATGGACCTCGGCGCAGTTTGCCACCTCGCAACCATCGAGTCCAGAGTTCCTTTCCTTAACTTCTTCGACGGCTTCCGTACATCTCACGAGATCCAGAAGATCGAGGCTTGGGATTACGACGACCTCAAGGAAATGGTTGATATGGACGCTCTCCAGGGCTTCAGAGACAGAGCTCTCAACCCTGAGCACCCCGTTCTCCGCGGCTCCGCTGAAAACGGCGACATCTTCTTCCAGCACAGAGAGGCTTGTAACCCCTACTACGATGCAGTTCCTGCAATCGTTGAGAAGTACATGGACAAGGTAAATGCCAAGATCGGTACTGACTACAAGCTCTTCAACTACTACGGCGCTCGCGATGCTGACAGAGTTATCATCGCTATGGGCTCCTTCTGTGACGTAGCTGAAGAGGTTATCGACTACATGCTCGCAGCAGGCGAGAAGGTAGGTCTCGTTAAGGTTCGTCTTTACAGACCCTTCGCAGCTGACAAGCTCATCGAGGCTATCCCCGAGACTGCTACAAAGATCGCAGTTCTCGACAGAACTAAGGAGCCCGGCGCACTCGGCGAGCCCCTCTACCTCGACGTTGTTACAGCTCTCGCTTCCAAGGGCATCACAGGCAAGAAGATCGTTGGCGGCCGCTACGGTCTCGGCTTTAAGGATACTCCTCCCTCCTCCGCATTCGCTGTATACGAGAACCTCAAGCTCGACGCTCCCAAGGCTAACTTCACAATCGGTATCGTAGACGACGTAACAGGACTTTCTCTTGAAGAAAAGCCCGCTCCCGACACAGCAGCTGCAGGTACTGTATCCTGTAAGTTCTGGGGTCTCGGCGGCGACGGTACGGTTGGTGCTAACAAGAACTCCATTAAGATTATCGGTG
>JAZQAS010000117.1:0-19824 GCA_045545335.1 Candidatus Avispirillum sp. | reverse complement strand
CGACAAAGACGATCCCGTTGATCCAAATGGAGAAAATGTTACCAAGCTCAGCTTTAAGGCTGCATCCGGATACGATTATCTAAAAACCCTTGACGGAACGCTCGTGACCATCAGCGGTTATATGGCGACAAGCTCACCTGTTGATGGCTCGTTTATGTTTTTGATGAACCTACCGTATCAGAGCTGTCCGTTCTGCGTACCGAATACCTCTCAGCTTTCCAATACAATGGAGATATATCCTAAGAAGGGAGAGTCTTTCTCTTATACAACTCAGGCAATTGAAGTAGTGGGAACTCTTGAAGTATCCGAGAGTGAAGATAAGCCTTTTACCGATATGTACGGATATGAATTCTGCTGCAAGATCGTAGATGCAACCTATACCATAATTAAAGCAGAGGATCTTTCCGAGGATATGGCACTCTGGCAGAAGATCGCCAATACCGACGTAGTGAATGATATCTACAAAATGTATGATTACGTCAACTTCCTGTGTGCTTGGAATACTTATTTCGTCAATAACTATACAGACGAAAACGGTGTAACTCAACCGGGATATTTTCTGTATGCAAGCGATGCAGAAAACTTTATCTATAAAGACGGCGCGCAGTACAATTACGGCTATAAGGAGGGATACTTTGACTCTATCGTAGCCGAAATTGAAGCAGTGGATAAAACTGCATTTGCGGATCTTGTTGCCAACGTGCGTAAAGCGGAAGCGCTTGCAAAAAAGGCTCTCGGTGAGCTTGAAAATGAAAACTACACTTCCGAATACAAATACGTAGAAGAGTTTGGCAAAGAGGATTGGATATTTACGCTGAACAAAGGGGAAGAGCTTACTGCTGAGATGCAGCAGATTTATATGGAATTTTCCAATTGGCTCGGAAGCTGGGAAATGTAATTTATGATAAGGAGTATAAAAGCATGAAAATAGCAGTTACTTACGAAAACGGACAGATCTTTCAACATTTCGGTCACACGGAGCAGTTCAAGATTTATGAGATTGAGGATAATACGATCATATCCTCTGAAGTAATCGACACCAACGGTCAGGGTCACGGTGCTTTAGCAGGTCTGTTAAAAACGCTTGGAGCAGATGTTCTTATCTGCGGTGGTATCGGAGGCGGTGCGCAGATGGCACTTGCCGATGCGGGTATCAAGCTCTATGGAGGTGTCAGCGGTTCTTGCGACGCAGCAGTGGAGGCGTTTCTTGCGCACGATCTCGGCTATGATCCTAACGACAAGTGCGACCACCACGATCACGAGCACAACGATGGTGCTCACAGCTGCGGCAACCACGGTTGCGGCACGCACAACTGCGGCGGTCATAGTGGCCATTAAATAAGTAAGTCGTCAAGACAATGAACAATTGCTGCTTTCGGTAGTTCGATGATGACTTTATCCCCCCGTGCGTTTAACTAAAACGCGCGGGGGATTTTTGGCTAAAATGCTCTTCGAAAAGTTATTGACTAATTTTAGTACGCGTACTATAATTTAGGTGTAAACAAAAACGGAGGGCATACGATATGGCGCGCTTCAGCAAAAGCGAGATCACCAAGCTTCAGATAGTTCGTGTTGCATCACGGCACTTTTTGGATAACGGATATTCAAATACCTCGGCAAAGGCGATCTGCCGGGAGCTTGATATGAGCCCGGGAAACCTTACCTTCTATTTCCCCACAAAGGAGCATCTCCTCTGCGAATTGGTAGAGCTTTTATGCCGCTTTCAATGGAAGATGATGAACGATGAGGCAAAGGAGGGGCTGAGCTCCGTTATGGCAATATGTCTTGAGCTTACTGCGATGGCGGTAATGTGCGAGGAGGACGAGGCAGTCCGAGACGTGTATCTCACCACCTATCAAAGCCCGATGTGTCTTGAGATCATCAGAAAAAATGATATGAGAAGGGCAAAGGAGGTCTTTCGGGATTATTGCCCCCATTGGCAGGACGAGAGCTTTGCAGCGGCAGAGATCCTCGTTTCGGGTATTGAATACGCAACCTTTACGTCGTGGGGCGATGCAGTCCCCCTCGAGACCCGAATAAGGGGCGCGATCAATCAGATACTTACGATCTATAACGTGCCAAGAGAGCTGAGAGAGCAAAAGACAGACCGAGTTCTTTCAATGGACTACCGCGAGTTAGGACGCCGAATGCTCTCGAAATTCAAAAAATACGTAAAAGAAGCAAACGAGCAGGCATTGCTTGAGCTTTTGAAGCTGTAAGCAGTTTGTATAAATCACCCATCTATGTTCCACGGAGGAAAAGAAAATGAAAAAAGCAAAGAAGATCCTCAGCATAGTACTTACATTGGTAATAGTACTGAGTATGATGCCGATGACAGCCTTGGCGGCATCAAGATTTCCCGAGCCTAACGGCGGTACGGTAAACGGCTATAAAAAGCTGAGCTGGGCACTTGCACCCGGTGCTACGGGTCAGGAGATGTATGAAAAGATAGAGTCTGAGATCGTGAAGGGCGGCTACGTGAACAGCAATCTGAAGCAGCACACCTTCATATCAAAGGAAATACCCGCTTCTGCCGCTACGTTTGACGAAAACGATGCATATTTATGGCAGGAGTGTCAGAGCATTGATTTCACCGAGGGCACGTACTATATCTACGGCTTCGGTTACGGAATCAACGTTAACTATCTTGTAAGATACGAGTATGTCGTAAATGTAACCATCGGTTATTCTGTCGGCATCAGCGTTTCGGGCGCATCGGGCGCAGTTGTAATAGACGGAGCGAATTACAGTAAAGGCACGTACGTTGTTAAGCCGAACAACGGCCTTTCCTTTACGGTGAGCGCAGCTGCCGACAACACTCACGTCCCGTCCGTTACCTTTGACGGAAAGGAGCTGAGCGCAAACGGCGGCACCTACACCCTTTCAGCAGCCGCAATTTCCTCGGCGTCTGACAGAACCGTCAGAGTGACGTATTTTGATCACGACTGGCAGAACGGCTTCTGTACGAGAGCGGGCTGCGGTGAATATCAGCCTGCGCCTCTTTCGGGCGGCGCATATCAAATATCAAACGCAGGTCAGCTTTACTGGTTTGCAAATTACGTTATTCAGGGCAACTACTCTGCAAACGCAACTCTTACAAACGATATTACCGTAAATGAGGGCGACCTTTCCACTCTTACCGGTCCCAATGAGGGTCTCAGAGCATGGATGCCCATCGGAAAGGTATCAACAACAGAAACAAATACGTTTAACGGCACCTTTGACGGCGCAGGATATACAATTAACGGACTCTACTTCTTCACGGATGCCCTTCAGGCAAGCAACGGCGGCCTTGTCGGCGAGCTTGGCAGAAACGGCGTTGTAAAAAACGTTACGGTGGCAAGATCCTGGTTCGGCGCAACAAATTTCGCGGGCGCTATCGTGGGAGACCTTCAAGGCGGTATTATTGATAACTGCCATAACGAAAGCTACGTTGGCGGCGCGGCGCGTATCGGCGGTATCGTCGGTAATATTTCAAGCGGTACCGTTTCAAACTGCACGAACCGCGGCACGGTTGCCTTCTACAGGGAGGATCCAACTTCGATCATAACCTTCGATTATATGTGCATCGGCGGTATTGCGGGAAATAACACCGGTACTGTCAGAATGTGTACGAACTACGGCGAGGTCAACGGAGGAAAAGCATTTCAAGTTGCAGGTATTGCAGGTCAGACCATGGACGGAAGGATAGAGTACTCCCTTAATATGGCAACAGTTAACGGCAATTCTCATACGGGCGGTATCAGCGGTTGGGCCCGTAACGCCACTCATATCGGCTGTATCAACGTTGGCACCGTTAACGGAACGTCTTCCAGCGGAAGCCTTATGGGCGGCTCCGACGGCGTTGCTTTCTCAAGCTGCTACTACGTAGGCGATAAGGCAACAGGCTTTTTTGAAACGGTCAGCGGAGCTGTAAAGATCACGGTCGATCAGCTTTATTCAGGTGAGATAGGCTATGATCTCGGCTGGGGTCAGACCCTTGACGGCGCTTCTCTCCCCTATCCCGGCGGTCCTACTATTTACCGCTACTATACAAGCACGGGCGCATTTGCTTATACCAATGATGCGGACTTTGTTTGCTATCATAAGGGCGGAACTGCAACCTGTATGGAGCTTGCCGTATGCTCGGGCTGTAAGACAGGCTACGGCGAAAAGGACCCTCAGAATCACGTAGGAACGGATGACGCCTACTTTGTTAACCCCGATGATACTTCAACTCACTTCCAGGGATGCCCCTGCGGCGACCGCGCAACGGTTGAAGCGCACGACTGGGGAATCCGCGAGGGCGTATGTAAGAAGTGTAATGCCGTTTGCGGTGTGGATACGGAGCACGAGTGGTCTGAAATGGGCGGATATTGCGTGGCATGCGCGATCCCCCGTCCCGCAGAGCTTGATTCCGACGGTTTTTATAAGATATCGACTCTCGGTGAGCTCGTATGGTTTGCACAGCAGGTAAATAATGGCCATAATACCGTCAACGGAAAGCTCACGAAAAATATTAGTACGGTTTATTATCCCTTCGGTAATTACGAGCCCATCGGAAGGACCGCTTCCTTCGGCTCGGAGGTCGAGGGCGGATTTGCAGGTATATTTGACGGTCAGGGATATTATATCTATGGCTTTGATCAGATGATAGCTCCCGACTCAGACGGTACCTACGGAATCTTCGGCACCGTTGCCGACGGGGGAGTAGTCAGAAATCTCGTTCAGTATTCAGCCTATATGTCCCTTGGCGACGGCACCTACGATATCCGCGCAGGCCTTATTGCAGGTCAGGTATCCGAGGGCGGTCTCATTGAAAACTGCTATATTGACAGGGGAACTTTGAAAGCACCCTCCCGTGTTGCAGGCGGTATCACAGGTCTCAATCTCGGTACTGTAAGGAACTGTTATTCCTACGATGTGGATATCTCAGCTCATACTAACCGTTTCGGCGGCATCGTCGGCGATTATCAGGGCGGCAAGGTCATTAACTGCTACACAAGCTTCGCTACCATTGGCAGTACAGAAAGCACCGTTACAGGAACTATGGAAGGCTGCGAGGCAGGAGTTTCTGAGGAGCGCTTCTTCTCGGGCGAGATCGCATATAAGCTTAACGGCGGCGTAACGGACGGAACTCAGCCTTATTATCAGATACTTGGGGACAGCAAATACGATTATACTCCCGGACTTCACAAATCAACAGATCACACCGTATACGGCTGGGTAAACGGTAAGATAGAGCTTTATTCAAATTCTCTCAGCTTCACTCTCAGCGAGAGCCTTACCTTTGGTAAGGGTGAGGAGCTGAATATCCCCGAGGGCGCTACCGTAGAGCTTTCCGAGGGCGTTATCCTTGACGTTCACGCAGACACAGAGGTAGAGGCAGTCTTTACGGGAAGCGGCCACTTGTATTGCGGAAACTGGATCTATTTTTCAGTGTTTGATACTCAGTATCACTACCGCATCTGCGCGCTTGACGGATGCGAGACTGTTCAGCAGATCGACGGTACTCATACAGGCGGCGAGGCAAACTGCACTGAAGAGGCGATCTGTGACTACTGTAAGGCTTATTACGGCGGACTCAACGAGAATAACCACGAGTGGCTTGACGGCATATGCACCCGTTGCGGCACGGAGACCTCCGTTGTAGCTTGGGTGGATGCCGACGGCGACGGAAAGTTCTCAGGCGACGAGACAGGCTACAGCGTGCTTTTTTATGCCCTTTCCTCAGGAGTCAGCGTAAAGCTTTTCCGAGATATAAACGAATATTTCGGCGGCCTTACACTTAAAGATCAGAGCGTAGTGGTAGACCTTAACGGTCATACGTGGAATGCGGAGACCCTTTCTCTCCAGATGTCCGAAAATGCGACCCTGACCGTCACAGACTCATCATCGGATAAGAGCGGTGAGTTTATTAGCGGAGTGATGATCCACGAGGCAGGAAACTCCATCGTATTTGACGGCGCGAGTGCAAAGCTCGCCTATGCAAGCCTTTATAACGGCACACTCTCTATCCTCGGCGGCAGTAAGGTCTCGGGAGAGGTAACGCTCAGCGGCGGCGCCCTTGAGCTCTCCGATGACGCATACTGCAACGGTCTGACGATTATAAACAATACGTCAGCTTCGGCAAAGGTAAATATCCCCGAAGGTCATACTCTCCTTGCAGGCTCCGTTGAAGTAACGGAGATCGCCGCAGGTGAAAGCGCTGTCCTTTCAGCTTTTCAGGAGTATTCTCTCGGAGATATCAACGGAGACGGTGCAATAAACGGAAAGGATTCAAATCAGCTGAAGCAGCTCATCTCAGGCGCGGCAATGCCCTCTGAGGAGGAGAAGCTCTCCGCCGACGTAAACGGCGACGGAGCCCTCAACGGAATCGATGCGAATATCCTCGCTCAGTTCCTCTCGGGAGCTATCGGCGGATTCTGATGCTGATAAAAAACAAGAAAAGGCTGTCGCAAATGCGACAGCCTTTTTAGCAGTCAAATTACAGTTTGTGGGGGAGATAAATGCAAAGAACTTTTTTGTAAAAAAGTTCTCTGCACTCTCAAAAAACTTCAAACTATGGGTATTAAAAATGATCAAGTATATCTATAGACTATTTATCCCTTTTTCAAAGTTTTTTGGGGTCGTAGGGGGCTTTTTACAAAAAGCCCCCTACATAGCCGTCTCCCCCTCAAACCAAAATTTGAAGAACAAAGGCTGTCAAAAGAAATGTTTGACAGAGAAGGGGAATGAATTTATAATATACTTATAAAGTGTGAAAGGCTTTTTCAAGGCCTTTTAAGAATGGAACTTACGATGAACGATATTATAGAAATACGAGACCTTCAAGCACCCGAGCTTGACGTTTACGCACGCCTCACCGAGGTCCAGCTCCTCAATCGGGAGTTTCCCGAAAAGGGCCTGTTTATTGCGGAAAGCCCAAAGGTCATCGAGAGGGCGCTTGATGCGGGCTACGAGCCCGTTTCCTGCCTTATGGAAAAGAAGCATATAGAGGGGGAGGGCAGGCCCGTTCTTGAGAGGATAGGCGCCGTTCCCGTATACGCGGCGGAATCCTGCGTTCTCGCCTCCCTCACGGGCTTTAAGCTTACCCGAGGAATGCTTTGCGCAATGAAGCGAAAAAGGCTTGCCACCGTTGAGGAGATATGCCGCGGCAAAACGAGAATAGCCGTGCTTGACCGCGTTATGAACCCAACCAACGTGGGCGCCATCATCCGCTCGGCGGCGGCTCTCGGTATGGATGCCGTTCTGCTCACGGAGGGCTGCTCAGACCCCCTTTACAGACGGGCGGCAAGAGTCAGTATGGGAACGGTCTTTCAGATAGAGTGGACGTTTATTTGCGGGGACGCTTTGGAAGAGCTCCGCGCTCTCGGGTTCAGGACCGTTGCCATGGCGCTGAGGGACGATACCCTTTCCATCAGAGATGAGCGCCTTCGCTCTGAGGAGCGCCTTGCAATAATTATGGGCACGGAGGGGGACGGCCTTTCCGACAGCACTATCAGCGGATGCGATTATACGGTGAAGATACCGATGTACCACGGAGTTGACTCTCTGAACGTTGCGGCGGCAAGCGCCGTTGCATTCTATGAGCTCGGAAAAGGGCAGGACAGATGATCCCGAAGGAGGATTTTGAAATGACGGAGCAGATATGGAATATTGAAGGCGATCATATCGTCTGGCGCGTCAAGGAGGGGCAGACCCACTTTGACGATATTGAAATGAGCGGTCTTTATACCGATCTTATTGTCAAATACGGCGTTACGGAGGACGGAGAGCTTTTTCTCTCCCGCCATTGCTTTTTCCCAATGCTGAGAACTATCCCCAATAATACCCACGCAACCTACGGCGTTCTTTTTGAGGAGGAGTCTCTTCCCTGCCTTTTGAAGGACGGAGAGAGGATAGCGGAAAGGCCGATGAGCTTTACCTTTGACGGAGTGCTGACGGTGGAAAGTGAGGGAGAGCAGGGCCTTTTTATAAAGCGCCGCCTTTTTCCCTCGGCGGACCGCGCTTTCGCTCTTGAAACGGTGACTCTCAGAGCCGAGCGGGAGGTGACCCTCGGGGTGTCAACGCCTGAGGACTCGGTCCATTCCTTTGGCAGAGGAACCAAGGGCGTATACGTTGCGAGAGTGCATCATAGCTTTCCCGAAAGCCTCACTTTGAAGGCGGGGGAGGAATTTGAGTATGCCGTATGGCTTTACTGCGACGTGGGCCTCGAAAGAGCCGAGATACCCAACAGCGCAGAGGAGCTTCAAAAGAGATACGAAAGAATAGAAAAGCTTTGCGACGGCGCAATGGTCCTGAAAAGCTCACACCCCGAGCTTGACGTTATGGCAAGGCTTTCAAAGCTGAGGGCAGGGGAGAGCATTTTTGAGACCCTCTCCGGCAAGTTCCATAGCCCCGGGGGCTATGCGTATTATGCGGCCATCTGGTGCAACGATCAGATAGAATATTCGGGCCCCCATTTTGCCATGACGGGGGATGAAAGAGCAATAGAGGCCGCCCTCAATGCTTATCGGGCGTATATCCCCTTTATGGGAGAAAATTATTATCGCCTGCCCTCGTCCATAATTGCGGAGGGCCTTGATATATGGGAGGGCGCGGGAGACCGTGGCGACGGCGCCATGTATCTTTACGGAGCTTCTCTTTTCTGCCTTCTCCTCGGCGATGAGGCCGTGGCGAGGGAGCTTTATCCTGCAATAAAGTGGTGCGCCGAGTACTGTGAGAGAAATAAGACCGAGGACGGTGTCATATACTCCCATTGCGACGAGCTTGAGGGCAGATTTCCAACGGATAACCGCGCCAATCTTTCAACCTCCAGCCTATGCTGCGGCGGTCTGAGGCTGGCTTCAAAGCTTGCCCTCTCTCTTGGCGACGGCGAGCAGGCAAAAATATATTCGGATCGGGCAGACTGCCTTGAGGCTGCCATTGAAAAATATTTCGGGGCTACTCTCCACGGCTTTGAGACCTACAGATATTCAAAGGGCTTCGATACACTCAGAGCGTGGATATGCCTGCCTCTTTGCGTCGGAATAAAAGAGAGGGCCGAGGGCACTCTCGATGCAATGCTCTCGGAATATCTTTGGACGGAGGAGGGAATGCTCACCTGCGAGATATCAGAGGAAAACAGAAGCAGCACAATATGGGACCGCTCCACCCTTTACGGAATGAAGTGCGCCTATATAATGGGAAGGGCGGATAAAATGAACGGGCCCCTCCTCAGATATTGCCGCAAGCGCCTCCTTTGCGACAGAGTACCCTACGCGGTGGAGGCCTATCCCGAGGGCGGAAAGCGCCATCTCTCGGGAGAGAGCGCTCTCTTTGCGAGAATAATCTCCGAGGGCATCTTCGGCATCGTTCCCGAAAGCCTCACCTCATTTTCCTTTGACCCCAATAACTGTCGGGGCCTTGGGGACGTTTCTCTCTCAAAGATACGTATTTGCGGCGCCTCCTTTGATATCTGCATCAGCGAGGGACGCTGGCAGGTATACAGAAACGGCGAGATGATACTCAGCGGCGTTGCAGACGGCACCCGCGTGACCGTGGGAGGTCGCGATGGCCACCGGTAAGGAATATCTCGAATTCGTTCTCGGTCAGTGCGGCGGACTTTCTGCCCGCCCAATGATGGGAGAATACGTGCTGTATTACGGCGGCAAGGTGGTTGGCGGCATTTATGATGACCGCCTCCTTGTAAAGCCGACTCCCTCGGCTTTGGCCATGCTGCCCTCATCCCCAATGGAAACGCCCTACGAGGGAGCAAAAAAGATGCTCCTTTTGGAGGATATTGAAAACAGAGAGCTTTTGGAGGAGCTTTTTGAGAAAATGCAAAACGAGCTCCCCGAGCCGAAAAAGAGAAATAAAAAATAAAGGAAACGACTATGGCAAGAAGTGTTGATACCGATTCTGCAAGGAATATAGTTAAAGCGTTCAAGGCCTTTATTGCCGATACGGACAGCGTATGCAATTATGATATGGCCGCTCGCGGGCAGATAGCTTCCCTTGCCGAGGGAGCTGTCAGCTATGATGCGGCCGAGGCTCTCAGGCAGATACCCGTAGAGGAGCTCAATCGGGATAAAAAGGGCATCCGCGTTAAAACTCTCAGAGATAACGGGTATGCCACCATTGCGGATATTGAGAGGGCGCCTCTCTCAGCTCTTTCAAAGATCAGCGGCATCAGCCCCGAGGCGGCTTCGGTTATCAAGAGAGCCGCATCGAAGATAGCGGAGCTGTCTGCCCTCAGCGTGCATCTCAGGCTCAGCGCGGATAATAAGACCCCCGCAGCAACAAAGCTCGTTTGCGAGCTTTCAAGATATATATCCCTCCTCCCCGCAATAGAGGAGTGCAAAGAGCTTTCCGCCCAAAGGGCTGAGATATCAAAGGCCGTAAAGCAGGTATCCCCTCTCACGTCAAAACTCAAGTGGCTTTTCAGCTCAAAAGCAAAAAAAGCTCTTGCTGAGAAAAGCTATGAATATCTGTACGGTGTTTCCAATAGCGAATCTCTCAAAAGGGCAAGGGAATGCGCCCTTGGGCTTCGGAATGCGAAAAGGCTTACCAATGCCGACGGCTGGGCTCGCTTTGAGGCAGACCCCGTGCCCTTCTTCAATGCCCTTGAGGATATCTGCCCCTCACTTATGGAGACGGATACCACCGTATACGGTCTGCCCGAGGAGCTGGCAGAGGCTATACAGAAGGTGGAGATACACACAGAGGGGCTTAAATGCACCCTCAGAAGATATCAGGAATGGGGCGTGAAATACGCTCTTCATCAGAAGCGTATACTTCTTGGCGATGAGATGGGTCTCGGCAAGACTGTTCAGGCCATTGCCGTAATGGTGTCCCTGAGAAACACGGGAGGTCATCATTTCGTTGTAGTCTGCCCTGCAAGCGTTATTGCAAACTGGTGCAGAGAGATCGCCAAGATGAGCGATCTGCCCGTTGTTCGGGTCCACGGCGCGGGAAGAGACGAGGCTCTCATGAATTGGAAGCTGAACGGCGGAGTTGCGGTCACCACCTACGAGACCACGGAGCATTTCAGCCTGGGCGAAAAATACAGATTTTCGGCCTTGGTGGTGGACGAGGCCCATTACATCAAAAACGTTGAGGCTCAGCGAAGCCGAAACGTGAGAAAGCTTGCAGGCCATGCGGAGAGCATCATGTTTATGACGGGCACCGCCCTTGAAAACAAGGTCTCCGAAATGGTGTCGCTGATGGAGGTGTTGAGCCCCTCGGTTGCAAGAAGCGTTCGGGGAATGGAGTTTTTGGCCTCTGCGTCCGAATTCAGAGAGAAGATCGCCCCCGTTTATTATCGCCGCCGCCGCGAGGACGTGCTCAAGGAGCTTCCCGAGCTTATAGAAAACACAGATTGGTGCATAATGGGCAAAAAAGAGGAGCAGGCCTATAATGAGGCGGTCCTTTCGGGCAATTTTGCAAGTGCGAGAAGAGTTTCGTGGAACGTTTCCGATCTCAGCTGCTCCTCCAAGGCCGCCCGCCTCCTTGAGATAGTGGAGGATGCCGCCGAGGAGGGAAGAAAGGTCATCGTTTTCTCCTTCTTTCTTGATACCGTTCAGAAGATAACGTCCCTTCTCGGAGAAAGATGTATGGAGCCCATAAACGGCTCTGTGGCGCCTCAGCGCCGTCAGGAGATAATAGATGAATTTGATAAGGCTCCTGCGGGAACGGTGCTTGCGGCGCAGATACAGTCAGGGGGCACGGGCCTCAATATACAGAGCGCAAGCGTGGTCGTTCTTTGCGAGCCTCAGTTCAAGCCGTCTATTGAAAATCAGGCAATATCCCGCGCATACCGTATGGGCCAGACGAGAAACGTTCTCGTTCATAGGCTGCTGTGCGATGAAACGGTGGATGAGAGGATATCCGAGCTGCTCAAGAATAAGCAGGAGATATTCGATGCCTTTGCAGATGAGTCCTCGGTGGGAAGCGAGAGCCTTGAGATAGATGAAAGGACCTTCGGCAGCATAATGGAGGAGGAGCGAAAGCGCATCGAGCAAAAGACCGCTGAGGAAAAAGCGGATAATAACAACCGGGGAGAATAGCGTGAAAATTCAAAAAGCAGGGTTTTAAGCTTTGCCCATTTCACGCACAAACTCAACCTATTTGTGCCGTCGCAGAGCGACAGAATGGAGATTAATATGGGACTTTTTGATAAGCTTTTTAAGAAGAACAACGGGGAAAAGGCAGGCGATTCAAAGCGCGAGCCTCGGGTGGCGCGCCGTGATAACAATAACGGGGAAACGCCTTGGGGACAGGGATTTGACTCGCAGATCACCGTCAGAGTAACGGATTTTGAGGGGAACGCCGTAGAGTTTCAGAACGTTGAGATGACCCGCGAGCAGCTTCGCTATGCGGTCAAGGACGTTCTTTACGGCATTGGCTATGAATATGATATAGACGATCTTTTGGATGATTGCGCACTCGATCTTGATCCCGTTGATCTTGCAGAGGTGCTTATGGGCGTTGAGGACGTTCTGGGAACGAACCCTCTCCCCCTCTATGAGATATCTCCGCGCTGCAGCTTCAGCGATCTCTGCGATCTCATCGCAAAAATGATATTTCCAAAGAAGTAATAAATAATAAAAAAACCAAGTCTTCGAAAGGCTTGGTTTTTTGTTGGGGAAGAGCGGGGGAAGTAGTGGAAGTTGGGGTGGAATTATGTGCTTTTCAAAAAATAGGGTCCACACAGATCGCTCTCGTGCGTTTTAATATAGGTCCATGAATAATCTTGGGCTACGACATAAATCTCTGTTAATTCCTTATCAATTTTTTCTGCGGTGTCGAATTGGGGAGAAAGCGTATCAGTTACGCCGTGTCCGCTAAACATATCACAGCAAAAGCAATCGGTTTTGTTTGTTTGATTAAATGCTTGCCTTGCATCATCACCGATCAGCAATTCATCAAATGCTATCAGCTCCCAAGAGAAAACGTGCCAAATATATTGATCTTTAATATACTTTTCAAACTGATCTTTAGAAATGTCAGGTGCGAAATGACGCAACCACTGATTTATGAATTTTTGCTTCGTCATTGAGAAATTTCGCTTTTCATTTTGTATTATTCTTTAAAGTTTTACAACTTGAGATCAGCATACGTCTGATACGCCCGCAAAGATTTCTATGGTTTTTGAATGCTGCTTCGTCTATGCCCTTTGTGTTATATAGCAACTGCAACCACCCCTCTGTTTCACTACATTCTTTGAGGGCGATCTCGAATTTTGAAAGCATATCAGCTTTGCTTTGTCCGTAATTGGCTTCGCGGATATTTGCATAAACGCTGCTCGAGCTTTTGCGAAGCTGAAAAAGAGTGTTAGTTGGTGCTTTGATGTTTTGGCAAAGCAATTCTGTTTCTGTCGCAAGCTGTTCAGAATATATAAGTAAATAATTTTTTGACATATGACCACTCCTCTCGGGAGTATTATACTACATTTCCGAAAACAAATCAAGGCGAAGCCTTGTATATCATCAATTCCGAAGGAATTGCATATCATCAACACGAAGTGTTGTATATCATCAAGCCGCAGGAGTATGCACGCTGACGCGTGATGAGATACAGCCCGAAGGGCTGATGATATGCACGCTGATGCGTGATGATATGCCAAGCCTGCGGCTTGGATAAAAAAAGAACGAAGCGTAAGCTTCTTTCTTTTTTGGCGCGCCCTGCAGGATTCGAACCTGCGACCTACCGGTTCGTAGCCGGGCACTCTATCCGCTGAGCTAAGGGCGCACACTCATTTAGAGCCTAATTATAATATCACACTTATTTTGTGTTGTCAAGAGCTTTTTTGAAAAAATTACATATTTTATAGTCAACAGCACCGGTGCCGGGAATTGCTCAAAGCTATATCCTTTTCCGAAAGGCCGCAAAAGCTTTGGATCTTTGCGCCTACGGGAGGAAAACCGTATGCTTTTTTGCAAATTTTATGCGTTATTCCCAAAATTATTCATTTATTTTTTACATAAAAAATTTTGTTTTTGTGGAAAAAAGAAAAGAGATATGCTATAATGTTGTGTGCGTGTCTTTTGACACTTATTTTGTTTATAATTTTTCATTATAATGAAAGGCGGTTCATTTCCAATGAGCAAAACTATCACAAACAAGAAGAAGGGCGGCGCAAAGAACGTTATTGCCGTTGTTGCCGTTATTCTTGCTTTTGTAATTGTAGGCGGCCTTGTGGTTGCTTACAATGTTGTTGAGAGTGGCTTCATTCAGAGAAACAGCGTAGCTATGTCCAGCGAGAACTTCGAGGTTTCCTCCGCTATGATGTCCTACTATTTCAACACAACATACCAGAACTACGTATCCTCCTACTCCTCCATGCTTGAGACGATGGGTCTTGATACCTCCAAGCCTCTTGAGTCTCAGAAGTATACCGAGAAGGAAACATGGTATGATTTCTTCATGAGCACAACAAAGTCTCAGGTTCAGCAGCTTCTCGTTCTCGCTGAGGCTGCAAAGGCTGCAGGCTTTGAGCCCGATGAGAACGACGGCCACGATCACGGCTCCATCGACGAGACCATCGCGGCAATGGAGCAGAATGCTAAGCTCTACGGCGTAACTCTCGATTACTACCTCTCTGCAGTTTACGGCGCAAGCGTTAACGAGAAGGTTCTCCGCCAGTGCGTTGAGCTCTCCGAGCTCGCTTCCCACTACTCCGAGCATATCGTTGAGGGCTATGAGTTCGATAAGGCAGACTGGGACAAGTATTACGAGGACAACGTTGACTCCTTCAACAAGGTAAACTACCTCTCCTACACCTTCAAGGTTGAAAAGGCTGAGGTAAAGAAGGATGCAACAGACGATGAGAAGGCAGCTGCCGAAGCTCTTGATAAGGCAGAGGCTGAGCGTCTTCTCAACGAGGCAAACACCCTCGCTGCTACAACTGATGAAAAGACATTCAAGACCTTCGTTGAAAGCTACCTCAGAACAGACCTTTATAAGGATATGACTGAGGAAGAGATGAAGGAGGAAAAGATCGATATCGATGATGAGATCGAAAAGCTTCTCGTAGAGGGCGCAACAAACTCCTCCGAGAGCGAGCTTAATAAGTGGCTCTTCGATAAGGAAAGAAAGGGCTACGAGACCAAGGTCATCAAGGATGACAAGGCTCTCACATACGCAGTATATATGATCCTCCCCGTTGAGGATAACGCAGACCTCGGTCTCGCTTGTATGTACCGCGATGCATATACCCTCAAGGATTACCGTTACATCCCCTTCCTCGCTTCCGAGTACAAGAACAGCGATAAGGATGCAAAGGCTGCAGCTGAGAAGGTATTCGAGGAGTACAAGGAAACAGCTACAGAGGAAAAGTTCATCGCTCTCGCAGACCCCGATAAGGGCTACGGCGACGGCGCATATGAGGATGCTCTCGTAGAGGGCGCAGATAAGACCACTATCGCTGCAGAGGTTGGCGACTGGGCTTATGACAGCGCAAGAAAAGAAGGCGACTGCGAGATCGTTAAGGTAGAGGGCAAGGGCTATTACCTTGTATACTTCTGCGGCGATAACGACATTAAGTGGCAGGTTCAGGCTGATAACGGCCTCAAGAACGAGCAGTACTCCTCCGATATCTCCGACCTTATGGATAAGCACGTCGTTAAGGCGCACTCCAAGGGTATGGGATACGTAAAAGAGGTTGACCTCGGCGATACCTCCTCTTCTTCTTCCAAGTAATAAACCAAGGATCGGGGGTGCCTTTCGGCATCCTCGATTTTGATAAGAGAAGCTTTGAGCCTTCAAAGCGCGAAAGGATATTATATGACCCCAAAAAGATCAATTGCTCTGATCCTTGCCGTGGTTCTTGCATTCTCCCTTTTCGGATGCAGAAAGGCCGGCGGAGATGATGATAAAAAGGATAACGGCAAAAACGAAACTGCTGCTGCAGACCTTAATGCTGACGCAGTCTGGACAGATACCACCACGGTCACCCACGGTATGTTCATCTATTATTTCAATGCATACTATCGCTCCTTTTTGGAGGATTACAGCGATTATCTGGACGTTCTCGGCCTTGATCCCTCAAAGAGCCTGATGACTCAGGAGCAGAGCGAGGATTATAACTGGCAGCAGTATATGACCCTTCAGGTATACCGTCAGCTCCGCGAGATGATCGCCCTTGCCGATGCGGCAAAGGCGGAGGGTATGACCCTCTCCAAGGAGGATAAGGCGGATATTGACGATCAGATCGCAAATTATACCACCCTTGCCGCCGAGGCAAAGATGTCCACCGCTGATTATATCGAAAAGGTATACGGCGATGGCGTCACCGAGGATATAATGCGAAAGGCAAACGAGCTTCGCTACCTTGCCAATAAGTATTATACGAAGCTTTGGGATGGTTACGAGTTCTCCGAGGACGAGTGCGCCGAGTATTATGAAAAGAATCGCGACAGCTTTCTCCATTTTGATTATATCAAAAACACCGTGCCCGCAAAGGATGCGGAAAAGCTGAAGAAGTGCACCGATGAGGAAAGCTTCATCAATACTATGAGGGAGATCATCACAAAGAATAACTTCCTTAACGATTACGATCGCTTTGCCGATACCATCGAGGCTCAGCTCCAGCGTAAGTACGTGTACCGCGCAAGCTATAATAAGGATTCCGCCTTCTGCAAGTGGGCCTTCCAGGCAGACCGCGAGCCCTACGATATCCATACGAAGAAGGAGTCCAGCGGCGACGTTACCGTTGCTATGCTCCTGCCCACAGATGAGCTGAACACCATCAACGGTATCCTCTATCGCGATGACGTTCCTCTCAAGGGCGTTAAGTATATCTTCTTCGAGAAGGACGAGAGCGATGCCACCGCGGCAACCACCAAGGCAGAGACCATCTATAAGAACTGGCAGGAGGACCCCACCGAGGAGCATTTCGACGAGCTTGTTGAAAAGTTCAAGGGCGGCACCGCAGAGGAGATCAACCGCGGCGACTTTGCCGAGGAGCTTATTGACTGGATCTTTGATAAGGACCGCGAGGAGGGCGACGTCGGCGTAGTTCACGTAGATGTCGGCTCCTATATCCTCTATCAGCTTCCCGATGGAGAGGCTTCCTGGATATCCGAGGTAAGAAAGACCCTCAGCGATGAGCAGTATACAAAGGATATGAACGCCCTTATGGATAAGTATCCCGTGGATTACGAGCCCGATATCGTTTATAACGTAAAGGAAGTAAGCGTGAATGCAACTACTTCTCAGAGCGAGAAATAAAAGATATTTAATATCACCAAAAAACCGACGGCTCTCTCCGTCGGTTTTTTGTTGGGAGATATTTTCTCTTCTTTCTTTGAAAAGAAAGAAGCAAAGAAACTTCGCCATAGGGGTCTGCATTATATCTTAGTTTATCTGTAGCCGTAGCTTCAACTGAATTTAAATCAACAAAGCAACCAAAAATAATCGGGCGAGGGTTGAAAAGAGCGCGGGGGTAATGTATAATGGATATGATGAGAATTATCTCCAAATTTAAGAAATGAGGTTAGATGAGATATGAAGATCATTCCTACCCCCAGACTTGTAGAAGAAAAAGAAGGCGTCCTTTCTCTCGGCGCTATCGGTGAGATATCCGTAGCCCTCGGAAGCGATGCAAGAATATCAAAGATAGCAACTCTTCTCAAATATGAGATGGAGGAGCTTACAGGCACCGTAGCAAAGCTGACGGTAGCTCCCGCCGAGGGCGTTGCAGTCAAGATCAGCCACGGCGACGGCGGCGAGGGCTATACCCTCGATATCTGCCCCTGCTGCGTATGCATCAAGGGTGACGGCGCCGCAGGCGCATACTACGGCGTTCAGACTCTCCGTCAGATCATCCACGAGTATGGCGACAGCCTTCCTGCCTGCCACATTGAGGATGCTCCCGACTTTTGCGAGAGAGGCTTTTATCACGACGTAACCAGAGGCCGCGTTCCCACTCTCGAGCAGCTTCTCAGGATCACGGATGAGCTTGCATACTATAAGATAAACGCTCTCCAGCTCTACGTTGAGGATGCGTTCAGCTTCGTTGAGTACGACGGCATCATGACACCCGAGAACGTTCTCGAGCCTGACGAGATCATCGCTCTTGACGACTACTGCTACGATAACTTTATCGAGCTCGTTCCCTCCCTTGCAACCTTCGGCCACCTTTATAACCTGCTCCAGAGCGATAAGTGGCGTCACCTCTGCGAGTATGAGGACTGGCACCCCTGGCAGGTATACTGGATGGAAAAGATGGCACATCACACCATCGACGTTTCAAACGAGGAGTCCATCAAGGTAGTGGGCAGCATGATCGATCAGTTCATTCCTCTTTTCCGTTCCAATAAGTTCAATATCTGCTGCGACGAGACCTTTGACCTTTGCCAGGGCAGAAACAAGGGCAAGGACGAGGGCGAGGAGTACTTCAAGTTCTTAAAGAAGATCATAGATCACGTAAAGAGCCGCGGCAAGACCGTTATGATGTGGGGCGATATCGCGCTCAACCATCCCGAGAAGCTCTCCGAGATCCCCGCAGATACCATTATGCTCAACTGGACCTACGAGAAGAACCCCGATGAAACAAAGGTGGAAACTCTCGCAAAGGCAGGTATGAAGCAGATCGTTTGCCCCGGCACCTCCAGCTGGAACCGCTTCATCGAGGAGATCGACAGAAGCGAGGGCAATATCACAAAGCTCGTTGATTACGGCACAAAGCACGGCGCTCTCGGTATCCTCAATACGAACTGGGGCGACTTCGGCCATATTGCACCCTGGAACTGCAACCTCTACGGTATGGTAGTAGGCGCAGAGAAGGGATGGAATGCAGACGGCGTTCTCACTCCCGAGTTTGAGAGCGCGGCAAGCTCCCTCCTTTACGATTCCGACGATATCAACGTTATCGATATCATCAGAACAATGGGCCGTTGCGAGCGCACCTGCGACTGGATGCTCTTTATGTACTGGTACAGCGCAAATACCGTTGAGGGCAGAAAGACCGAGCTTGAGTGCGATATGGAAAAGGCTATTGCAAATAATGCAAAGCTTGACGAGGTCATCGCAACTCTCAAGTCCATCTCCGAGGACGATGAAAGATATATCGACCTTCTTCTTGCATGCCGCGCGATCCAGATAGTGAACCGTGTTCATCTCCGCCTGAAGAACCATCCCGATTATCAGGACGGAAACGCTATTCTTGCAGACGTTGAAGAGTGGCTCCCTGAGTACAGAGAGGCATGGCTCCGCGAGAATAAGCCCTCCCAGATCGACCTTATCACAAAGTTTATGCGTGATATCTGCGTAATGGAGGAAAGAAGCGCAGAGGCTGCAGGCGCTGCAGAGACCTTCGCAAGAAATTCCTGATCTATCTTAATTAAAATCTGGGCTGTCGCATTTAGCGACAGCCTTTATTCTTCAAATTTTGGTTTGACGGGAAGATATGCAGTTACATTAATGTAGGGGCGTGCATTGCACGTCCTCATATCTGCACGATAGCAGACAGTTTAGAATACCTATATTTTGTCGGAGTAATGAACGGATATACTGTAGGGACAGGCGTCCTCGACTGTCCGCAAACAGAAACGATATTTACAGGGAGACTATACGTCTTCACCGGTCAGTCGGGGACGCCTGTCCCTACAATTGATTCATTCGTTTCATTTACTGACGTAAGCGTCAAAAATAAACTGCGGTTGTAATCTGGAGGATAATATCCTCCCCTACATTGGTGCATCTCCCCGCTAAACCGTAATTTTACTGCTGAAAAGGCTGTCGTATGTGCGACAGCCCCTTTGTATAGGGAAGATTTTTAAAGTCGGTATGGTCGGCGATGATTTAAGCATAGTCAACGCGGACGTAACGAATTGCTGAACTAAAAACTCCTGTGTCCGG
>JAZQAS010000116.1:0-2307 GCA_045545335.1 Candidatus Avispirillum sp. | reverse complement strand
AAATTTTGAAATAAAATCCTTTGTTCCTTGTGCATACTGCGCTTCGTGAACGTTTGCACCAACCGACGTGCCACTTTTAAGCAACTGATTGATCAAAACGCCTTCTACTCTGCTTTCTCTTAACTGTCTGCAAAGAAAAACAATTTCTTTGGCAAATGCTTTTGATTTATCTCTCAAAATACTGTCTGCCATAGTTTTTCTCCTTTTTAGTTATGAGTTTAGAGTTATGAGAGTGCTTCGCACTCGTTATGATATGATTGCCTCGTTCATTCAACTGCACCGAAGGTGCATCATAACTTGGCGAAGCCAACCATAACTCATAACTTGCCCGAAGGGCAATCATAGTTCATTGAATGGGAATAAAGCTCTGCTTTATTCCCATTCAATGGTTCCAACAGGCTTGGGTGTGAGGTCCATGAGGACGCGGTTGACACCTTCAACCTCTGTTGTGATGCGGTTTACGATCTTATGAAGGTTCTCGTAGGGGATCTCCTCGATGGTTGCGGACATTGCATCCTTTGTGTTTACGGCGCGGATGATTGCGGGCCAGCCCTCATAGCGGCTCTCGTTCTTTACGCCGACGGACTTGATATCGGGGATGATTACGAAATACTGCCATACCTTCTCAGAAAGGCCGCAAACGTCAAACTCCTCGCGAAGGATCGCATCTGCCTCTCTCAGCGCGTGGAGACGGTCGCGGGTGATGGCTCCGAGGCATCTTACGCCAAGGCCGGGGCCGGGGAAGGGCTGACGGTATACCATTGCATGGGGAAGGCCGAGAGCCTCGCCAACTACTCTTACCTCGTCCTTATAAAGAAGCTTGATGGGCTCGCAGAGCTCAAACTGAAGATCCTCGGGAAGGCCGCCTACGTTATGGTGAGACTTAACTGCCTTCTTGCCCTCTGCCTGCTTTACAGACTCAAGGATATCGGGGTATATGGTACCCTGAGCAAGGAAGGAGATGCCTTCAAGCTTTCTTGCCTCATCTGCGAACACGTTGATAAACTCAGCGCCGATGATCTTTCTCTTCTTCTCGGGATCGGAAACACCTGCGAGAAGATCGAGGAAGCCGTCTGTTGCATCTACGTATATAAGATTGGCATCCAGCTCATCGGAGAATACCTTTACAACGTTCTCAGACTCATCCTTACGCATAAGGCCGTGGTTTACGTGAACGCAAACAAGCTGCTTGCCGATGGCCTTGATGAGAAGGGCCGCTACCACGGAGGAGTCTACTCCGCCGGAGAGAGCGAGAAGGACCTTCTTGTCTCCTACCTGCGCGCGAACCTTTGCGATCTCAGCTTCGATAAACTTATCTGCAAGCTCTTTTGTTGTAATTCTTTCCATGGTTTCAGGTCTTACTGAAATTTCCATACTGAATGCCTCCGATTTTTTGAAATATTTTGATATCTAAGTATAACACCGCCACATTTCAATTTCAAGACGGAATTTACGTTTTTTTTCACAAAAAATATCATTAATTTTTCTTCTGCTTTTATATTTTTCCTTACCTTCAAAAAATTTGTATCTCCTATTGCAATTATATGAAAGCTTGTATATAATAAGAATAGGAATTATTCTTATTCCTTTTGGCTTTATTTATAATCGGCAGCTTTTTCGGAAAAGCTACCTACATATAAAAAAGGAGGTCTCTATGAAGAAGATACTTTTCGCCATTACGGCGATCACCCTTGCCCTCAGCCTTTGGGGCTGCGCATTCGTTTCTCTCCCCGTCTCCTCCCTTTCAAAGGACAAGGCGGTCAGCCTTGCCATTGAGCATTTCGGGGTGGACGGTGAAAAATGCAAGCACGTTCTCGCCACGGACGACGGCGACAGCTATGACATTGAGTTCATCTGCGAAAGATGGAAATACGAGGCCGAGATCGACAAGACCACGGGCAAGATCACCGATACCGACGTTGAGCGGGTGGGGGATTAAGAAGCGAGTTTATTTGCAAAAAATCTGAATACGCAAAATACGATAAAAGTCTGTAGAGAATGAAACAGGGCGGCTGAAAGTGCGTTGTTCTTATCGGAGAATATAGAATTCTTTTAAATTCAGCTAAGAACCAGCATCGCATTTGTAAGTACAAATGCACTTGGGCAGTAGCCCAAACCCACTGACAACAGAAAAGAGAAGATTCGTATCATAACGAGTCTTCTCTTTTTTTGTCTGATAAGTGATATGCTGACTAAAGTCAGCGTGATATTTTCGCTTTGCGAAAGTGATATGAAACCTATCGGTTTCGTGATATTCTATTCGCCATAAACTGTCCGCAGGACAATATCACTATGCGTAGCATAATA